>NZ_JBNDIN010000002.1:0-481221 GCF_050434425.1 Serratia sp. 2723
CTGCTGCGTGCCCAACTGTTGGCACCGCTAAAGTTATAGTTGACCAACAGCGCCGGTATCCCCTGATCCCACTGGTCTGGCGAAACATAGCCACGGACGGTCGAGTGCAATGCCGCCTGGGGGATACTGATGTCCAACCGCTGTTGATTAAAACGGAACGAGGCCGATGCCTGGGGAATGATCTGCGCCAGATTAACGCACTGCCCAGTGGCCGGGATAGCAGGGAAGGAAGCGATCTTCACGCCCATGCCCTCCAGCATGTCGCTGCTCAGGCAAGGCTGCAGGCTATCCTCACCTGTCGGGCTTCGCTGCAGGGAGAAATCAAGCTCCTGGGTATCGACCATCGCCCCATTCAGATAGATATCAACCCGGTACGTACCTGGGGCCTGAGTTCGGCCATCTTCAAAAACCGTCAGATCAGCCCCTCGCTGGGACGGATTGTCCAGCTCCAGCAGTGCCGGGTTAAAATAATCGCGAGCCTGTGCGCTACCGGACATGCCCATTAACATGGCAACCTGGCATGAGATCAACCACGCCAACGGGGTGCGGTTAAATCCTCGCAAGCCTATACGCTTCGGGTTTTTCATCCATTTAACTCCATTTATCAGCAGCGCCAGCAAATTCCGGCAAGCCGCGTCCCTTCCCTGTACTACCTGTGCAGAGATTAGCTGTATTTAATCTGGTGAATGCCTTATAGGTTCCCGATAAACGGTTTGGTAATACCGCCGTAATCGTTAATGATTTCCCAACTCAATGCCCCTCCCGCACTATCGGCTGGGAGTTCGAAGCGTGCACTGGACTTCGGCGCCACCATGCTGACATTTTTCAGCGGGCTGCCATTAATCTTGACTGAGAATAGCGTGATAAAATAGGGCGATGCATTGGTCACCTGAACCGCATTACCGCTACGCTGCCAGGTCAATGCCTTGGCGGCGTCCTCTAACGTACCAGGTAACCCCTGTGGGCGATAAATCAGCTTGATGCGTGTCTTGACCGCAATCTGCAAACTGTTTTCCTGCTTCTTGGCCGAAGGAATAGATTTGATGTTCAGCCAATAGAGAGATTCTTTATCGGTCGGTAAATTCCCCCCGGCACGCACTACGCGTAGAATATTATTCTGCTCACCATCCAGGCGGAATAAAGGAGGGGTAATGATAAATGGCGCCTTGGAGGTGTCCCCTTCGTGCGTATCGACCCAGGATTGGATGAGATAGGGCACCTTATCCGGGTTATTGATCCCCAGGGAGGCTTCTTTTTTACCGCCGTCATAAACCAGACGCGTTCCGCCGACAATAATGCCTGCCTGTACCTGCGCACCAAAGGTTAGTAATAGCGCTGCGACTATTGTGCTCCGCCAGACTTTCATTTCTTGTTCACCACTTCAGCCATTGAGATAAAGGCCAGGGGGTGGCTTTCGCGCCCCTGACCAGCCTTATACCGCCCGTATCAGCCGAGCGGATAAAACTTACTGATAGATAATGGTAAAGTTGCTCACTGCGTTAGCCTTACCCGCAGTGACGGTGGCTGAAGTCGCGTAGTAACGTGCAACAAAACCAAGCACGTTATCTTCGGTGCTGCTCAGCGGATAAGCCTTTGAATCCGAGTGCAGGTTAATCACCTTGTTGTTGTTGTCAGCAATCTGAACACCCACACCAGTGGCGACATCTGGCTCATCGGTCAGCGCCAGAACGGCATCGTTACCTTCTACCTGGGTACCATCAAAACGTACTGTCGCAGTTTTAACCGTATCTGGGCAGTTTTGCAGGATCAGGGAGAAATCCTTGGAGGCAGCAGTGGTGCCAGCGCCACCCTTGAATGCGCCGACAAAAACTTTACCCAGAGTAACGGTCTGGTTTTCTGAGTCAGAATGCACGGTACAGGCTTGATCGATGATCTCACCAGAGAAGTTTACTTTGCCGTCTTCAGCAAACGCAGCGGTGGAAAATGCGGAAGCGGCCAGAACAGCCATGGCGATCAGATTCTTGTTCATATACTACTTTTCCTTTTAAAAATGCACTCCAAATGCGCGCACTCGTTTAATTTCGACATAACCCTATGTCATTCCTTTTTATTTAGTTCATCGACTGAAAGCCCCCTCCGCAAATAGCGATGAGGCGGTAATGCCTTTCCAGCCAAACGATTCATTTTGAACTAAAGTGACCATTTTGGTTTAAAATGCCATGGACGGCCTCAAAAAAGAAAATGTGCAGATCAATACTCTGTGGGGTGTGCTAATGGAAGAGTTATAAGCTGGTTATAAAGTAGGCAGGGTTCGCGTTTGGTTTTTTTCGGTGGATAAATAAGAAGGCACTTAAGACTGGGTGAGGTTTTTTTTATGGTGTTAATTATTTAACCCGTTGTAATTTATTAGTTTTATCTACCGAGGTGAAATATTGAATAGTTAGTATTGACATTATTTTTGAGTATCCTTAGAGTAAGATGCAATTTAGTTCAAAGTGACTCGTTAGGTATATATTTAAATACTTCAATCACCATACTTCCTTAAACCTTCTAGCATTACTTGCCGTATATAACACCGTATTCTGAATATTCCTATGGCCAAGAAAATCCTGAATCAAACGCGTATCAATCCCACGGTCCGCCAGGGCGAAACCGCAGCCATGCCGCAGCATATGGGGATGCGCATTGACCTCCAGATTGGCCGCCTCGCTGTAATTACGAATTAGCCAATAAATACGTTGGCGCGATAAACGAGATCCTCGATTAGAAAGAAACAACCACTCACTATCCGCGCCACGGTAATGTTTTCTCTTGGCCATCCAACGCTGTAAACACTTCCGCTCGCGGACATACAGAGGATGAACTGTTGAGAAGCCGTTCTTCAACCGATGGATATAGATATTACCGCCTTCCAGATCGATATCGGCAAGCCGCCAACTGTTGATTTCACTCACCCGGCAACCATGAATAAAACACATATAAATCAAACAGTAGTCACGCTCAGGGTTTTTACCTTTCAGGGTCGCCTCAAGCAGTCTTTCTACTTCGGAAGGGGTTAAATGTTTACGACTGGTCATAGTACCTCTTTGACTTTTCACCAAAAATATGTGGGTTTTTCCTCCTTTTTATTTCCACAACATAGCTCAGGAGCATTAGCCCCTGCCTTCGGATAACATCCTGAATCCTAAGTGGAGTATAGCCGATAAGCGTTCACGTATCGAACTATGCTAATTACTCATGATCCAGCGCAACTTAGCTGATATTTAGATTAAAATCGGCAACCCAACAGTAGGTGAATAGAACAACAAGGTAAATTTATGGCAACATAACAACAACATTAGAAAAGCAGGAAATACAATGCGTAAACACCTTATTGAAAAATTTAATGCCCCCTGTAACCGGATGAAAGGCTAAACGTAGAGGCGTCCTGGAAAGCATTTACCAGAGAATGATCCCAAAACAAAAAAATATAAAACAAACACAAAACATAAGCCAAAACTATCCAAAAAAGCATACCTATCAGAAAATACGCAAAAATAGCAGGTTAACGATCAAGTGGATAAAAATAAATTCGCGGGAACGTACGGTAAAAAAGTAAGTAAAAGGTTGGCCAGACGAGCATAAAAAAGGGGCACATGATAGATAGTGCCCCGACATGATAAAGGAGGGATTAACGCATTCAGACAGTCAAACCACCGTCAAGCACCAAAATTTGCCCCGTCATATAACGGCTGTCATCACCGATGAGAAACGCGGTGGTACGCGCTACCTCGCTGGCTTTACCCAGGCGGCGCAGAGGAATTTGCTTGCGCAGCGCCTTCAGCGCTTCCGGCGGAATAGCCTGCGTCATCTCGCTTTCGATAAACCCTGGCAGCAGGCTGTTCACCCGGATACCAAAGCGCGCCACTTCCAACGCCAGGGATTTCCCCAGGCCGATCATCGCCGCCTTACTGGCCCCATAGGCCGTTTGCCCGGTGTTGCCCTTGATGCCCGTCACCGAAGACATCAACACTATGGCTCCCTCCCCCTGCGCCATCATGGCTGGCAACAGATGCCGGTTCCAGTAGAAAATGGCGTTGAGGTTGGTGTCGAGCACCTGCCGCCAGCGCTCACCGGTTTGCTGGATGTGCAAATCATCCTGCGTGATCCCGGCGTTATGGATCACTGCAAAAGGCGCACCGAGGCGTGCCAGCAGCTGTGGTGCCACTAGGTCCACCGCCTGCTCGTCACTGCCGTCACAGACGCAGCTTTCCACCCAGCCCGGCAAACCCGTGCAGGCTTCAATCACCGCCGCGCTGGCCGACTGGCCGTTACGGTAGGTGAACACCACGTTCCACTGCCTGGCCAACTCCTCCACCAATGCACGGCCAATCCCCCGGCTCCCTCCGGTTACTAACACCCATTGTTTAGTCATAGGGTTATTTTTGCGCATCAGCCAGGTTCTGACAGAGTTCACCCAGCGTCATATTCGGCTGATTGATGAACATTTCGGCGTTGAGCGTGACTCCGAACTCACGTTTGGCCAATACCATCAGCTCCACATAGTCCAAACTGTCCAGCTTCAACTGATGCAATGGCATTTCCGGCGCCAGATCGGCCATATCGAGATCTTTGGCATCACAAATCATTTCAGTGACGGTATCGTAAACCTGTTGGTAGTTTTCCATGGTTATATCCCTATGTTAATGATCGGCCATTGGCCATGTTTTTAAGGTGACGGAAGTCACGAGCAGCGGATGCCACTGCGTTCTGGCCTCGATCACCGTGCGTAACACCAATCCGCTGCTTTTATTCCCAATAACCAGCATCGGCTGAATGCGGTAGTACAGCCGATCTTCGGGTGCAAAAAGCGTTGCGGGGTTAAACAATCGGGCGCTGAAGTGGGTCTCATGATGTGTCTGTACCACCGGACTCTGGGCAAACACCTCAATCAGCGTGGCCGCCTGCAGTTCCGGCAGCACCGTCGTCAGCGTCGCCAAGGTTTCCGGGGATTTCAACAACAGTTGGAACAGCAGGGCGTCAAAGAAGCTCCACGCCTGGGTGGCCTCCGCTGCCTGCCCCGGGAACGGCTGGCAAAGTGCCATCACCTCGTTAACGGTCAGCACATGCTCGTGCTCAGAAGCCACCAAGTCTAGTGACCTGGCCGGAGCCAGCTTGCTGCTGAAACAGCTTTCCTGCGTGGCGCAATCCCGCAACTCACCGGTGATCTGCTTGCCATTGCCCGCTATCTGCAGGTGATACGGCGTCTGGCACAGCACCGGTCGGCGCATGCGGGTGCTGAAAACATAAAAGTCATGCTCCAGCGGAGTTGCAAGCAACACCGCACTCAGATGGCGTTTCATATCCAGCATCGCACGCATCCCGTGGACGCTTAGCTGGTCGGCCCCCATTCTGCGCACGTGCTGCAAATCAAAGTGGATCGGATTGTAGTCGCCGGAAAAGGCGGCCCACTCCTCGGCATCGCTCAGGGTGTAGTTGAAGATCATGCTCATGCCTGCCCGATAACCAACGCCGCATTCGCGCCGCCGAAGCCGAAGCTCAGATTCAAGATGTTCTGTAACCGGGCCGGGCGATGCCCTTCGCTGATGTAGTCCAGATCGCACTCCGGATCGGCGTTTTTCAGGTGACAGGTGGCGGGCATCAGTTGATGCTGCAACGCTTGCAGGCAGATAATGGATTCAAAACTGCCGGCCGCCGCAATCAGATGCCCGGAGTAAGACTTGGTGCTGGAAAGCGGCGTGCTGTAGGCTGCGTCGCCAAAGGCCAGCTTGATCGCCTGGGTTTCATTCAGATCGTTGAGGGGCGTAGAAGTGCCATGCGCATTGATGTAGTCAATCTCCTCCGCCGTCACCCCAGCCTGACGCAAGGCGTGCTGGATGGTTTTCACCCGGGCAATCTTGTCTTCCGCTGGCGCAGTAAAGTCGAAGGCATCGGAGTAATTGCCGTAGCCCTTGATTTCCCCCAGGATCGTTGCGCCACGCGCCAGTGCGGCTTCGCGTTCTTCCAGGCAAAGCACGGCGGCACCTTCGGAAAGGACAAAGCCGTTACGATCGAGACTGAACGGGCAGCAGGCCTTGCTGATGTCGTCCTGCTCACTCGCCAAGGCGCGCAGCACATCAATATTCCAAATGGCAGTGTCGCTGCTTAACGACTCACCTGCCCCGGCCAGCATCATCGAAGCACGGCCACTGCGGATCACCTCAAACGCATCACCGATGGCGATCGTCCCGGTGGCACAGGCAGCAATCGGGCTATTCTGATAGCCGCGCAGCCCCCAAAACAGGCTACAGGCGGCCGTCGCGACATTCGGCATGGACAGGAAACACCCAAAGGGTGAACCCAACCCCGCACGCAAAAAGTCCTCATGATTGTTTTGTATTTCATCCTGGCCCGCCCAGCCGCTGCCGATGATGGTACCGCAGTCCAGCAGATCGTAATAGGCCGCCGGGCTCTCCCCGTGGAAGGCCATATACATCGCTTCGCGGGCCGCCCCCAGCGCCAGGCGGGCAAAGCGTGGCAGACGACGGCGGATCGCGGCAGGCACCCCTTTCAAGTTAGGCTCATCGTCGATTACTCCCAAGAAACGCGACTGGACCCCCACAGCAGATTTATCGTAATAGCGATAACCCAAGCGGTAATCCATAATCGCCGCCCAGCTTTGCTCGGCATTCATCCCTAATGGCGTAACCGCACCGAAACCTGTAACCACCACACGACGTGGCAAAGCATCTTTATTCATGATCTCATCCTGTTATATCACCGTCTTTTTCCACACCGCCGCCCAACGCCAGCCACAGTTTCATGGTGGAATTGAGGTAGTTGTACTGTAACTCCGACAGGTTGCTTTCAATGGTCAACAACGCATCCTCGGCATCCAACAAGCTCTGGAGAGAGACCGCACCGGCCTGATACTGGCTGTTGGCCAGCGCCAAACGCTGCTGACTAAGCTGCAGGTTGCGTTGCTGATTGATTTTTTGCTGTTGATAGCTGAGCCGTTGCGACATGGCGTTATCCACGTCGGCAAGCGCGTTGTAGACCTGGCTGCGGAAGGCGATCGCCGCCCGCTTGACGTCCAACTCGGATATTTCGATGGTCAGTTGCACGGTATTCCAGTTCAGGAAGGGTAATGAAACGCTGCTCCCCAAGCTTCTACTCGGGTTGCTGAACCACTGCTGGAAAATCGTGCTGCCCGCATTGAGCGAAGCACTCAGCGAAAGCGTAGGATAGAAGTTCAGACGCTCCACATCCGAGCCTGCCAGCGCAGCACGTAAATTCTTTTCTGCCGCCTGCACATCAGGCCGACGGGCAATAACCTCTACCGGCAAAGCACTCGCTACCGGCACATCCTGATTGATATCCAGAGAGCTGCGTTCGGCCTGACGATCGGTAGGCGAACGGTTGAACAGGATCGCCAGTGCATTACGATTCTCTTCCCGCTGCTGTTGCAATGTGCGGTAGGTGTTTTCACGATTGATCAGCGATTGCTGCGCCTGTAGCAGATCGAGTTGCCCGGCGGCACCGGCGTCATAACGGGATTGCACCATCGCCAGCGTCTGTTTACTGATTTCCAGAGCCGCCTGCTGTTGCTTGATTTGCTGATTAAGGTTGGCGATCTGCCAATAATACTGCGCCGTGTTGCCGATCAGCGTCAGTGCGGTGTTTTGCCGATCCTGTTCCTTGGCTTGCGCCTGCCACTGCGCCTGCTCCCTGGTCCGTGCCAGTTTGCCCCACAAATCTACTTCATAGCTTAGCTCCAGCCCGCTGTTGTAAGACTCTGTGGAGTTCGTATTCTGACGCAGATTCTTGTTATTGCTGACCCCACCGTTTGCCGTCGCGGTTGGCATCAGGTTGGTATTCTTCAACCCGGCTGCCAGCCTCGCCTGCTGGAGTTGCAACCCGGCAATGGCCAGATCGTTGTTGCTGGTCAGCGCCCTCCCAATCAGCACGGAGAGCTGCGGATCGTCGAAGTTATCCCACCAATGGTCGGTGCGTTGCAGAAAACCGCTCCCGGTCTCCTGCACCCGCCATTCGGTCGGCACTGACAGCATTGGCCGCTGATAGTCGCTTTTCGTCAAGGCACCACAGCCGCTCAGCAGCAGGGGCAACAGTAGTAGGGGGAGTTTGCTCTTCATCATTCGCGCGCCAACGCCTCCGTAGGATGCAGACGCGCCGCGTTGCGCGCAGGGAAAAAACCAAAACCCAGGCCGATAAACGCCGAGAACCCGCAGGCCAGTACCAACGGCGGCCAGGTAAAGATCATGGTGAACTCCTGTGTCATCAGGGTGAAAATCACCCCGGCCAGCCCGGAGCCAATAATGCCAATCAACCCGCCCAGCGAGCAGATCACCATCGCCTCAATCAGGAACTGACGCATGATGTCCGCAGGCCGCGCGCCGACCGAAAGGCGGATGCCGATCTCGTGGGTACGCTCGGTGACCGAAACCAGCATGATGTTCATCACGCCAACCCCCCCCACCAGCAGTGAAATCCCGGCAATGGCGGTGATCAGTAGCGTCATGGAATCCGAGGCTTTACGGATGGCCTTGGTCATCTGGTCATTGGTCTGGGTGAAAAAGTCGCGTCGACCATGCACCTGTTCCAGCAGCCATTCGACGCGCCCCTGAGCTTCGATAAGAGAGGTCCCTTCGCGTACACGCAGCATAATCGACTCGATCGGCATATCGCCGGACATGCGCTCCAGCACTGCGGTGTAAGGCATCCAGGCCCCCAACATCATGCCGCTGTACTTGCCGCCTTTGCGTTCGGCAACGCCGATCACCCGGTAAGGGGTCCCCGCAAGCTGGACGATCCCGCCCTCAGCCACTTCATCCGGCTCAAATAGTGTGTCGCGTAATTCCGGATCGATAATCACCACCGGCTCACGCTCATCCAGATCGCGCTGGGTAAAGCCATTGCCCGAGATAAAATGCAGCCCCTGCACGCGAAAATAGGCGTTGCTGATACCGGAAATCGAAACCCTCGCCTCTTTACCGCCGCGCACCGCGACCACGGTATTGCTGACCACCGGCGAAACGCTATCGACATAAGGTTGGCGCTCCAACAGCTCAACATCAGCCACCGTCAGCGAGCGGGCGAGGTCCGGACGCGGTTTATCCCACCCCAAGCCGGGGCGAACATCTAACGTGCTGCTGCCCAATTGGCTAATTTCATTGAGTATATCTTGACGTGCGCCCTCACCAACGGCCATTGACGAAACCACGGAAGAGACGCCGATAATGATGCCCAACATCGACAGGAAAGCCCTGGCACGGTGCCCCAGCAACGCACGCCAGGCCATCTTGACCGCCTCTTTCACGCTTGGCCAGAACGAGTTACGCCCGGTAGTCGCAGCAACCGGCAGCGCAGGTTTGGTTTCCTGTAAGGCTACCGCCTCATTACGCTGGTCGGCCACGATCTCGCCGTCGCTGATTTCGATAATGCGCTGTGCCTGATTGGCCACATCCCGATCGTGGGTGACGATAATGATGGTATGCCCCGACCGGTGCAGGGAGTGCAGGATCCCCATCAGTTCCTGACCACTGGCGCGATCGAGCGCACCGGTCGGTTCATCGGCCAGAATAATTTCCGCCCCGTTCATCAACGCCCGGGCGATACTCACCCGCTGCTGTTGCCCACCGGAGAGCTGCGCCGGTTTGTAATTCATTCGGTGCTGCAACCCGAGCCGGGTGAGCAGGTATTCGGCACGCATCTGGCGTTCCGCCGCTGGCATCGCGGTATACAGGGCGGGAATGGCGACGTTTTCCGCAGCACTTAGATAGGGCATCAAGTGATAACGCTGGAAAATAAAACCGATGTACTGGCTGCGTAGCTGCGCCAACTGTTCACTGCTGGCGAGCTGGGTGGAAATGCCCTTGATCTGCATCTCTCCCTGCGTGGGCTTGTCCAGGCAGCCGATGATATTCATCAGCGTGGATTTCCCCGAGCCAGACGCGCCAATGATCGCTACCATTTCGCCACGCTGAATGGAGAGGGTGATATTTTTCAGCACCGCCACCGTCTGTAATCCAGAGACAAAATGGCGGGAAATACCGCGCAGCGCGATCAAGGGATGAGATGGCTTAACCATTGTTAGCACTCCCGGCGGCATGCTGCGCCAACACCACGCGATCGCCCTCTTTCAGCCCCTCTTTCACTTCGGCAAACTGGCGATCGTTCAGGCCGATGCGGATCCAGCGTGATTCAAGCTGTTTGCCGTTCATCACCTGTACCTGATAACGATCTTTGCCCTGCTGCTCACCAAAGGCGGCAACCGGCACACGCAGGGCGTTCTTCACCTGTTCGGTAATGATAAACACCTGAGCGGTCATTGAGGTGCGCAGCAGGCGCTTACTGTTGGCAATGGCAAACACGCCGCTGTAATACACCGCCGAGGCTTGCTGATTGGAAGAACCTGACGAGTTATCTTCCTGCAAGGCTTCGTTCGGGGCTTCCTGGATCGACCCCATCACGCTTTCGTAACGCTGTTTGGGATCTGCGACGACGTAGAACCACAGCGGTTGCCCGACGCGTACTTTCAGGATATCGGTCTCCGAAATACGGGTATGCACCGTCATGGTATCCACATCCGCCAGCACCAGAATGGTCGGCACGGTTTGTGACGACACAATGGTCTGCCCTTCCTTGGTGACGATCCCCAACACTTCGCCGTCGATCGGCGCGACGATTCGGGTGAAACCCAGATTGGCCTTGGCCGTTTCCAGTTCCATCTGCGCCTGAACGATCTGTGCGTCGTTGACCTTCAACTGGGCAACCTGGGTCTGAAACTGCGCCTGCGCCTTCTCCAGATCGCTTTTCACACCTGAACCATCGCGATCCAGCTTCATCTGACGCTTCAATTCCTGCTGATACTGCTTGAGCGTTGCCTGGGTGACTTGTTTTTGCGCCTGGGCGCTTTGCAAGGCAGCCTCCGATTTACGCAACGCATTCTGTTGCAAGGTCGGATCGATTTCCGCCAGCAGTTGCCCACGGGTGACACGATCGCCCTGCTTCACATACAGCTTTTGCAATTGTCCATTAACCTGCGCACCAACGCTGACCTGCAGCGCCGGTTTGAGGATACCGGTGGCCAACACGGTTTTCTCGATATCACCACGGGTGATCTCTTCGGTATCAAAAACATTATTCTGCGTAGACGCAACGAGGAACCAGACAATCGTACCGATCAACACCACCAGACACAGCAAGGCAATCGGCACTAACCTGCGTTTATCCATTCCGACCATTTTCAACTTCATTAACTCACCGCCGTGGTTAACGCCGCTGGCACTTCAAGTTCCGTCGCAACGCTCACCACATGGCCGTTGCTCACACGGTAAACCCGATCGAACATCGGCAAGACGCTTTCGCTGTGCGTCACGGTGATCAACGTTTTATGCTGCTCGCGGCAATGAGTCAGCAAGGTGGTCATCACCTGGTGCGCCGTTTCCTCATCCAGGTTGGCCGTAGGCTCATCGAGCACCAGCACCGGACGATCGCTATACATGGCCCGCGCCAGCAGCAGACGCTGGCGTTGCCCCAGAGATAACCCGGCATGACTTTCACGGATCAGGGCGTTCAAGCCCCCCGGCAGTTTTTCTATCACCGAGCTCAGATTCAGCCCTGCAAGCGAGCGCTCGATCTGCCGATGTTTACGCTCATCGAACCCCTCATCAAACAGGGTGATATTTTGCAGCACCGAGGCATTGAACAGGATGTCTTCCTGGCTTTGCAGGAAGAACAGCGCGTGCACCTGCTGATAATCGAGCGGCTGGCCATCTACCATTACATCCCCTTGCTGTGGTGGCATCAGGCCGGTCATCACCTTCAGCAAGGTGCTTTTACCCGCGCCAGACTCCCCCACAATGGCAATGCTTTGCCCCGGCTTGAGCGACAGGGAAAGGTCGTGCAATATCGGCTGCTGGGCGTCATAGGCAAAAGCGATATTTTTATAACGCAACTGCGAAGTGAATTTAGGGATGGGTGCAGGTACCCCATCATCCCCACTATCCTGTTCAGGCCGTGATGGAAACAAGTCCCTGGCGCGGGTATCTATCACGTGCAGCTGGTTCTTTTGCAGGACGGCGTAGAAAATCTTGGTGATATAGGAGGTGAAAATTTCACGCACAAAGCTATAGGCGAAGAACTCACCCAGCGTGATAGTGCCGCTTTTCAGCAACGGCAGCGCCAGCAACATAAAGAACACCATCTCCAGGCTGCCAATCAGCTGATACATGCTGCTTTTGACCTGCTCGTACATCTTCTGCTGCTGGCGACAGGTAAACAGGGACAGAGCAAACTTGGCGAACATCCCCTTGCGCTGGCTGTCCAACCCGGCGGACTTGATAGTGGAGAAACCTTGAATACTCTCCAGGATAAAGTCGCTCTGCTCGGCAGTTTTTACCTGCAACTGCTGGGTGTAAAAACGGTCACGATAGATGGCCCAGACGCTGACCAACCCCATCAGAGTAACCCCCACACCAGACACCATTGCCAACAGTGGACTCATGTAGCACATCACCGCCAGTGCGATAACACCGATGATCCAATCGGTACGCAGGCCGTTATCCAGCTCAATCTTGACGCCCGACGCCATCTGCCAGTTGGAAAAACGGCTGAAGACTTCGCCCGGTGCGCGTTTATCAAAGAAATTCAGCGAATTGCTGAGCAGGCGTGAGAATCCAGCCACGCTGTTGATCACCACAAAGCGTTTGATAAAGCGCTCGGTGATCCAACGCACGCCGAAGGCCAGCGTGGTCGAAACGACAAATGCCAACAGGAAGTAGAAGTAAGGGAAGTCGGTTTCCCCAGCACTGGAAAACACCTGATTGATGGCGCTGCTGACCATCGTCGGCATAATAAACAGCGTTAAAGAGATCAGAAACGCCAGTATCATCAGCCGGTAAATACCGGGGATACGCGCGGTTTCTTTCAGGCTCATGGTGTCGGATGCACTGGAGCGTTTACTGGGCTGAACATTGGCCAGCGCCTGAGGGTCAGGCTGGGTTTCACGATCCAGCACCAACGCATAACCACTGATGTCCATTTTTAACGCATCAATAGGCAACAGTTGCTGACCTATGCCCGGGTTCATCACGCAAACGTGATTCCCTTTGCGGTAGGCCAACACCACATAATGACTCGCCCCATAATGTAAAATGGCAGGCAGCGGTATTTCCGCCAGTTCATCATGCTCAAAGGCAACGGGATAAGCGGGCATCGCCAGTTCCGTCATAATGTCGCACAATGTGGCCAGCGAGGTGCCATGCTGCGAGGCGGGATAACGCTCACGCAAGCTCTCCAATGGCGCACTGATGCCCTGTGTTTCCGCCATCATGGCGATACAGGCCAGTCCACATTCATTCGTTTCGCCTTGAAACACCAGCGCCGGGATTATCTTTTCCATGATCTGATTTCTTTAATTTCCAGGTTATTCATTGATAAAAAATAACGAATGTGAGTGCCATAACAACCAATCTTCAGGATGCCTGACGATTGACGTTTCAATAAGTTCCGGTAGTTTGGCTTTCAGGTCGCTGGCCGGTATCGGCGGATGAATGTAGATCTTTATTCCCTGGTCGTAATACAGGTAATAAGAGACCACCTGCGCTGACAAGGCTCTGGCGATACGAATAACGCCGCTGTGCAAGTTGGCCGGGCGATCAAACAGGCGACAACTGAGCTTCGCCGTTTTCGCCTCATTGGTATTGACGGTGTAGTCCGGCGAGATATCGGGGAAAATCATGATATTGCGCTGATGATCGGCCGCCTCCATAATCGCGCTAGCCAAATTGCCGGCAATCGACCGGTTATCATCATGGATCGAGCAGTAAGACAGATTAATCCCCGCTTGCTGCCGCGATCTTGCCTGGTAGGTCTCCGCACTGACGGAAACCACCACCGTCGCCTTCCCCGGAAAAACTCCGGCCCCCACAATGCCGGCTAGCACGTCAGAGACCATATGCAGCGGAGCAAGCACCACCGGTTGCCCTGCTTGGTGCAAGGGCTCCACGATCGCGTTGAGCTGTACCTGACAGTCCGCCAACTGGGCCTGAAGCTGGGCGTTAGCGGCATAGGTAGCGCCCAGATCCAGCAAGCGACGACGCTGGTTGATCTTGACAAAGTCCACCTTACGGTCATCGTCAATCAGGCATTGCTTATTGGCTGCGGCCACAAAAGCACGCCTGCGCTCCCCACGGTTACTCAACCGCAACCGGCGGCCAAGCGCCGCCAGCCCAAGAAACCAACGATAATCGCCATGCCGCAGCAACCAGCAAACGACCTTGTCCTGTGCTCTGCGCAACGGCAAAAAACTCCGCGCGATTTTTGCAAGGGCATCTCTCCATGCCAGATACACCCACACGGCAAAGAAACGCATTATTGCTCCAGCGGTTTATCATGCTGTAGCAGCGACAGCAGGTGATCGGCAAATTCTGGGAAATCGCGATCCTGCAGTGCCAGCCACTTCTTGTTGACGATAAAGGTTGGAGTCGCGTTGATTTTGTAGTGTTCGGACACGGTGGTCATATAGCTCAACAACTCTGCGACTTGCGGAGTTTGGCTGGCAGCGTGATAAGCCACGAGATCGATACCATTCTCCGCCAACCAGTTATCACGGTTTTGGGGGTTACTCAGATCGACTTTTTGTTTGATAACGGCATTATAGGCGCTTTCACGATACTGAGGTTCAATGCCCATCACCGTCAGAGTGGCAAACAATGGGGCGAAACTTGCCAGACCCTCACTTTGCGCATTATTGAGATGCAGACGGATCAGTTTTGTACCTACTGGCATACGTGCGTCCAGCTTGGCAATATTCTCTTCGTTTATGGCACAGTAATGGCAACCGTAAGAGAATATCTCGATAATGGCATTACCCTCTTTGATTGGGCTATTCTTGAACTCGTCATCGCTGACGGCAACCAGAGCTTGCTGTTCGATGCCCTGATTCAATACAAAATAGTGGAAGTAGGCCGTCGTGAACAACGAGGAAATAATGATGACTGCCAAGGTGTAAATGAGAAGAAGCAAGGGTCTTTTGAACATAAACCGCACATCCTAAAAAAGGCATACCAATGAGATCTTAATAACGGAGGGATAGCCATTTTTATTTAGCACGTAGCGCCGCTGGAGAGCCAACAGCCATCACATCCCTGTCCATCAATAAGCACAATTTTCAAACAGGCTGATGCGAACATCCTGTCGCATCAGCCCAAACTTATATCCTGAAACTCAGGAAGAGTTTACGGCCGGCCAGCCGGGCAGTTGGCCGCTGCAGTAGCGGTGCTAGTCTGACCAACAACTCGGCCATATTTATCGTAGCAAGTTCTGACTTGAGAGCAAGCACCACCAGCGCCAGCAACATACTCAAGAGTACAGACTTTTACACATCTGCCGCCAACAATTGCACCAGCTTTGAAGGTGTTAATTTTTTTCACAATATCGTCCTTTTTATAAAAATGAAACAAAACAGCCCGAGTAACGTCTATCATCAGTGATAGAGCAATTCTACACTCGATATAAAGGCACATCTATGCCTTTATTAAAGCACAGAGTTAAACTGGCATTATTTCGCCCCATCAAAGAGTTCCAACCTAAGGATAGCCCGACACTTAAAGCAGATCAATAATAATTTTAGTGGTAACTTACTCATTGCCATTAAATCATAACGCCGATGCCGCAGGATGTTTCTTATTAAAAACTAAGATTGATTCCAATAAAAAAAATACCTCTAGATATATCGCACCAAATAACAGCAGACAATAAAGGATAATTCCCTGAACGTAAATATAGCCCCACATCATGAAAGATATTAAAGAACATCTAAACGGTATTACGAAGCGATAATCAGAGGGGGAGATCAGAACAACTTGCAATGTTGATAACGCAAAGTGTCCGGCACTGGGCTTCTCTGGTTTTCATTATCTTAGCCAGAAAATTATTAGCGTTGATTGATTAGCCATAGCCAAAACCGGGCCAACGGCATGAAATGAAGATAATTTGTTCACGTTGGCAAACGGCATACTAAGCTTGAAGAGTCTACGAGTGGTTGAAACTGAAAAGGAAACAATATGAGTAGCGCACGCCCGTTAGCAGGCAAGGGGAATGGCGCCGGGAATGCGTGAAACCCGGGGTGGTTGTGTCCTACGGTCGCAGTAGCAAGATTAAGTTCCCGCAGCAGCGTGAACAAAGGCCGGAGCTGGCCTAGACGAGCGGTAAAACGTGATGCATGTGATCAACGAATTAACTCATCGCTCCCCTAAAATCCGATCCTAAGAGATTGCATCGTGAATATAAAACTGGCTGCCGTTGTGCTTTGCATACTTTTTCTTACCGCCTGTGACAGAGAAACGCCTAAAGAACCCGCAAGCGTCCGTCCGGTGAATATCTTTGAAGTTAGCAACAGTGCCCAGCAAGGAGTGCGCATCTTCCCTGCCAGGATTGTCGCGGGCGACCGTACCGAGCTGGCCTTTAAGCGCCCTGGGCAACTGGAGCAACTGCGGGTACGCGAAGGGGAACAAGTCAACCAGGGGCAAGTGATTGCCGAGCTAAACAGCAATGACGCACGGCTAAGGTTACGTGACCGGCAGGCCACGTTCGACCTGGCGCAGGCTCAATTCAACCGTTTCGCCACCTTGAGTGCCCGCAATGTCGTTCCCCGTGCCGAACTGGATGTTCATCGCGCAGCGCGTGACTCGGCACAGGCCGCCTTGAAGCTGGCCAGAGAAGAAGTCAGTGATATGCAAATCCGCGCCCCCTTTGCCGGCGTGATTGCCACGCTCACTGCCCGCAACTATCAGGTGATCCCGGCAGGCCAGCCGATAGCGACCTTGAACTCGCTGGATTCGCTGGATGTGGTATTCAGCATCCCCGAGAATCTGTTCATTATTATTGATGAGAACAATGCGCAGTACCAACCTATTGTTCAGTTGAATAACATACCAGGACGCGAGTTTACCGCCCGCTATAAAGAACACACCACCAATACCACCGCTGGATCATTAACCTATCAAATGACCCTGACCATGCCGCGCCCGAAGGATCTGCCACTGCTCTCGGGGATGAGTGGCAGCGTGAAAATCAACCTTGGTAATTTGGCTGGAACTTCGCAGCAGGCCAATGTCATTGTGCCCACCGAGGCGGTATTTAACCCGGATAACAGCCCACGCAATCAGCCTCATGTGTGGGTGATCAAAGAACGTGATGGCAAACTGTTTGTGGAATCTCGTCAGGTTGAAACCGGGCAATTAACTGCCAATGGCATTCAGATCGCCTCCGGTCTGGCCGATGGTGAACGGATCGTCGCCGCCGGTACCCGTGAATTGCGCCCCAATCAGGAAGTGCGCGCCTGGGTCCGTGAGCGAGGTCTGTAATGAAACTGACAGAGAACTTTATCAACAACGGCACCCGAATCTGGCTGGCGATCCTGCTGCTAGGTATTGGCGGCGTGCTGGCGTTTCTCAACATCGGCAGGCTGGAGGATCCGGCCTTTACCATCAAGACTGCGGTAGTGGTCACCCGCTATGACGGCGCTTCGGCCCAGCAGGTGGAGGAAGAAGTCACCCTGCCGCTGGAAAATGCCATTCAGCAACTGCCTTATATCGACAACGTTACCTCCATCTCCAGCGTGGGGCTGTCGCAGATCACCATTAATATCCGTGCCGAATACGGTGCCGCTGAACTGCCGCAAATCTGGGATGTGTTGCGCCGGCGCATTGGCGATGCCGCGATACGGTTACCGCCCGGTGCCAGCCCTCCGATAGTGAACGATGATTTTGGCGATGTGTACGGCTTCTTCTTCTCGCTATATGGCGATGGCTTTAGCAATCAGGAGCTGCGCAACTTTGCCGAGCTGTTACGCCGTGAACTGGTGGTGGTGCCCGGCGTGGGCAAGGTGGGGATTGTCGGGGTGATCCCGGAAGAGGTGCAGATTGAGATTTCCCGCGCCCAGATGACCGCCGCCAATATTATCCCACAGCGGCTTTACGATCTGTTGAGCCGGCAGAACGTGGTATCCAACGCCGGGGATCTGTTGGTGGGCAGCGAGTCGATCAGGCTGCATCCCACCGGGGAATTTGCCAGCGTGCAAGAATTGGGGAACCTGCTGATTAGCGAGCCAGGCAGCCCGCGCAGCGTTTACCTTCGCGATATCGCCACTATCAGCCAGGGCGTAACCCACTCCCCCAATAATATCTACCGAGCCAACGGACGGCCTGCGCTCTCCATCGGCGTATCCTTTGCCCCAAATGTAAACGTGATTGTAGTGGGCGAAGCGGTCAAGGCTCGATTGGCCCAGCTGCAAGCCGAACGACCTGCGGGGATGGACATCAGCGTATTCTACGATCAGTCCCATGAAGTAGAAGGCGCGGTGAACGGCTTTATCATGAACTTCCTGCTGGCGCTGCTGATCGTGGTCGGCACCCTGCTGATCTTTATGGGGGTACGCAGCGGGCTGGTGATCGCCGCCTCGCTGGCGCTGAACGTGCTTGGCACCCTGCTGATCATGAAGCTGTTCAACATTGAACTACAACGCGTTTCGCTCGGGGCGCTGGTGATCGCCTTAAGCATGTTGGTGGATAACGCCATTGTGATCGTCGAGGGCGTACTGGTTGGGCGGCAACAGGGTGAGAAGACCCTGCAGGCCATTAATAACGTGGTCAAACGCACTATGTTCCCGCTACTGGGAGCGACGGTGATTGCCATTCTGGCATTTGCGCCGATCGGCTTATCCAACGATGCCACCGGGGAATACTGTAAGTCTCTGTTCCAGGTGCTGCTGATCTCCCTGATGCTGAGCTGGTTCACCGCCTTGACCCTGACGCCGGTATTTACCAAATGGGCGTTTGAAAAACAGAAAGTGGCCGAGCCAAAAGCCTATGAGCCGGTCAAATCGCCTTATGATGGTTGGCTGTTCCGCGTCTATCGCAATCTGTTGGGCAAACTGCTGCGCCAGCGCACCATGACGCTGGGGGTGCTGGCCGCGTTGATGGTCGCCTCGGTGATCGGCTTTGGCAACGTGCGCCAAAGCTTCTTCCCGCCGTCCAATACGCCGATCTTCTTTGTCGATCTCTGGTTGCCCTACGGTACTGATATCGCCTACACCGAAAAGATTGCTGCTCAGATCGAGCAGCACATCCAGGCGCAAGAGGACGTCGGCGACACCATGGTCACCATCGGCCAGGGGGCGATGCGCTTTATGCTTACCTACAACGCGCAGCGGCAATATTCCAACTATGCACAGATAATGGTGCGAGCCAAACAGCTCAACCAGATCCCCGGCATGATCGGCCAAATAGAGGATTACGTACGCAGCAATTTCCCCCAGGTGAACGCCCAGGCTAAACGCATCATGTTCGGGCCTTCGAATAACAGCTCCATCGAAGCACGCTTTATCGGCCCGGATCCCAACGTGCTGCGCTCACTGGCGGCCAAGGCAGAAGCCATCGCCAGCACCGATCCCAATGCCGATGGCGTGATGCACGATTGGCAACGGCGTAGCAAAGTCATTCGTCCGCAGTTCTCGGATTATCTTGGCCGCGAATTGGGGGTTGATAAACGCGAAATCGACAGTGCGCTGCGCATGAGTTTTGGCGGGATCGCCGTCGGCCTGTACCGTGATGGCACCCGGTTAATGCCGATTGTGCTAAGAACGCCGGACTCGGAACGGCTGAATGCGGAACGACTGAACGACGTGATGATTTGGAGCCAGGCACGGCAGGCGTTTATTCCCATCGATAATGTGGTCAACGGCTTTACTACCGAATGGGAAGATCCGCTGATCATGCGCCGGGATCGCAAACGCACCCTGACGGTTCAGGCCGATCCTAGCTCACAGAGCGGTGAAACCTCTGCCGAACTGTTGCAACGCATCAAACCGGGTATCGATGCCATCCAGTTACCACGCGGCTATGAACTGAATTGGGGCGGCGACTATGAAAGTACCAAGGAAGCCCAGACTGGGTTGTTCACCAGCCTGCCGGTGGCCTTTGTGATCATGTTCATCATCACCGTGCTGATGTTCAGTTCGCTGAAAAATGCCGTCGCCATCTGGCTGACCATTCCACTGGCCTTGATTGGGGTAACAGTGGGCTTCCTGCTAACCGGTATTCCGTTTGGCTTTATGGCGCTGATTGGTCTGTTGAGTTTAAGCGGCATGTTGATCCGTAACGGCATTGTGCTGGTAGAGGAAATCGGCTTACAGCGGCAGGAAAAACCGATCCTGGAGGCCATTATCGACGCCTCTACCTCGCGTTTGCGCCCTATCCTGCTGACGGCCTTTACCACCGTACTCGGTCTGGCCCCGCTGCTTAGCGATGCTTTCTTCCAGAGCATGGCGGTGGTGATCATGTTCGGCCTGGGCTTTGCTACCGTACTGACGTTGTTGGTGCTGCCGGTGATCTACAGCTGTATGAACTCCGATAAGCAAAAGATCACGCCGCAAACCGAGGCTTGAGACTTAAGTAAGGACACCGCATGCGCCCGGTTGAATATTTATCCTCAATCGGGCTATTGCAAACGCGGGCATTGGTTTACTGTGTAGCCAGTTCAAAACCAAACACGGAGAAGTGCAAAGTGATTAAAGAAACAATCTTGGGATGTTCGCTGCTGTTGCTCTCTGCCACTGCGTTGGCTGGTGGTTGTGACAGCCCGCGTACCCCTTATGACGTGACCTACTGCGCGGCATTGGAGATGGTGCAGCTGGATCAAGAGATCAATGTGCAATACAAAAAGGTGATGGGGCTGCTGACTCAGCCGCAAAAACAGACGCTGAAGCAGTCGCAGATCGAATGGCTTAAAAATCGGGACAGTCAATGTAGCGACGACTCCATGATCAATGTCGCCTGCTCAAACAAGACCATGCAAAGCCGTATCGATTTTCTGAAAAGCGTAGAGCGGGAATGCAAAAGTACCGGCTGTGACAGCAAAAAACTGGCTCAACAGCAGTAACAGGATCGGGGCGCGTATGCTGCGCCCCGACTAAAAAATCACTATTTGGTTAACGCGATAATACCCAATGTCAGGCCAGCGACCGCTGCCGCCCCGCCTGCAATCGCCCCGGCAGTTTCCCAGTTATCCTGGGTGGTGCCTTTCATACAGGTATTGGTATGAACCAGACGGCCTTGGTCATCATAGACCGGTACGCAAGGCGATTCGGTAGCACACCCGGACAGTAAAACGGCCAGCAGGCCCGCTGCAATAAACTTACTCATACTCACACCTCGGCGTTTAACAGCCAAAAAACATCAAAATGAATGAAAATCGCGTCACTGTACCACTAATGCCTATAGCGATGGATCCGGAATAGTCGCAAAATGTGTGGGGGTGAAACAATTAAGGCGCTAGGATCGCTGTTTCTGCTTGCACATCTGAATTTACTGAACAAGGATATCGATCGCATAAGTTAAGGCTTGCAGGTATTTTTTCGCCGCATGTCATCGATCAGCGCTTCTGTTTGCGATTTTGACAGCTTACCGAATACTTTCCGCATACTCTCACAGGTGGGTAACTCACTTGACCTATTCGCAGAGAGGGGATTATAGAAGCTCACAATCCCGGCACCGAGCACCATCAACACAGGAATGGCAAACTGAAACAGCTTAAAATCGCTAGTTGCCTTTGTCATTTGAGGGCTCACTGCGAACGCCTGACGCTATCGTGCCCTGCGCTTTTTCATCGCGCCATTGCTTGCGCAAAGAAAACATTTTCTCCAGGGCACGTCGTATGGTAGTTATCCAACCGGCCGGCCGGGGATCCGCCAACATGCTTAATGCACGTGCATAGTCAAGCACCAGCCCTGGTGTCCAGGCCATCGTTTTTGCGCGTTTACGTATTTGTACCGCCACCCATAATTCCGGCGTCGTGAGAATTTTACTCAACACCCACCAGTGGCCACGTTGTCCCCATATTTTGCTCACTACACCTTCCAGCGCCGCTTCAATACCCCGCGCCACACTGCTTGAGCAGTTGCGATGCGTGAGATTATACGTATTGTCTTCACGATAAACTTCCCAGAACCGTTTCAGACGTTCAGCATCGTAGTTTCTGATCCGTACACGCTGGGTTGAAGGACACCATGCACCTGACTCAGTCACATAATCCGGTTGGAATTTCCCTTCAACATTATTGTCTGCGGTTGCCCGTAGCAAGCGGGTAAATTGATCTGGCGACCGGTCAATATCGACCGCTGGATACAAACTGATATAAATACCTTCCGGAGATTCAAGGGCAGCATGGCCAGTGGAAATCACTCCATTTTTATCCACCGCAGCAATATAACGATCAATAACAGGGTGAGGCACCGTTGCACTCTTCGAGGATCCCACTGGAGTCCAGACATGTATGGTCAGTGCAGGTTCATCATCAGCCGGAGGGCCTTCCCATTCAGTCACCAAAGGCGTGGTTACTGCGCTACTGGCTTCCTCAGCGGCCTTATTGCCCAAAACCGCGGGGTTGACCTCCAGCTTTTTGACGCGCATCGCCAGCATAACCATATTCCACCCACCAAACATCAATCCCAGCCCTAAACAATAAGGCACGGTGCCGACATAATGGGTCGGATAGGGCTGAAAGAAGAAAATAGCTAACATGACTTCCAATACACCGCCAGCCACCACCAACTTCCAGTTTTTATAGCGCACGACCCCAGCGGAGACAATTTGCAATAGCCCATCGGCCAAAAACAAAGTGCCAAAAATCATCGATAAAATAAAATGGCCATGGTGTTGCCCACTCAAGATCAATATCGCAGCCAGGGAAAATGCGCCTCCTTTTACGTAACGCAAGGTCCGTTGCCCGCCGATACCGGTATGCGCGACCATCAACGTTGCCAGTCCCTCTACCAACAACAGGAAAGCGAAGGGATGCAAAGGGAAATAAATCGCGTTATCCAACGCATCGATGAAAACGATTAAACCCGCTAACACGCCTAACCAACCGGCAATCATCAATCCTCGCCAGCGGTTACGCAAATAATCAACCCCAAGTAAAATCATTACCAACCGAACCATGCCTTATTCCCCTCTAATTGTAAGGCGGCTTGTCAGATCTACGCAGAAGTGGTTTTCCAAGATGGCATGAGTATAGTTTCCACCTCTGAAATCACGCAATTTGTGTAGTTTCAAACTGCATAGGTGCACTACACACATTTCTGTACAAGATAGTGGGTTGATTGGGGAAACACGGGTGAACCAAGTTGATATGGAAAATGATAAAAACGCTGTTAAATCAGAGAGTAGTTGATTTTGGTGGAGCTCGGGGAGACTGGAGATTGGAGCGGGTGAAGGGAATCGAACCCTCGTATGCAGCTTGGGAAGCTGCCGTTCTACCATTGAACTACACCCGCTTAGGTGTGCGACTGGCATTATAACCGGTTATGCGCGCCGGGCAAGAGAAGAAAGCGCATAACTGCCGATGTTTTAAGCGGTTAGCAACAACTTGCTCTCTTCAGGCGAAAAAAAACCGGCACAGTCGCCTGCACCGGTTTAATCACTGGGCGAAGGTTACTTGCTCGGGCGCATGGCCGGGAACAGGATCACGTCGCGGATGGTGTGGCTGTTGGTCAACAGCATCACCATACGGTCGATACCGATGCCCAGGCCCGCCGTTGGCGGCAGGCCGTGCTCCAGCGCGGTGACGTAGTCTTCGTCGTAGAACATCGCTTCGTCGTCACCAGCATCCTTAGCGGTAACCTGATCGGCAAAACGCTGCGCCTGATCTTCTGCGTCGTTCAGCTCCGAGAAGCCGTTACCGATTTCACGCCCGCCGATGAAGAATTCGAAACGGTCGGTGATTTCCGGGTTCTCGTCGTTACGACGTGCCAGCGGGGAAACTTCTGCCGGGTATTCGGTGATGAAAGTTGGCTGGATCAGATGGCTTTCCGCTGTCTCTTCAAAGATCTCGGTAACCACGCGGCCCAGACCCCAGCTCTTCTCAACCTTGATGCCGATCGATTCGGCAATCGCCACGGATTTCGCCATATCGTTCAGATCGTCGAGATTGGTTTCCGGACGGTATTTCTTGATCGCTTCACGCATGGTCAGCTTGTCAAACGGCTTGCCGAAGTCGAACACCTCATCGCCATAAGGCACCTTGGTGTCACCTAGCACGTCCTGCGCCAGCGTGCGGAACAGCGACTCAGTCAGTTCGATCAGGTCTTTGTAATCCGCATACGCCATATAGAGCTCCATCATGGTGAACTCTGGGTTATGACGCGGGGAAACGCCTTCGTTACGGAAGTTACGGTTGATCTCGAACACACGCTCGAAGCCACCCACCACCAGACGCTTCAGATAAAGCTCTGGCGCGATACGCAGGTACATATCGATGTCCAGCGCGTTGTGGTGAGTAACGAACGGACGAGCAGACGCGCCGCCAGGGATCACCTGCATCATCGGGGTTTCGACTTCCATAAAGCCTCTACCCACCATGAAGTTACGGATCGCCGCCATCACCTGCGAACGGATCTTGAAGGTGTTACGCGATTCTTCGTTGGCAATCAGATCCAGATAGCGCTGGCGATAACGGGTTTCCTGATCGGCCAGGCCGTGGAACTTGTCTGGCAACGGGCGCAGTGCTTTGGTCAGCAGACGCAGCTCGGTGCAGTGGATGGACAGTTCGCCAGTTTTGGTCTTGAACAGCTTACCGCGTGCGCCGAGGATATCGCCCAGATCCCATTTCTTGAACTGCTCGTTGTAAACGCCTTCAGGCAGATCGTCACGCGCGACGTAGAGCTGAATACGGCCACCCACGTCCTGCAGCGTCACGAAGGAGGCTTTACCCATGATACGGCGGGTCATCATACGACCAGCCACGGTCACTTCGATACCCAGTGACTCCAGCTCTTCGTTTTCTTTGCTGCCGTATTCGACATGCAGCTTGTCGGAGGTGGTATCACGACGGAAGTCGTTCGGGAACGCAATGCCGTTCTCGCGCAGCGCGGCCAGTTTTTCACGGCGTGACTGCAGCTCGTTGTTGAGATCCAACGCCTGTTCGGCGCCTTGTGCTTGTTGCTCAGACATTTCTGTTCCTCATAACCCGGCTTTCAAACTTGCCTCAATGAATTTATCCAGGTCGCCATCCAGTACGGCCTGCGTATTACGCGTTTCGACGTTGGTGCGCAAATCCTTGATGCGGGAATCATCCAGCACGTAAGAACGGATTTGGCTGCCCCAGCCGATATCGGACTTGTTGTCTTCCAGCATCTGCTTGTCAGCATTTTTCTTTTGCATCTCGTATTCATACAGCTTGGCGCGCAGCTGTTTGAATGCCTGATCCTTGTTCTTATGCTGAGAGCGATCGTTCTGGCACTGCACCACAATGTTGGTTGGCAAGTGGGTAATACGCACCGCCGACTCGGTTTTGTTAACGTGCTGACCACCGGCACCGGAGGCGCGGTAAACGTCAATGCGCAGATCGGCCGGGTTGATTTCGATATCGATATCGTCATCCACTTCCGGATAGATAAATACGGAACTGAAGGAGGTATGGCGGCGGCCGCCGGAATCGAATGGGCTCTTGCGTACCAGGCGATGCACGCCGGTTTCAGTACGTAACCAGCCAAACGCGTAGTCGCCGATAATCTTGATGGTTGCCGATTTCAGGCCCGCGACGTCGCCGTCGGACTCTTCAATCACTTCCGTTTTAAAGCCTTTGGATTCCGCCCAACGCAGGTACATGCGCAGCAGCATGCTGGCCCAGTCCTGCGCTTCGGTGCCGCCGGAACCTGCCTGGATATCCAGGTAGCAGTCCGCGCTGTCATATTCACCCGAGAACATACGACGGAATTCTAGTTGTTCCAGCTTGGCGCTCAGTTGATCGAGCTCAACCACGGTCTCGTTAAAGGTGTCTTCGTCTTCCGCCTCAACCGCCAGTTCCAGCAGGCCCGTGACGTCTTCACAGCCTTGTTCCAGCTGATCGATGGTTTCGACAATGGCTTCCAGCGACGAGCGCTCTTTGCCTAATGCCTGTGCGCGTTCAGGTTCGTTCCAAACGTCCGGCTGTTCCAGCTCGGCGTTAACTTCTTCTAAGCGTTCTTTCTTGGCATCATAGTCAAAGATACCCCCTGAGAACGGCTGTCCGCTCGGACACATCCTGAATGCGGTTTTTTACCGGATTAATTTCAAACATGATTTTTTGCGTTCTTACGTTGATGTCGTCGATGGCGAAATGCCATTGGAACCGGTAATTCTAGCGGATCCAGTCGCCAGTTTATAGCGAGTTGGTCAGTTTTTGTGGGGGATTGAGATTAGGGCACCCGCAGGTGCCCTGATAAACCGGTTAACGCGGCCAGAGGTGTTGAATTAGCAACTGCACATTACGGTTGCCACGGAACTCATTCACGTCCAACTTATACGCCAGTTCCACTTCTTTGATGCTGCTGTCCGGCCACTGCGTGGTATCGACATTGAAGGCGATGCCGTCCAGCAATGGGCCACCACCGAGCGGTTCGATCATCAGCTTCAGGTGTTTTTCGCCCACCAGCCGCTGTTGCAGAATGCGGAACTTGCCGTCAAAGGTTGGCTCAGGAAACGCCTGCCCCCACGGCCCGCCCTCACGCAGAAGTTCTGCGGTGGTCAGGGTCAGTTCTTGCATCATCAGTTCGCCGTCCGACCAGATCACGCCTTCCAGCATGGCGGGATCTAGCCATTCGCCGACCAGTTCGCCAAAACGCTGGCGAAACTCGTCAAACTTGGCCTCCTCCAACGACAAGCCCGCCGCCATCGCATGGCCGCCGAACTTCATCATCAGCCCTGGGTTCAGGGTATCGAGCCGCTCCAGCGCATCACGCATATGCAATCCGGCCACCGAGCGGCCAGAGCCTTTCAGAATGCCGTCGCCCGCAGGGGCAAAGGCAATCACCGGGCGATGGAAACGCTCTTTGATGCGCGACGCAAGAATGCCCACCACGCCTTGATGCCACTCCGGGTGATACATCGCCAACCCGTAAGGCAGTTCAGTGGTAGTGCGTTCCAGTTGATCGCACAGCTCCAGCGCTTCCACCTGCATCCCCTGCTCAATCTCACGCCGGGTCTGGTTGAGCGCGTCGAGATCGTTGGCCAGCATACGCGCCTGGGCAATATCGTCGCTCAACAGCATGGCTACGCCGATCGACATATCGTCCAGCCGTCCTGCCGCGTTTAATCGTGGCCCAAGGGCAAAGCCGAGATCGCTGGCGGCCAATTGCCGCGCGTCGCGGTTGGCCACTTCCAGCAGAGCGCGAATACCTGGCCGACACTTGCCAGCCCGGATGCGGTTCAGCCCCTGATACACCAGAATACGGTTGTTGGCATCCAGCGGCACCACGTCCGCCACCGTGCCCAACGCCACCAGATCCAGCAGTTCGGCCAGATTAGGCATAGCCAGCGCACGCTGTTCGAACCAGCCGCTGTCACGCAGCTTGGCCCGCAACGCCAACATCAGATAGAAGGCAACGCCAACACCAGCCAGGGATTTGGAGGGAAAATCGCAGTCACGCAGGTTCGGGTTAACGATCGCCTCTGCCGCAGGCAAGGTATCCCCCGGCAGATGGTGATCGGTGACCAGCACCTGTATTCCCAAGCCGTGCGCAACGTCAACGCCCGCATGCGAGGAAATGCCGTTATCGACCGTGACGATCAGCTCGGCACCCCGAGCCGCCGCCTGTTCCACCACTTCGGGGCTCAGGCCATAGCCATCTTCAAAACGGTTGGGCACCAGATATTCGATGGAGCTACAGCCCATGCTACGCAAGGCCAGCACCGTCAGTGCGGTACTGGTGGCACCGTCGGCGTCAAAGTCGCCGACCACCATGATGCGGCGGCCATCGGCCAACGCCTGCTGCAATATCGCTACCGCAGCATCAATACCGTTCAACTGTTGCCAAGGCAACATACCCTTGACGCTACGCTCCAGCTCCTGCTCGCCCTTAACTCCACGCAACGCGTATAAGCGACGCAACAGCGGGGGCAAGCTGGCGGGTAAATGGCTGACATCTGCCGCCTCGCGGCGGCGTAATTGGGTTTTGATACTCACCGTGACTTATTTCGTGGCTACGGAGGCTGCATGTGCATCCAACATCGCGGCCATCTCTTTCGGTCCTTGGTAGCCAGGGACAACCATGCCGTTTTTCAGCACGATAGCCGGGGTGCCGTTGATACCAAACTGTACGCCCAGCGCATAATGCTGGCTGATATCGGTTTTGCAGGTTGCCGGAGACACCGCGTCGCCCTTCATGGCGGCATCGAAGGCTTTAGCCCGGTCTGCAGTACACCAGATGGAACGCATATCTTTCTCTGCCTGAGATTCCAGCCCCTGGCGTGGGAAGGCCAGATAGCGCACGGTGATCCCCAGATCGTTGTATTCTTTCATCTGCTCGTGCAGCTTGTGGCAATAGCCACAGGTGATATCGGTAAACACGGTGATCACGTGTTTCTCTTTCGCCGCTTTGTAGACGATCATCTGATCTTTCAGCGCTTCCAGACGGGTCATCAACAGTTGGTTAGTCACGTTGACCGGCTCACCGCCGCTGACGTCAAACAGCGGCCCTTGCAACACGTGTTTGCCATCTTCCGTCACATACAGCGTGCCGCCTTCGGTCAATACGGTTTTCAAACCGGCGACCGGCGAGGGTTGCACGTCTGCCTGCTTAATGCCCAGGCTACCTAGTGCTTTCTGAATAGCTGCATCGTCAGCATGGGCCGCACCGGTAACCGAAGCCACCAGCAGGGAGAGCAGCATTAAACCTTTTTTCATTCTTCCAATCCTTTCGATCCCTGCGCGTCAGGCGCGCGGGTGATGCTGTTGATGTAGCTGCTTCAATCTTTCAGTGGCTACATGAGTATAAATTTGTGTGGTTGAGAGGTCACTATGCCCCAATAACATCTGTACGACACGAAGATCGGCACCATGGTTCAGTAAATGGGTGGCGAAAGCGTGGCGCAGCACATGCGGAGACAGCCGTTCGCTGTCGATACCGGCTAGGATCGCATAGTGTTTAATCCGATGCCAGAACGTCTGTCGGGTCATTTGCTGGCTGCGGTTGCTGGGGAACAGCACATCCAGCGTCTGGCCGTTCAGCATCCATGGCCTGCCATGCTCCAGATAATTTTCGATCCAGTACACCGCTTCTTCCCCCAACGGCACCAGGCGCTCTTTGTTGCCTTTACCGATCACCCGCACCACGCCCTGGCGCAGGCTGACATCGCTGATGGTCAACCCCACCAGTTCCGACACGCGCAATCCGGTGGCATACAACACCTCGAGCATAGCCTTGTCACGCAGCTCCAAAGGCTGATCGACGCAAGGTGCCTGTAGCAAGGCCTCAACCTGCGCTTCGCTCAGATCCTTGGGTAACCGCTGCGGTAATTTGGGCGAGGCCAGCAACGCGGTGGGGTCATCCGCCCGCATTTTTTCACGGTTGAGATATTGGAACAGGCGGCGCATCGCGCTTAACAACCGGGCTGAACTGGTGGCTTTATATCCGCCCTCCACCCGTTCGGCGAGAAAGGCCTGTAGATCCAGCGCTTCAGCCTGCAACAGGCTGCGGTTATTGAGAGCCAGCCAACCGGCCAGCGCCTGTAAATCGAGCCGATAAGAGGCCAGCGTATTCTCTGCCAGATTGCGTTCGATCCACAACGCATCCAGGAATTGCTCAATCAGCGCACTGTCTTGCTGTTGCACGCGGTCCTCTCTTGGTAACGTTAAGACAACGGGTTTATGCCACAGGCATTATGCCTTAAGGTATACTCGTTGCAATTCTCCACACGGCATTATAAACGGTTAACTATGAAGATTGGTCTGTTTTACGGCTCCAGCACCTGCTACACCGAGATGGCAGCAGAAAAAATCCGTGAGATTCTGGGTGAAGACCTGGTCGACCTGCACAACCTGAAAGACGTTTCTCCCAAACTGATGGAAGACTACGCCATCCTGATCCTGGGGATCCCAACCTGGGATTTTGGTGAACTACAAGAAGATTGGGAAGCGATCTGGCCGCAGCTGAGCGAGCTGGATCTGAAAGGCAAGATCGTCGCCATGTACGGGATGGGCGATCAGTTGGGCTATGGTGAATGGTTCCTGGATGCCCTGGGAATGTTGCACGACCAGCTAGCCCCACAGGGCGTGCAGTTTATCGGTTTCTGGCCGATTGACGGCTTTGAATTCACCAGCCCCAAACCGCTCAGCGCCGACGGCAAACACTTTGTTGGCCTGGCGCTGGATGAGGTGAACCAGTACGACCTGAGCGAAGAACGCCTGCAACAGTGGTGTGAACAGATCCTGCTGGAAATGGAACCGCTGCTGTAACGAAATTGGGCGCGATATCGCGCCCAACAAGGTCCTTATTTCCACAGTCTGAAACGGTTCTCGCCATTACTGGCCAGCGCCTCAGCGATTTCTGGTTCAGCAGTGTTGCCCTTCAAGCGAGCCGGGTCGGCCACCTGATACCAGTCCAGCTTACGTGTCAGCAGCATAATGCCTGCCAACACCCCGAACAGCAGCACAGAACCCAATACCAGCGCGTTATCTTCCGACTGTAACAGCATATACAGAATGCCATACAGCAGTAGCAGGCTGGCAGCGAACAGCATCCCACGCCGCATTCCGCGCAGCACGGCGCTAAGGTAGAAGGCAATCAGCCCACTACAGGCCACGCTCGCCAGCAAGTACGCCACGTCGAACCCCAGATGTTCCGAGAAAGCCAGCAGGATCAGATAGAACAGCACCAGCGCCGCCCCCACCAATAGATACTGGATCGGGTGCACCCGCAGCCCGGTCAGGGTTTCGAACAGGAAGAACGCCATAAACGTCAGCCCCAGGAACAGCACTGCATACTTCACCGCCCGTTCAGTCAGCTGATAGTGATCGACCGGTTCGATCAGGCTGGTGGTGAAAGTCGGCAGCTTTTCCTCTTCCATAATGCCGTTGTCATACATGAAAGCACTATTGATGTTGTTGGCAAACCAGGTGCTGCGCCAGCGGGCAGAGAAGCCTTTATCGGTCACCTTGCGCTCATCCGGCAGGAAGTTGCCCAGGAAGTTCGGGTGCGGCCAGTTGCTTTGCAATAGCAGTTCGGAACTGCGCCCTACCGGCACCAAGGATAAGCTGCTGGTCCCTGCCAGGTGCAGTGTGAAATCTGCCGTCAGCCCTTCTTTCTGCAACGAGGCCAAGGCCAGCGGTGCATGGATCCCCTGAGAAAGTCCGCTAACCAAAGTGCCCGGCTCAAACTTGGCCTGCTGTTGAATGCCGTCGAGGGCAGAAATGCTCTTGATACCGCGAGAATCGCTTAATGACACCATCAGGAAGGGTTGGCCGACCGTGATGTTGTCGTGTTGCAAATCTTCCAGATCGGGTTGGGCGAATTTCACCTGGAAATCCAATGGCCCCTGATACACCTGAGTCTGGTAAATACCCAGCTTGCGGATCTCAACGTTGGGCTTGCCATTGACCACCAAAGATTCGGGCAATACAAAACGTTGATAGCGGGTGGTCTCTATCTTGATTTCGCCTTTTTCGTTCTTCTTCTCTTCCCGGAAGGTGTACGGGATCACGATCACTGGCCCAAGAATGCGCTGCGCTCGGCTGGTGCTTTCACTCACTTGCCCCACCACGCTCTGGCGATAGCCGCTGCGCTCCTGTACCACATCCATAAGCATCCCCACCGGGATCATCATCAGGATCATCAATCCCAGCAGGGTGGTAATTTTCCAAAACAGTACCGATTTAAACATCGTGGCTGACTCCTTGTAGGTAATGTCGCTACGATAAAGTCGGCAAGTGAAATCAGAATGTGGTTATGTGAAGAGAAGGTGAAGTGCAGGCAATAAGTTGCCATTAAAGCGGTAAAGTGAGGGTGGCCTTCGCGCCGGTGGGTTGCAGGTTTTGCAAACGGATAGTGCCACGATGCAGGCGCGCCACTTCCTGCACGAAATTCAGGCCCAGGCCGCTGCTCTTGGGTTTATCTTCCCGCGCCAGCGAATAGAAACGTTCAAACACCTTGTCCAGCGCATAGTCGGGAATGCCGCTGCCGGTATCGCAAAGGGTGATTTGGTAATGATGCTCCAACCGCTCGCCATCAATGCTGACCGAACCACCCTCCGGGGTGAAATCCAGAGCGTTATCCAGCAGATTGCTCAGTGCCTGCCCGAGTAAAAAGGCATCTCCGGTCAGCGCAGCTTCCGCCAGTTGCCCCAGTTTAATCGTGACACCACGCTGCGCCGCCTGTGCTTCTTTGCCCGCGACAATCTGCCGCACTAACGGCGCCAGCGCTACCGTAGCCAGTTCCAAACCGGGTCGGCTTTCTAACTGCGCCTGCACCAGCAGCTTATCGACCAATTGTTGAATGCGGGCGCTCTGCTGTTCGATGTTGGTCAAAAAGCGTTTCGCCGTCGCCGGAGGCGGTGATTCCTGGAGAAGTTCTGCTGCGCCACGGATCGCCGCCAGCGGGCTTTTCAACTCGTGAGTCAGGGTATGCACATACTGCTCAATGTAGGCTTTGCCCTCCAGCTTCATGCGCATGCTTTCCAGCGCTTGCGCCAGTTGGGTCAGCTCAACGCTGCCCATGCGTGGCAACGGCACCGCCTCGCCGTGAGCGACCCCGTCGGCATAGTGCACCAGACGGTTGATCGAGCGGTTAATCCACCAGACGAAGCCCAACCCGATCGCCAGCGCAATCCCCAGCAGCACCGCACCCGCCAGCAAAATCCGCCGCTCGCTGCGGCGGATCACCGGTGCCATGGTGCTGTTAGGCTTGCCGACGCTCAACACGCCGATAATCTGCCCTTGCTCTACCACCGGTGCGGCCACGTACATCACCGAACTGTTCTCATCTTCGGCAATCGTCCGGGTGCTGCGCGCACCGTATTGACCACGTAATGTCAGATAAACATCGTTCCAGCGGGAGTAATCCTGCCCCAGCGCCTGGCCTGATGAATCGAAAATCACCTTGCCACGCCCATCGGTAACATAGACGCGATACTCGTTACGATCTTTGCGGATCCCGGCAATATTGGCCCCGATCGGCCGTTGATTAAGTTGGGCGATAGCCTGCGCCAACTGACCCTTTGCCGCATCCCCATGTCTCATATCCAACCGCGCCACCTGCGCCAGCAGGTTGGCAGTATCCACCAGCGTGCCTTCGGTGGCGCGCCGTACGCCAGGTTTGACCTCCTGCACAAAAATGCTCAGCACGAAATAACCCGCCACCGCCACAATCAGGAAATAGCCCAACAGCAGGCGCAGGCCAATCCTCATGGCTGTCGGCTCACGCTGTAGCCTAAGCCACGATGGGTATGGATCGGGGGCTCTGCGGCGTCGATCGCCCGCAGTTTGGCACGCAGCGTTTTGATATGGGTATCGACGGTTCGATCCAGGCTCTCTTCCGCCTGGGCCCAGACGATGTCCATCAACTGCTGGCGGGAGAACACCCGGCCAGGCGCTTGCAACAGGGTTTTCAACAACAGGAATTCATAGCGGGTCAGCGGCAGCGGCTGCTGGTGATAGCAGATCGTGGCCCCCTCTTCATCCAGGCTAAAGGCACCAAAATGATAGAGAGCCGGTTGCTGCAAACGCTGCTGTTTGTGTAGACGCCGCAGAATAGTGCGCACGCGAGCACTGACCTCACGCGGGGAAAAGGGTTTGGCGACGTAGTCATCGGCGCCGATTTCCAGCCCGATCAGGCGATCGACTTCACCACTGCGGGCGGTAAGAAACAGGATCGGTAAATCTGCCTCCTGCGCCAACAGCCGGCGGCAAAGTTCAAAACCGTTGATGTCGGGCAGGCCGACGTCGAGGATCACCAACGCCGGTAAGCCCTGTTGCAAAGCCTGCAAAGCAGGCTCGCCACGTTCAAACCAACGCACCTGAAAGCCTTCACTCTCCAGGGTATAAATCAGCGTATCCGCAATGCTGGGCTCATCTTCTACCAGCCAAAGCAGCGGTTTCATTATGCGTCCTCGTCGCTGGCGGAGGGTTCAAACAACAACCGCTGACACAGTTGGCGCCAATCCGCTTTGCTCATGGAATCCGAAGCCAACCACAGCCGATGGCGTTTTTTGCCGTTGGCCTGCTGAAGCGACAGTAAAATACCGAAACCAGGCATCCAGGGTTTTTTCACCATCAGCCATTCCTGGCCATACCACTCAATCCGGCGTTCAGCCAGCAACCGCAGTTCTCCCTGCCTGGATGCAATGCGCTTTTGGCTGCGAATGCACTCAAACACCACCAACGTCAACAGCACCAACCAGATCGGGCCATAGCCTTCCGGCCACGGGGCGATCAGGATCAGCAAAATCAGCAGGCCGTGAGTCAGCAACGAGACTAACTGGGTACGCCAGGAAACGCGGACATCACATCGCCACTGGGCCACGGGCTTTATTTCGAGTTTGGATCAGAGACACCATTCTCTGCAGATCTTGATCCTGCGGAGCACCATGATTCATCAGCCAGTTGAACAAATCGGGGTCGTCACATTCGAGCAAGCGGATGAATACGGCCTTGTCTGCGTCACTCAGCGTATCGTATTCATGTTCGAAAAACGGCATGATCGAGATATCCAACTCGCGCATGCCGCGACGGCAGGCCCAGTGAATACGTGCTTTATTGTTAATATCCATGTTGTTATGACTAACCTCTGTTCGGCATGGCTTACCATGCTCTTGGGCAACCGACACTAGGTATGGCAACACACGCACAATTTAATTCCGTCAGCCAACGATTTGGGCACAATTGGGTCTCGTTGACCGTAAGCGCCTAGAGTAACAATTTGACATACTCGCCGGGAAGGGCGTTCACCAAACAAAACGTAAAATGTCAAAAAAAGCGCTGCCTGGTAATAACTGTTTGCAAAGCCAGCCACCTCTTTTACCATGGTAGCAACCCCAACAGGTATGCTAAACATGCAGCAGGAACCGATTATGGCGTTCAATATTCCTTTTCCACCCCGTCAACCTTCCGCCTCCTCCCATCTGCCACTGACGCTGATCTCACTGGAAGATTGGGCCATGGTGCAGTTGAGTGGGCCAGACACGGTAAAATATCTTCAGGGCCAGGTAACGGCTGATATCGACAAGCTGGTGGCCGATCAACACGTGCTGTGCGGCCATTGCGATGCCAAAGGCAAAATGTGGAGCAACCTGCGTTTATTCCACCGCGGTGAAGGCTTTGCCTATCTTGAGCGCCGCAGCGTGCTGGAAAGCCAACTGGCGGAAATAAAGAAATACGCGGTGTTCTCCAAGATCACCATTGCGGCAGACAGCGATGCGGTGCTGCTGGGCCTCGCTGGCCTTGAGGCGCGGGCCGCATTGGCGAAGGTGTTTAGCACCCTGCCAGATGCAGAACATCAAGTGGTGCAAGACGGTGATACCACCTTGCTGCACTTTGCGCTGCCAGCAGAACGTTTTGCCTTGATCACCACGCCAGAAACCGCAGCTCTGCTAGCTTCCAAGCTGGAAGGGCAGGCTGAGCTGAACGACAGCCGCCAATGGCTGGCCCTGGATATCGAGGCCGGTTATCCGGTGATTGATGCAGCAAACAGCGCGCAACTGATCCCTCAGGCGACCAATCTGCAAGCGCTGGACGGGATCAGCTTCAGCAAAGGCTGCTACACCGGGCAGGAAATGGTGGCTCGAGCCAAGTTCCGGGGAGCCAACAAACGTGCCCTGTACTGGCTGGAAGGTAAAGCCAGCCAGGTTCCACAGGCGGGTGACGATCTGGAATTGCGGCTGGGCGAAAACTGGCGCCGTACCGGCACCGTGCTGGCGGCAAGCGCGCTGGCTGACGGGACGCTGTGGGTGCAGGTGGTGATGAATAACGATCTGGAAGCGGACAGCGTGCTGCGCGTACGCGATGATGCCAGCAGCCAGCTCACCATCAAGCCTCTGCCTTACTCACTGGCGGAAGAAAAGTAAGTGGTTTGGCCGCAGGCATCGCGCCTGCGGCCAGACGAGTTATTCGTCCAATTCCCCATCACGCGGCACCAGATAAATCAGCACCAGCAAAATGGTGACAAAGAAGCGGAAAGCATCAGGTACACCGTTCCACTGTTTTGACATCCACATGCCAAACCACTCGCCGCCAACCGACATAAAGGCCACCTGCCAGGTGAGGAAGCCTAACGTCAACCCCGCGATGGCAAAGGTCTTGGCCCGGTTAAAGCTGGCCGCTGGCAATTTCAGACCGCACAGCAGACGGATCCCTCCAATCCAGCACAAAATAGCGGTGAGGGTTTCCAACGCAATAATGCCGATATATCCCACCTGATGCAGCCATGGCGACTGGATGGAACGATAGGTGATAGTGGCATCAGGGAAGATCGTATCCATCATAAAAACATGGCGTACGAAAGCAAAGTTGGTGCCGTAATCGGTGATATTGCCAAAGGCTACCAATGAGGCAAATAGCGCGATAGCGCAAACCAGCAGCGCTTTGGATAAACGAACGATCATAAATTGAGTCCTGGGTAATGATTAAAGGCACCGGGAGGTGCAAACTACCCCTCAGATCTCAAGATGCAGGTCAGCCAGCAGCCAGCGCAGCCAACCCCCTGCGGCTTGAAAGCGAGAGGTTTGGCGGGCTCAGAAATAAAACCAAGGCTTGCTGGATACCCGAAAGAAACAAGCGCCTCTTTTTAACCCAAAAGAAACGCTTTGGCAATATATCGACAACAGATCGATGGGTTATACGTAAAGGTAGATCGCCATAAAGTGGCACACGCTGCCGCCGAGCACAAAACCATGCCAGATCGCATGGCCAAAACGGAAGCGTTTCGAGGCATAGAAAATCACCCCTAGCGTATACACCACGCCCCCAACCGCCAGCAAAGTGACCCCACCGGCTTCCAGGCGCATCGCCAACTGATAGATTACGATCAGCGACAGCCAGCCCATGGTCAGATAGGTCACCAGCGACAGCACCTCAAAACGGTGCGCAAATGCCAGTTTGAAAATCACGCCGAACAGCGCCAGCCCCCAGATCACCACCATCAGCCCACGCGCCAACGGTGAGTCCAGACCCACCAGCAGGAATGGCGTATAGGTTCCGGCGATCAGCAGGTAGATGGCGCAGTGGTCAAATTTTTTCAGCCAATGCTTGGCTCTCTGATGTGGAATGGCATGATACAACGTTGAAGCCAGGAACAGCAGGATCATACTGCCGCCATACAGGCTATAACTGGTGATAGCCGTTACCCCAGCGCCGTCGTTTACCGCCTGAACCAACAGCAGCACCAGGCCGACAATCCCAAACACCAAACCGATACCGTGGCTGATGCTGTTGGCAATTTCCTCTGCCCATGGATAAGCCGTGGCGGACAACTGGTCTGCCCCGACTTTCACTTCGTCCTTTTTCCCCATAACGCGCAACCCCTCAAAACAACGCATATTGTGCGAATTCACTGCAAATGAGATTAACTGAGAACGATTCCAGTGTACACGTGTAAGCTAAAATAAAAATGTGAGTGCTTGTAACACCATGCCAGCATCGAAATCCTCAGCCCGCTGGGCTACAATCGATATGCTTTGCACCCTATGGATTTCAGTTGGCGTCAGTGCGGCTGAAAAACATCGGGTATCCCACCATTCACCTCGAGGTTCGTATCATGTCATCCGCTGTACCCGCCTTAGACTTTGGCTCCATGACTCAAACCATCCAGTTTCTGATGGAAATCGACAAACTTAAAAGCGTGCAACGCCGTACCAAGGTGATGGGCACCCAGCGTCAGGAAAATTCGGCCGAGCATAGTTGGCACTTTGCCATTGCGGCCTTGAGCCTGGCCCCTTATGCCAGCGATGAGGTGGATATTCAGCGTGTGATCCAGATGGCTCTACTGCACGATATCGTCGAGATCGATGCCGGTGACGTCATGGTTTACGATCTGGCAGCACGAGCGGCGATCCACGACCAGGAAGTAGCGGCGGCAAAACGGCTGTTCGGGATATTGCCGGAACCACAACGTGAGGTTTTCACCGCGTTGTGGCAGGAGTATGAAGCAGGCGAAAGTGCCGATGCCCGCTTTGCGTTGGTGCTGGATCGCTGTATGCCAATGCTGATGAACCTGCACAACGGCGGTCAGAGCTGGGTAGAGAATGATATCAGCCTGCAACAGGTCTTGGACCGTAATACGATGATTGCCGAGATCCATCCCGAGCTGTGGCAACATTTGGAGCAGCATTTGCGGGATGCACAGCGTAAAGGCTGGCTGAAGTAATGCCCCTCACCCTAACCCTCTCCCACAGGGAGAGGGGACCGATCGAGTTGCTATCAGTTGCAGAAACCCACCCGACCAACTTCCTGAATCAGTTTCCTTTTGCACCGGGAAGCAGAGTGATCACGACACCTGACCACCACACTGAACTGGCTCCCTCTCCCTGTGGGCTGAGGAATCCCCACTAATTTTTTGTTACTGATTTCAGAGAATTAGAACGCGTGTTTTACGAACAATCTGTTCCATTTTGTTCGTAAATTGGCAGTGAGAGAATTACAAACGACCTCTTCTCGTCTGCTTAAGGCTGTTTTTCATCCCGTTTCTATGTGAAAAGCAGCCTATTTCTCGCCTCAATTTTTCTGGGGATTCCTTAGCCCTGACCGATCGAGTTGCTATCAGTTGCAGAAACCCACCCGACCAACTTCCTGAATCAGTTTCCCTTTGCACCGGGAAGCAGAGTGATCACGGCACCTGACCACCACACTGAACTGGCTCCCTCTCCCTGTGGGAGAGGGTTGGGGTGAGGGGACACCGCGATTGTCGTACTTAACGTCCACCAGCGGCTTCGATAAAGCTGCCGGTGACGTAGGACGCCGCATCGGAAAGCAGCCAGGCCACAGCTTGCGCCACCTCCTCTGGCTGACCACCCCGCTGCATTGGCAACGCAGACTTCACCCGCTCTACCCGCCCAGGTTCTCCTCCACTGGCATGCATCTCGGTGTAAATACAACCTGGCCTTACACAGTTGACGCGTATCCCCTGTGCCGCCACTTCCAACGCCAGACCGGTAGTCAACGTATCCACAGCCCCCTTTGACGCCGCATAGTCGATATACTCCCACGGAGCCCCCAGACGCGACGCAGCGGAAGACACGTTGACGATCGCTCCTCCCTGCCCACCATGGCGTAACGCCATACGTTTTACCGCTTCGCGGCAGCAGAGAAAATACCCGGTGACGTTGGTCGTCAGCACCTTATTGATCCGCTCGGCGGTGAGTTGCTCAATGCTCGCCTGTTGGAACAGAATGCCTGCGTTATTGACCAGTGCATCAATTGGCCCCAACGTGGTTTCCAGTTCGGCAAACATCGCCACTACCTCTGCTTCCTCGGCGATATCTGCCTGCAAAGCCAGTGCCTTGCCACCCTGTTGGCGGATCTGCGCCACCACTAATTCAGCAGCAGCGCTATCACGCAGATAATTGACGCCCACCGCATAGCCCTGCTGGGCCAATAATAATGCCGTCGCGCGGCCTATGCCCCGGCTGGCACCGGTCACTAACACTACTTTTGTCATTATTGTTCCTTGCTATTGAGATCAGAAACGATAGCGGGTATTTACGCAAGCAAGTCAGGCAACTTGCTGCTCGACGGTAGATTAATCAGTGAACCGCAATTGCTACGGTGCTGCAATAAAAAAGGGACACGGCTTTATGCCGTATCCCTCGATCATCATTTTGGCAAAATAGTGTTATTCGTAGTCGCTCATCGGTACGCAAGAGCAGAACAGATTACGATCGCCGTAGACATCATCCAGGCGCTTCACGCTCGGCCAGTATTTGTTATCACGCACACCCGCTATCGGGAACACTGCCAGCTCGCGGCTGTAAGCATGCTGCCAGTCGTTAACCAGTTCCGCCTGCACGTGCGGTGCGTTAACCAATGGGTTGTCTTCCAGAGGCCATTCGCCTTGTTGCACTCGGTCAATCTCGCTGCGGATAGCTAGCATCGCATCGATAAAGCGATCCAGTTCCACCTTGTTTTCCGACTCGGTCGGTTCAACCATCAGCGTGCCTGCCACCGGGAACGACATGGTCGGCGCATGGAAACCGTAGTCGATCAGGCGCTTGGCGATATCCATCTCGCTAATGCCTGTCTGTTCTTTCAGCGGGCGAATATCCAGAATACATTCGTGCGCTACGCGGTGATCGCGGCCGGTATACAACACCGGATAAGCGTCTTTCAGGCGGGTTGCGATGTAGTTGGCATTCAGGATCGCCACCTGGCTGGCCTGCTTCAGCCCTTCCGCGCCCATCATACGGATATACATCCAGCTGATCGGCAAGATAGAGGCGCTGCCGAACGGTGCAGCAGAAACTGCCCCTTGCTGGGTGGTAACACCATCAATCTGCACCACGCTGTGGCCCGGCACGAACGGTGCCAGATGAGATTTCACACCGATAGGTCCCATACCTGGGCCGCCACCGCCGTGAGGGATACAGAAGGTTTTATGCAGGTTGAGGTGCGATACGTCCGCGCCGATATAGCCCGGCGTGGTGATCCCCACCTGCGCGTTCATGTTGGCACCGTCGAGGTAAACCTGGCCGCCAAACTGATGCACGATCTGGCACACTTCGCGGATGGTTTCTTCATACACGCCATGGGTTGACGGGTAGGTCACCATGATGCAGGACAGGGCTTCCCCGGCCTGCTCGGCCTTCACCCGCAGATCGTGCAGATCGATGTTGCCATTCTTGTCACAGGCCACGACCACCACGCCCATGCCCGCCATCTGGGCAGAAGCCGGGTTGGTACCGTGCGCCGAGCTTGGGATCAGGCAGATATTACGCCCAGCCTCATTGCGGCTTTCATGGTAGCGACGGATCGCCAGCAGACCGGCATATTCACCCTGTGCGCCCGAGTTCGGCTGCATGCAAACCGCATCGTAACCGGTCAGTTGCACCAACCATTGAGAAAGCTGCCCAATCATCAGTTGATAGCCTGCTGCCTGCTCTGGTGGGCAGAACGGGTGCAGTTCAGAGAATTCCGGCCAGGTGATCGGGATCATTTCCGCAGCGGCGTTCAACTTCATGGTGCAGGAGCCCAGCGGGATCATCGCCTGGTTCAACGCCAGATCTTTACGCTCCAGACGGTGCATATAGCGCATCATCTCGGTTTCGCTGTGATAGCGGTTAAACACCGGATGCGTAAGGATCGGATCTTTACGCAGCATGGCCGCCGGGATCGACTGGCTGTTTTTGCTCACGGCGGCATCCAGCGCATCGATATCCAAACCGTGGTTATCGCCAGCCAACAGGGCAAACAGCGTCTGCACATCTTCACGGGAAGTGGCTTCATCCAGCGTGATGCCGACTGCTCCGTGGATATCGGTACGCAGGTTGATGCCAAAGCCCAGCGCGCGCTCCAGCACTGCCGCCTTGTCTTTCACTTCCACGGTCAGCGTGTCGAACCAGGTTTGATGGCGCAGTGTCAGACCCGCTTGTTGCAGGCCAACGGCCAGGATATCGGTCAGGCGATGGATACGCCCGGCAATACGTTGCAGACCTTGTGGGCCATGGTACACCGCATACAGGCTGGCGATGTTGGCCAGCAGCACCTGCGAGGTACAGATATTCGAGTTGGCCTTTTCGCGGCGGATATGTTGTTCACGGGTTTGCATCGCCATGCGCAGCGCGGTATTGCCGGCAGCGTCACGGGATACCCCGATAATACGGCCTGGCATCGAGCGTTTGAATTCGTCACGGCAGGCGAAGAACGCCGCGTGTGGACCACCGTAACCCATAGGTACGCCGAAACGTTGCGCAGAGCCGAATACCACGTCGGCCCCTTGCTTGCCCGGTGCCGTCAGCAGCACCAGCGCCATAATGTCGGCCGCCATGCTGGTGATGATTTTGCGCGTTTTCAGCTCTGCCAACAGGGCGCTGTAATCGTGCAGTTCACCGGTGGTGCCAACCTGTTGCAGCAGCACACCAAACACGCCTTGCAGTTCCAGCACCTTCGCCGCTTTGTCGACGATCACGTCAAAGCCAAAGGTTTCGGCGCGGGTACGTACCACATCCAGCGTTTGTGGGTGCACATCGTCGGCCACAAAGAAGCGGTTGGCGTCTTTCAGTTTGCTGGCTCGCTTGGCCAACGCCATCGCTTCTGCGGCAGCGGTAGCTTCATCCAGCAAGGAGGCAGAGGCCAGATCCAGCCCGGTCAGATCGAGAGTCAGCGTCTGGAAGTTGAGCAGCGCCTCAAGGCGGCCTTGCGACACTTCCGGCTGATAAGGGGTATAAGCGGTATACCAGCCTGGGTTTTCCAGCATGTTGCGCAGGATCACCGGCGGCGTCAGCACCGCGCTGTAACCCATACCGATATAGGATTTGTAGCGCTGATTCTGTGAGGCAATCGCCTTCAGTTCGGCCAGCGCCTGATGTTCCGTAGCCGCATCGCCTACCGGCGGTGGTCCTGGCAGTTGGATATCGGCTGGCACAATCTGTTGGATCAGCGCGCTGAGCGAGCGAGCGCCCACGGCTTCCAGCATCTGCTGCTGTTGCTCTGCGGAAGAGCCGATGTGGCGCTCGATGAACGCTTCGCTGTGTTCAAGTTGGCTGAGTGTCTGAGTCATTGCTACAAATTCCTGAATGCTTGCGGGGTACGGGATATAGCCTGAACTGCAAAACGCCCCACAGGTTGGTGGGGCGTGGTAGTGATTACTCGTCGATGGAGGCCTGATAAGCGCCAGCATCCAGCAGCTTGTCTAGCTCTGCCACATCGGATGCCTTGATGCGGAACAACCAACCTTCACCGTACGGCTCACTGTTGACCAGCTCCGGGGAGCTTTCCAGTTCGCCGTTAACGGCAATGATCTCACCGCTGATTGGCGCATAAATATCGGAAGCGGCCTTGACCGACTCCGCAACGGCACAGTCATCACCCGCGGAAACCGTGGCGCCGACTTCCGGCAGATCGACAAAGACCATATCGCCCAGCAGTTCCTGCGCGTGTTCGGTGATACCGACAACGAATTCGCCGTTGCCTGCGTCACGCACCCACTCATGGGAGGTGGCGTATTTCAATTCTGTTGGCACATTGCTCATTGGCCTGCTACTCCTTCGAAGAATAAAAACTAATTGATCAGTGACTTACCTGCACGCACAAAGCCTGGCTTACAGACTTTCACCGGCATTTCACGGTTACGGATCTGTACGATAGCCTGTTCACCGATACCAGTCGGAACCCTTGCCAGCGCAATGCTGAAGCCCAAGGTCGGTGAGAAAGAACCGCTGGTAATCACCCCAACCTGCGGCTGACCGTTCGCATCGGTGAAATGCACCGGCAGCTCATTACGTAATACGCCTTTTTCCGTCATGATCAAGCCGACCTGTTGTTCGGTGCCTTTTTCGCGTTGCTGTTCCAACGCTTCACGGCCGATAAACTGACGCTCCTGCGGTTCCCAGGCAACGGTCCAGCCCATATTGGCGGCTAACGGTGAAACGCCTTCGTCCATTTCCTGGCCGTAGAGGTTCATGCCGGCTTCCAGACGCAGGGTGTCGCGGGCACCAAGTCCGGCAGGTTTTACCCCTGCTGCCAGCAGTTTCTGCCAGAAATCCACTACCAGCTCTTTCGGCAAGGCAATTTCATAGCCCGCTTCGCCGGTATAGCCGGTAGTAGCAATAAACAGATCCCCCGCCTGCACGCCGAAGAAAGGCTTCATGCCGTCCACAGCCTGCTTCTGTTCTGGGGTAAATAAGGTGGCGGCGCGCTCTTTAGCCTGTGGGCCTTGCACCGCAACCAGCGCCAGATCGTCGCGCACCGTCAGCTCAACGTTGTACGGAGCCGCATGCTGTTCGATCCAGGCCAGATCCTTTTCGCGGGTGGCGGAGTTCACCACCAGACGGAAATAGTCTTCGGTAAAGAAATAGACGATCAGATCGTCGATCACGCCGCCGGACGCATTCAGCATGCCGGTATACAGCGCCTTACCAGATTGAGTGAGTTTGGCGACATCGTTCGCCAGCAGGTAACGAAGGAATTCACGGGTACGGGCACCGCGCAGATCCACGATGGTCATATGGGAGACATCGAACATACCGGCATCCTGACGCACGGCGTGGTGTTCATCAATCTGGGAGCCATAGTGCAGCGGCATCATCCAGCCATGAAAATCAACCATGCGCGCACCGCACGCCACGTGCTGGTCGTACAGTGGGGTTTGCTTTGCCATCTTTTCCCTCTTTTCACTCAAGTAGCCGAAGACAGGGTGTTATTACGCAATAAGGCGGGTGTAGCTCGCGGGCCTGATTACGCGAAACACGCTGGCTGCTCAACACAAATTGCCTCGTTAATGGTCAACGACGCAAACGATACCTTTGCCCTGACGTTAACACCGAACGCCCCTATTAACCATAAGTTAAAATAGGCTCGAGCGGGTTCAGGGTCGGTAAAATGCCGCGTTAGTTTGCAGAGTTTTTCACTGGAAAAATGCGCTTTAAGGCACAAAATTAACAATTAAAGCGGCAAAAATCCGAAGTTATATAACAAACCGATGCTGGGATGAAGAATATCGGTTTTTGATAACCGACCATGGAATTAGAAAAAGTAATGGAAAATTTTGTCTGAAATTAGAATTTCTCAAACGAAGGGCGGTATAAGGGAAATCGATGACGGGTAAACATGCAGATTAGCGGGCGCCGTATGCAGCGCCCATTTAACAACTACACTGCCCCCTACCTAGTAAGGTTTTAGACAAGCCAGTCCGGCAGATCGTTAAGCCCCATCGCCTGCCGCACCAGTTTCGGCTTCACGCCCGGCAGGCTGTCGGCCAGCCTTAAGCCCACGTCACGCAGCAGTTTCTTCGCCGGGTTATGGCCTGCAAACAGTTCGCGGAACCCTTGCATGCTCGCCAACATCACCGCAGCACCGTGCTTGCGGCGGCGCTCATAACGGCGCAGATACAGATGCTGACCGATATCCTTGCCCTGACGTTGCAGCCGTTTCAGTTCGGAAATCAGCTCGGCGGCGTCCATAAAGCCCAGGTTCACACCCTGCCCGGCCAGCGGATGCACGGTATGTGCCGCATCCCCCACCAAAGCCAGACGATGGGCAGCAAAGCTGCGAGCATAGCGCCCAGTAAGTGGGAAGGTCAGCCGCTCGCTTTCGAGTTGGCAGTTGCCCAAACGCATATCGAAGGTCATCGCCAGTTCGCGGTTAAAGGCACCCGGTTCCAGCTGTTGCAGCCGTTCTGCCTCTTCTGGCGCGACCGACCAGACGATCGAACTCAAATGCGGATCGCTAAACGGCAGGAAGGCCAGGATCCCTTCGCCATGAAACACCTGGCGGGCCGTGGCCAAATGGGGCTCTTCGGTACGAATGGTCGCCACTAGCGCGCTGTGGCGGTAATCCCAGAAGGTCAACGGGATATCGGCGTGCTGGCGCAGCCAGGAGTTGGCACCGTCGGCACCGATCACCAACCGGGCGGTTAACATGCGGCCATCTTCCAGCGTGACGAAGGCGTCGTTTTCCCCCCATGCCACCTGTTTCAGCGCGGCCGGAGCGAGCAGCGTCACGTCGGCCAACGTGGCCGCCTTGTGCCACAACGCCTGCTGGATCACCTCGTTTTCTATGATATGGCCGAGATGGCTGAAACCACATTCGTCGCCGCGAAACGCGATCTTGCCGAAGCTGTCACGATCCCAGACTTCCATCGCGTTATACGGGCTGGCACGCAGATTGCGGATCTCATCCCACACGCCAATGCTTTGCAGCAAGCGCTCGCTGGCGGCGTTAATGGCAGATACGCGCAACGCTGGCTGTTCTGGCAGCGGTGATAAATCTGGCTGCCGATGTTCCAGCACCGCTATGCGCAGGCCACTGCCCTGCAAACCGCAGGCCAGTACCAATCCCACCATACCGCCACCGGCGATAATCACATCAAATGATTGCATGCTGCTTGAGTTCCTTGAATTTGCCCCTCACCCCAACCCTCTCCCACAGGGAGAGGGAGCTGATTCGGTGACTTTATCAAAATATTGCCCCACTTCGGCAAGGCAGGTAGGGCAAAAAATTAGTGTTCATCCCAACTTCGGCCCAACCCTCTCCCACAGGGAGAGGGAGCTGATTCGGTGACTTTATCAAAATATTGCCCCACTTCGGCAAGGCAGGTAGGGCAAAAATTAGTGTTCATCCCTACTTCGGCCCAACCCTCTCCCACAGGGAGAGGGAGCTGATTCGGTGACTTTTATCAAAATATTGCCCCACTTCGGCAAGGCTGGTAGGGCAAAAATTAGTGTTCATCCCAACTTCGACCCAACCCTCTCCCACAGGGAGAGGGAGCTGATTCGGTGACTTTTATCAACATATTGCCCCACTTCGGCAAGGCAGGTAGGGCAAAAATTAGTGTTCATCCCTACTTCGGCCCAACCCTCTCCCACAGGGAGAGGGAGCTGATTCAGTGACTTTTATCAACATATTGCCCCACTTCGGCAAGGCAGGTAGGGCAAAAAATTAGTGTTCATCCCTACTTCGGCCCAACCCTCTCCCACAGGGAGAGGGAGCTGATTCAGCGACTTTTATCAACATATTGCCCCACTTCGGCAAGCAAGTATGAGGGAATAAATTAGCGTTCAACCCAACCTAACGTGCGTTTGGCAAAGGCATCGCGCATGACCGGTAGCTGCTCCATTGCCATCAGCCCCAGATTACGCCCGGCGACCAGCGGCGCATAGCTATTGGCAAACAGGCGGATCAAACCGTCGGTGACGCCAATGGTTGCCTGCTGATCTTGCTGGCGTCGCTGCTGGTACTGACTCAATAGCGTATAGGCACCTAGATCGGTGCCAGCCTGCGCGGCTTCTGCCAGGGTTTCCGCCAGCGACATCACGTCACGCAGGCCCAGGTTGAAGCCCTGACCGGCGATCGGGTGCAGCGTTTGCGCCGCGTTGCCAACCAGCGCCAAGCGGTGGCTAACGTGCTGATTGGCCCTCAACAGGCTAAGAGGGTAACTGTGGCGCTTACCCGCCTTCAGCATCTTGCCCAAGCGCCAGCCGAACGCCTGTTGCAGCTCGCTGAGAAAACGCTCGTCACTCCAGCTATCGACCTGCTGACGAGTTTCCCGTGCGTGGCACCACACCAGGGAACTACGCCCGCCAGACATCGGCAACAGCGCCAACGGCCCGTAGCGGGTAAAACGCTCGAACGCCCGCCCTTGCGGAGCCTCGGCCGTCGAAACGTTGGCAATGGTGGCAAACTGCGGGTAATCACTCTGCTGCCACTGGATATTGCAGGCCTGTGCCAGCGCCGAACGTGAACCGTCCGCCGCCACCAGCAACTGGCCAGTCAGGCACTGCCCGTTATCCAACTGCACTTGCGCGCGATCGGCGGTGCGTAGCACGTCGACCACTTTGGCCGGGCAATGCAGAGTGACCCCAGGGGCTTTCGCCAGCAGGGCAAACAGCCGCTGCCCGGCATCGTGCAGTTCAATCACCTGCCCCAACGCCTCCACCTGATAGTCCCGCGCATGCAGGTTCACAAAACCGGCATGCCCGCGATCGCTGACGTGGACGTGAGCGATCGCCGTGGCACAGTCCCGCAGCGCAGCCCAAACGCCGATGCGCGCCAGCTGTTGGCAGGTTCCCTGCGCCAGAGCGATAGCCCGAGCATCAAAGCCTGGATGTGCACGATCGTCTGGCAGGGTTGCCTCCACCAGATCGACGACCACCTTACCCTGAGTCAGTGATGAAACCGCCAGCGCCAACGTGGCGCCCGCCATCCCACCGCCCACAATGATTACACTCATGTTATCTGGCCGCCGCCATCAAGGCTTCAATCGCATCGGCATCCTTCACCACGCTGGCGGTCAAATTCTCATTGCCGTCTTGGGTGATCAGGATGTCATCCTCGATGCGGATACCGATACCACGATACTCCTGCGGTACATCGGCATCCGGCGCGATATACAGGCCAGGCTCTACCGTCAACACCATGCCTGGTTCCAGCACGCGATCGCGGCTCGCTGAACCATAGTGGCCCACGTCATGTACATCCAGCCCCAACCAATGGCTCAGGCCGTGCATAAAGAACTGGCGGTGCGCCTGCTCGGCAAACAGCTGTTCCACGTCGCCCTTCATCACGCCCAGTTCAACCAACCCGGCGATCATGATGCGTACCACCTGATCGTTCACTTCGCGAATGCTGATACCCGGTTTAAACAGTTCCAGCGCCTTGTTGATCGACGCCAGCACGATGTCATAGACCTCACGTTGCGGCTTGCTGAACTTGCCGTTAACCGGGAAGGTACGGGTGATATCACCGGCATAGCCACGGTATTCGCAACCGGCATCAATCAGCACCAAATCGCCGTCACGCATTTCACACTCGTTTTCGGTGTAATGCAGGATACAGCCATTTTCACCGCTGCCGACGATGGTGTTGTAAGACGGGAAACGGGCACCCAAGCGGGTAAACTCGTGCAGGATCTCCCCTTCGAGCTGATATTCGAACATGCCCGGACGGCACTTCTCCATCGCACGGGTATGCGCCAGGGCGCTGATCTCACCGGCGCGGCGCATTACCGCTACTTCTTCCGCCGACTTGAACAGGCGCATGTCATGCAGCCACGGGCGGTAATCCGTCAGGGTTGCAGGGGCTTCCAGATTCTGACGGAAGCCTTTACGCAGCTTATCCAACGCGCCGAACAGGATTTCATCGGCATAGGCATATTGCCCCTGCGCGTGATACACCACGTCCAGGCCGTTGAGCAGCAGGTGCAACTGATCGTTGATTTCGTCAAAGGCCAGCGCACGGTCTACCCCCAGCTTGGCCGGAGCCGCGTCCTGACCCAAACGGCGGCCAAACCAGATTTCTGCCGTCAGATCGCGTACGCGGTTGAACAGCACGCTGTGGTTATGAGTTTCATCACTCTTCACCAGGATCAGCACCGCTTCCGGCTCGTTGAAACCGGTGAGATACCAGAAATCACTGTTCTGACGATAGGGATATTCAGAGTCTGCACTACGCGTCGCTTCCGGTGCGGCGAAAATCACTGCCGCGCTGGCCGGAGCCATCTGTGCCAACAAAGCCTGACGGCGTTTATGAAATTCCTGCTGGGTCATCACATCTCCTGAAATCGGTTTATGCCACCTGCTGAACGCAGTCAGTAGGGGTTATCAGCGCTCTCGGCCAACGGACGCGGGATCCGCCGGTCAGTGCAACGTCGGTCTTTTATTTTCCGGGGCCGTCGGTTTCTGGCGGGTAAATTCAGTATGGCAAAGCAGCGCAGCAACGCGCACGTACTCCACCACTTCTTCCAGCGACTGTTCCAGTTCTTCCTGGTCTTCGCCTTCGTCATAACCCAGTTGAGCGATATTACGCAGATCGTCGATCGCCTCGCCCACTTCATCTTTCACCTGCGCCAGCTTCGGCTGCATCATGCCCAGCCCCAACAGGAAGTGGTTTACCCAACCCGCCAAGGCATCCGCACGGTCAAACACGCTGACGGTTTCGCCTTCCGGCATCATCAGTTGGAACATGAATTCGTCATCTTCCAGCGTATCACGGGTGATTTCATGCAGTTGCTGTAACGGTTGGCTCAACGCCTGCGGGAAGGCAATGCCCTCGTTGGTCAAGTCAAACACCAGCGTCTGCCAGCTGGCATCGCGGTTGCCACCGCACAGCAGGCCACTGATCAAACCGTGCATCTCGGCTGCGGTCAAAGCAACCGCCTGCTGGTTCAGAGCCACGGTCAAAGATTGGTAACTTGGAAATGTATTCTGTATAGACATGCGCATTCGTCATCGTTGGCAGGATAAGTTCGTGTTATGCTACCACCAAGGTCCGTTGGTATACCAGTTGAGGCAACACCTCAGTGGCTAGTTATAATCAGCTCAGATCGGATAAACATACGGTAAATACGCATTTTGCAACCGTTTTTTGTCTGGTAATGTTAGGCGCGGTAGATTACAACCAGGTACTGAAAAAGTGTTGAATCTTGGTACCCAGGTGTATATAGTGACGCCCGCTTCGGCAGCCCGGCAATGGCTGACCGGTGCTGGCGCGAAATTTAGGCAGGAAGGTGGCATGTCTGCACAACCGGTAGATATTCAAATTTTTGGCCGCTCGTTAAGAGTCAATTGCCCGCCAGAACAACAAGATGCGTTGAATATGGCAGCAGAAGATCTTAACCAACGGTTGCAAGATCTTAAAGTTCGCACTAGAGTCACAAATACAGAGCAACTCGTTTTTATCGCAGCATTGAATGTCTGTCACGAACTTGCTCAAGAACGCTTGAAAACGCGTGACTATGCGGCCAATATGGAACAACGAATTCGTATGCTGCAACAGACCATTGAACAAGCGCTGCTTGAACAGGGTCGCATCTCTGAACGTCAGGATGCACAATTCGAATAACTTAAGTTGCTGGAGTTGAAGGCTCCGGCAATGAGTGAAAAATTTCTCTGAGATGTTTGCCAGCGGGCCAGTCCCCTGAGCCGATATTTAGTACCAACAGAATGTGATGATCCATGATCGGTGTGCATGCTCGGCCCGTCCGAGAAGCCTTAAGATTGTGACAGCACGTTCACCTTGAACCATGGGTTCAAGGGTTACAGCCTGCGACGGCATCTCGGAGATCCCTTCATCTGCGTTTTCAGTGTGTTAACTCACCACGACTGGCGAATCTAACACTATGTCTTTGCAACCTCAGTTCGCTCAGCAACGCCAACTCATCCGTAACGAAATACGCCAACGACGCCGTGCCTTAACGCCCGCTCAACAGCATGATTTCGCCCAGCAAATGGCCTGCAATATTGCGCAACATCCACGCATTCAGGCGGCCAGACACATTGCAGCATTTCTTTCTTTTGATGGCGAACTGGATACAGGCCCGCTGATCGAGCGGCTGTGGCAGCTGGGTAAACAGGTTTATCTGCCGGTTTTGCATCCGTTCAGCCCTGGTAACTTGCTGTTCCTGCATTACACCGCGCAAACAAAACTGGTTAGCAACCGCTTCAAAATCCTTGAGCCAGCACTCGATGTCCGCCATGTCTTGCCGGTGTCACTGCTGGATGTGGTGTTGACGCCGCTGGTCGCCTTCGATTCTGCAGGGCAACGTCTGGGGATGGGCGGCGGGTTTTACGATCGCACCTTACAAAACTGGCAGCACGCAGGTCCCTATCCGATGGGGATTGCACATGATTGCCAACAGGTTAGTGCTTTGCCAGTGGAGCAATGGGATATCCCTCTGCCAGAGATTATTACCCCGTCACACACCTGGTCCTGGCCAATTTCCGCATAGCAAAAGGCCGGATTGCTCCGGCCTTGCTGTTTTCCGTCGGTTACCGATTACAGCAGTAAGCGGGCGCGGATGGTCCCTTCAATTGCTTTCATACGTTGCAATGCGGCATCAGCACGTTCGGTTTCCGCTTCGATATCGATAACCACGTAGCCGATTTCCGAGCTGGTCTGCAGATACTGGGCCGCGATGTTCACCCCTTCTTCAGCGAAGATCTGGTTAATCTGCGTCAGGATACCTGGGCGGTTTTCATGAATATGCAGCAAACGGCTGGCGTTCGGGCCATGAGCTGGCAGCGACACCTCCGGGAAATTGACCGCAGACAGCGTTGAGCCGTTATCGGAATACTTCGCCAGCTTGCCAGCCACTTCATCACCGATATTTTCCTGCGCTTCCTGGGTCGAACCGCCGATATGCGGCGTCAACAGCACGTTATCAAACTCGCACAGTGGAGAATTGAACGGATCGCTGTTGGTTGCCGGCTCTTCCGGGAACACGTCGATTGCCGCACCGGCCAGATGGTCGCTCGCCAAGGCGTTACACAGTGCCGGGATATCCACCACGGTGCCGCGTGAGGCGTTGATCAGGATCGCCCCTGGCTTCATCAGCGCCAGCTCTTCGGTGCCGATCATGTTCTTGGTCGACAGCGTTTCCGGCACGTGCAGCGTGACCACGTCGCTCATATTGAGCAGATCTGACAGATGGCGCACCTGTTGGGCATTACCCAGCGGCAGCTTGTTCTCGATATCGTAGAAGAACACCTTCATCCCCAGACCTTCCGCCAGGATGCCGAGCTGAGTCCCGATATGGCCGTAGCCGATGATCCCCAGCTTCTTGCCCCGCGCTTCATACGAGCCGACAGCCAGCTTTTCCCACTGGCCACGGTGTGCCTTGGCATTGGCCTTCGGGATACCACGCAGCATCAACAGCAGCTCACCCAGCACCATTTCGGCCACGGATCGAGTATTGGAGAAAGGCGCGTTAAACACCGGAATGCCGCGTTTGGTCGCCGCTTTCAAATCAACCTGGTTGGTGCCGATACAGAAACAGCCCACCGCGACCAGTTTCTCTGCGGCCGCGAAGACTTCCTCGGACAGATGCGTACGCGATCGGATACCCACGAAGTGTGCATCACGGATCGATGCCTTCAGCGCTTCGGTGTCTAACGCACCTTTGTGATATTCGATGTTGCTATATCCGGCAGCACGCAGGTTATCTACGGTGCTCTGGTGAACCCCTTCTACCAACAGGAACTTAATCCTGTCTTTCTCCAATGATACTTTTGCCATTTACCCGACCCTATGTTCAGACTTCAGAAGAGCAGCTGTTTCCCCATTAGCTTTCAGTGGCCGCCAGACCGGCAGCAACTCAAAATCAACAGCATGTCCCCCCAACATAACAAAAATAACGCGCCCGGCAATACAAACGATTGCCTGCCCGTTAGCACAAGGCTCAGCGATGTCGGTGGTTTCTGGTGGAAAATACCATTGGGAAAGATTTAGACAGAAGCTTAACGGAGGTTATTATCGTAATGTGACATATGTCACCAAATTTACCGATTTTAAGAAAAGATATTTTAAGACAAGAATTATGCGTGGCGAACCGTTAGCCAGTAAAAAACCGCGAACCGGCTGAGGCTTTGTCAGCAGGCTCGCCGGTTTCACGGCCCGATTATCTGACCACTTTCTTAACGCCATCCGGCGTGCCGACCAGCGCGACATCCGCACCACGGTTGGCAAACAGGCCGACGGTCACCACACCAGCAATGCCATTGATCTTGTTTTCCAACTCGATGGCATCGAGGATTTCCAGGTTGTACACATCCAGGATCACGTTGCCGTTATCGGTCACTACGTTCTGGCGGTATTCCGGCAGGCCGCCCAACTTGACCAGCTCACGTGCCACGTAGGAGCGGGCCATCGGGATCACTTCTACCGGCAAGGGGAATTTACCTAACACATCAACCTGCTTGGTGGAGTCGACAATGCAGATAAACTGACGGGCAATAGCCGCAATGATCTTCTCACGGGTCAGGGCTGCGCCGCCGCCTTTGATCATCTGCATGTGGCCGTTGATTTCATCGGCACCGTCAACGTAGATATCCAACGAATCCACTTCATTGCTATCGAAAACGTGGATCCCCAGGCTTTTCAGCTTGGCGGTCGATGCGTCTGAGCTGGATACCGCGCCTTCGATCTGGTGTTTGATCGAACCCAGCGCATCGATAAAGTGAGCCGCAGTAGAGCCGGTGCCCACGCCCACGATAGTGCCTGGCTTCACGTATTCCAATGCCGCCCAGCCTACCGCTTTTTTCAGTTCATCCTGAGTCATGATGTGTTCATTGCCTATGTACGAAAACGTGTGCGTATTATAGGGTAAATCACCGACAGCAACTTAGGCTAAAACACACTTATTTAACCTGCCGCACATTTATTGCCCTGCCAATGATGCTCGGTCTGTAAAGCTGACCGGGATTTTTTCACCTGAGAAAGTGTAAAAATGTGGCATAGTGCCTGAATCAATTTACTAAAAGGGATCTTCTCTCCGATGAAACGCCCAGACTATAGAACGCTGCAAGCGCTGGACGCGGTGATCCGTGAGCGTGGCTTTGAGCGCGCGGCACAAAAACTTTGCATCACCCAATCGGCGGTATCCCAGCGCATCAAACAGTTGGAAAACCTGTTCGGCCAACCGCTGCTGGTACGCACCGTGCCACCACGCCCAACCGAGCAGGGTCAAAAACTGCTGGCCTTGCTGCATCAGGTCGAGCTGCTGGAAGAGGAGTGGTTAGGGAATGACCATGGGGTCGATACGCCGCTGTTGCTGTCACTGGCGGTCAACGCCGACAGCCTGGCAACCTGGCTGCTACCGGCGCTAAAACCGGTGCTGGCCGATTCCCCGGTGCGCCTGAATTTGCAGGTGGAAGACGAAACCCGTACGCAGGAACGTCTGCGCCGAGGGGAAGTGGTAGGCGCGGTCAGTATCCAGCCGCAGCCGCTGCCAAGCTGCCTGGTCGATCGGTTGGGCGCGCTGGACTATCTGTTCGTCGCGTCGAAAGCCTTTGCCGAACGCTATTTCCCCAACGGGGTGACCCGTTCCGCCCTGCTGAAGGCACCGGCGGTGGCATTCGATCATCTCGACGATATGCATCAGGCGTTTTTACAGCAGAACTTCGATCTTTCGCCGGGTAGCGTTCCCTGCCATATCGTTAACTCGTCAGAGGCGTTTGTTCAGTTGGCACGGCAAGGCACCACCTGCTGTATGATCCCACATCTGCAGATTGAGCGAGAGTTGGCGAGCGGAGAGCTGATCGACCTGACACCGGGCCTGTTCCAGCGCCGTATGCTGTTCTGGCACCGTTTTGCACCGGAGAGCCGCATGATGCGTAAGGTTACCGATGCACTGCTGTCTCATGGGCATCAGGTGTTAAGGCAGGATTGAACCCTTCGTCTTTCAAGCCGCAGCTAGGCGACTAGCTGCAACTTGAAATCCATTGGGTTATACGCATGGCAGGTACAAATGACGTATTAAACCAATCTCCAGCAAAGGGCTATTACTGCGCAGCGTTACGTTGCAGCTCAAACACCACATCCACCTGATCGTCAAAGTGAATGCTTTGCTGTTCGTAAGTCTGGGCAGCATCACTTTCCGGTGCCGCAGAAGCGGCTTTAAACATGCGCGCGACCGGCATCGGTTGGTAGTTGGCAACGTGATAGCGAATGCTGTACACCGGCCCCAGCTTGGCCTTAAAGCCCTGCGCCAGCGAGGCGGCTTGCTGAGTGGCATTTTCAATCGCTTTCTGACGCGCCTGCTCGCGATACACCTCTGGCTTGGCCACCCCGAGTTCAACCGCACGAATTTCGTTCAAACCCGATTTCAGCGCTCCGTCCAACAGCTCGTTGAGTTTATCCAACTGGCGTAAAGTCACCTGCACCTGGCGCACGGCCTGGTAGCCTTTCAGCTGCGATTCACCGGTTTTCAGATAATCATATTCCGGCTGAGTGCGCAGGTTGGCCGCATTGATATCTTTCTTTTCAATGCCGTTTTTTTGCAGGAAGTCGAAATACTGCGCTACGCGTTCATCAACCTGTTTTTTCGCCTGGGCGGCATCTTTGGCAGAGACGCTGACTTCGATCGCCAGCGTGGCAATATCCGGGGTGGCATCCACGCTGGCCGTGCCGGAAGTGACCACATGCGGCCCTTCCGGGACTTCTGCTGCCTGCAGCGCCAGAGGTAACGTGCCTAATCCAATCATTGCGGCCATGGCCAATGTTTTAAGCTTCACAGTGTCTCCTTGAATGACTAGTTGCCTAGTCTCAAAACTAACACATCCTGCCGCCCTTGGAATTCAGATTAGTGACAAATTGACGGCTGATGAACTTCAATCGTCTCGACATGTAAGGCGCAGCGGGTCAAACAAGGTCGATTGCTACCAATTAGCGGTTATCCCATGCCAGGCCAATTGCAGTGCGATGCCCCACATCACCAACCCGACCAGAACGTTGATAATCCGTTGTGCCGTCATGGTTTTCAGCCACGGTGCCAACCATGAGGCCAGCAATGCCAAGGCAAAGAACCAGACGACCGAAGCGCTGACCGCGCCAAAGGCAAACCAGGAGCGAATATCTGGCGTCAGTTGCCCTCCCAGGCTGCCAAGCACCACAAAGGTATCGAGGTACACGTGCGGGTTCAGCCAGGTAACGGCCAACATGGTCACCACAATGCGCCAGCGGTTTTGCTTCATCTCTTGCGCCGCTGCCAGCTCCAGATGTTGGCTAAACGCGGTGCGGAAAGCGCCCCAGCCGTACCACAGCAGGAAAGCGACGCCGCCCCAGGTCACCAGCGCCAATAATGTGGGCGAACTGCTGAGCAAGGCGCTACCGCCAAAAATACCGGCGCAAATCAGAACGATGTCGCTCAACGCGCACAGCGAGGCGGTCATCAGATGATAATGGCGGCGGATCCCCTGGTTCATCACAAACACGTTTTGTGGCCCAAGCGGCAGGATCATCGCGGCGCTCAAGGCAAAGCCTTGCAGATAGATGGCTAACATGGTGTTCCTTCTGGAAATATCAACGCCGGGAAAGCGGCGCGTGCTGTTCAACACGCGCATCATACGAAGCGAAAATTATTAGGGGAAATGGATATTTCTAATCGGACATCAGTAATGCTAATGTTCAATCGTTACGGCGATGATCGATCCACTCTTCAATCTGGATCGGGAAGACGTCCGGTGCCTTTCTTAACATCCGCCGTACCAGATCCAGCACGGTATGTTGCGACAGCGCCTCTTCCATACGTTGCTGGGCAATATTCATCACCTGACGCACGCCACAGATACCTTCACAGGCCCAGTCGGGCGCAGGTGCATCAAACACGGCCAAGCGTTGGCGGATCTCTTTGCAATCGAAGATCGCCTTTTCACCATCGATGGCCGCAACGATATCCAGCACGGTGATCTGATCGGCCGGTTTGGCCAACCGGAAGCCGCCGCCTTTCCCCTCGGTGCTTTCAACCAGTTTAGCCTTGGAAAACTTGGTGAATATCTTGGCCAGGTAGTCATAAGGCACGCCCTGCAATTCGGCGATTTCGCGCACGCTCATCTCACGCCCTTCGCCTTTGCTATCGACCATACACATCAGGCTATGGATGCCATACTCCACCCCGGAACTGTAGAATGCCATGTTTTCTCCGCACGATTAACTCTGAGTTAAATAGTAATTTCTTCCCGTTACCGATGCAATGTCGACAGATGCTTACACTTAATAAAAATAAAATAATATAAAATTCAAACAATTGAATAAATTCTGCCGACGATTGAAGGTAAAAGGCTTGATGATCTTAACTGCGATCAATATAGTCGTAGTTAAAGATTGAACCCATGTGCAAATGAAACAACAGCGGAGTGACAGCATGAAACAACAAATACTGATCCTGGGTGCCGGTTTTGCAGGGATGTGGGCAGCATTGAGCGCCGCACGATTAACCGATCTCCACGGTCGTGACAATATCGAGATCACCGTGCTGGCGCCTCAGCCAGAGCTGCGTATTCGCCCCCGTTTCTATGAGGCCGGGGTGGAAAACTACGCCGCTCCGCTGTTGCCATTATTCGCGGTAACCGGGGTAAAATTCATCGCCGGGGCTGCCAGTGAGATTGATAGCGCCAGCCAGCAGGTTTGGTACCACAACGAGCAGGACCAGCTGACTGCCGTACGTTACGATCGCCTGATCATGGCAACCGGTAGCCGCCTCGCCCCTGCCCTGCCAGGAGCACAGCAGTACGCCTTCGACGTCGATCAAATGGAGAGTGCAGCCCGTCTGGAGCGGCATCTTGCTGCATTGGCAGAGCAGCCTGAGAGCGCCGCGCGTAATACCGTCATCGTTTGTGGCGGCGGCTTTACCGGCATTGAGCTGGCCACCGAATTGCCTGCACGCTTACGGGCCATCCTCGGTGACTCTGCTGCAATTCGCGTGATTATCGTCGATCGCAGCCCGGTAGCAGGCGGCCGTTACAGCGAGCAGTTGCGCGACGTGATTAGCCAAGCCTCGGAAGAATTGGGCGTGGAATGGCGACTGAATAGTGAGATTAAGGCCATTGACGAGAATGGGCTGACGCTGAAAAACGGCGAACATATCGCCTCCAGCACGGTGATTTTAACCTTGGGCGTACAAGCCAGCCCGTTAACCCGGCAAATCCTGGGTGAGCGCGATCCGCAAGGCAGGCTGCACGTCGATCAGCAGTTAAGAGTGATTGGGCAAAACGCGGTTTATGCGACCGGTGATGTCGCCTATGCCCGCACTGACGATCAAGGCAATCACGCCCTGATGACCTGCCAGCACGCCATTATGTTAGGACGCTTTGTCGGCCATAACGTCGCCGCCGATCTGATCGGTATTGAACCCTTGCCCTACCGCCAGGTGAATTACGTTACCTGTCTGGATCTGGGGGCATGGGGTGCGGTCTACAGCGAAGGTTGGGATCAGGTGGTGAAACACACCCGGGAAGAAGGAAAGAAAATCAAAATCGCCATTACCAACGAACTGATCTATCCCCCGCAGGCAGAACGTGAAGTGGCCTTTGCCGCCGCCGATCCGTTAGCGCCGTTTGTTTGAGCCCTCACCCCAACCCTCTCCCACAGGGAGAGGGAGCTGTTAGGCCCTGCTCTTTTGGAAGTAAAGAGGTCATTTCAGCAAACTCGATCACCCACTCGACCACTCCCTAATCAAGGTACATCACCAAGTTTTCAAACCCACTCGATCGGTTCCCTCTCCCTGTGGGAGAGGGTTAGGGTGAGGGGCAGTTATTACTCCGGCTGTTCAGCCGCTTTGGCTACATGGCGGACATGCACATCCATCTGCGGGAACGGAATACCGATCTGGTGAGCATCCAACTGTCGCTTGAAGTTTTCCATCAGATCAAAGTACACGTTCCAGTATTCTGCGTTGGTAGTCCAGGAGCGGGTCACAAAGTTCAGTGAAGAAGGTGCCATTTCATTGAGGCGAACCGTCACGCCTTTATCGTGCATGATGCGCTTGTCTGCCGCGATCACGTCGCCCAACACTTTCTTCACCAGATCGATATCAGCGTCATAGGCCACACCGACCACGATATCCACGCGGCGGTTTGGCTCACGGGAATAGTTGATGATATTGCCCGCGATGATTTTACCATTCGGCACCACAATGGTTTTGTTATCTGAAGTACGCAGCGTGGTGGAGAAGATCTGCACCTGATCTACCGTACCAGAAACGCCACCCAGATCGACAAACTCCCCGGCCCGCAGCGGACGGAAAGCCACCAGCAGCACACCGGCCGCAAAGTTGGAAAGCGAACCTTGTAGTGCCAGCCCCACGGCCAGACCGGCGGCACCCAGAACGGCAATCACCGAGGTAGTCTGGACGCCCACACGCCCCAGCACAGCAATAAAGGTAAACGCCAGGATGCTGTAACGCGCCATCGCGGCCAGAAAATGCGCCACCGTGTCATCAATGCCACGTAGTTTCATCAATCGGGTAAGCGTATTACCGACGATACGCGCAATGATCGAACCAATAATGAAAATCACGATCGCGGCAACAATATTCACCGCATACTGGATCAACATATCCTGATGGTTGACTAACCAACTGCTGGCATTGTTAATACCTTCTACTACGTTAAGTTCTTCCATTCTGACGTCCTACTTGAAATCCCCTAAGGGAGAAATGAGCAAAATATACTGACGAAACAATATCAGTAAGAAAACCACCGGCTAAGGGTAACCAACATTTTAACGCCGTGCCAACTGCCACAGGAAAAAACCTGCGCCACCGAAAAAAGTCGCTAGAAAGCTCTTAGATACAGCGAAATATACAGCGGACTGCCAACGAGAGTTACTTTAACAAGGAGATGTTACGGCAATGCACAGAAATATCCTAAAAAAAATGCCAGTAACCTTAAGTCACCAGCATTCATATCACGCGAGCATAAGTAAGCCATGATACCGATACAGGCTACCATTATTCCGGTTGTTCGGGCGATTTCGCCATGTGGCGCACATGCACATCCATTTGCGGGTAGGGGATACCAATCTTGTGGGCATCTAACTGACGTTTGAAGTTTTCCATCAGGTCAAAATAGACATTCCAGTACTCGGCATTGGTGGTCCAGGAGCGAGTCACAAAATTCAGCGAGGACGGAGCCATTTCGTTTAAACGTACGGTGACTCCTTTGTCGTGTATGATGCGTTTATCGCCCGCAATCACGTCACCCAGCACTTTTTTCACTACATCAATATCGGCGTCATAAGCCACACCGACCACAATATCCACGCGGCGGTTGGGCTCACGGGAATAGTTGATGATATTGCCCGCGATGATTTTTCCATTGGGCACCATAATGGTTTTGTTATCGGAAGTACGCAGAGTGGTAGAGAAAATATGCACCTGATCGACCGTACCGGCTACACTTCCCAGATCGACATACTCACCTGCACGCATCGGGCGAAAGACCACTAGCACCACCCCTGCGGCAAAGTTGGACAATGACCCCTGTAGCGCCAAGCCAATCGCCAAACCAGCGGCCCCCAGTACCGCAATCAATGAGGTGGTCTGCACTCCCACACGCCCTAATACGGCAATGAAGGTGAAAACCAGAATGCAGTAACGCACCATTGCTGCCAAGAAGCCAGAAACGGTAGCATCAATACCGCGCAGCCTCATTACACGAGTGAGCATATTGCTGACAGCACGGGCTATGATCGAACCAATAATGAAAATAACAAGCGCAGTAACGATGTTAACCGCATAACGAATCAACAGATCCTGATGATCTATCAACCAACTGCTGGCATGATTAATGCCTTCTACAACGTTGAGATCTTCCATTCATGTATTCCTACTTTATTTCCCCCAAATAGCGGGAATAGTCGAAATAAACTGACACTTAATGCCAGTCAGGAAACCGCAGCTTAAGAGTATGCAACATTTCAGCCCGACGCCAATCGTCATAGTAAAAACCTCCCTTGATATAACCAGATAGCAATTCCCATTAATAATTGAGCACCGCAGACGTGCGTAAAATCACCCTGCTGCAATCGGTGATCTCTTTTGTCTTCAATATCTTGATCCTGGGGCTGTCGATTAACGTCGGGGCGGGGTTATTGAGGTAGGACGAACATGGTCGCCGACAAATTCAGCAACACTGCCACATTGTCACCAAATAAGAAAAGGCTCCCGAGGGAGCCTTTTAGCGTCAATCTGAACGGAGGGACGATATTACAGCACGTCTACCGCGTTCAGTTCTTTGAATGCCAGTTCCAGACGGGTGATCATGGAAGACTGGGCAGCACGAGTCCATACGCGTGGATCGTAGTATTTCTTGTTCGGCTTGTCGGCACCTTCTGGGTTACCCAGCTGGCCCTGCAGATAGCCTTCGTTCTTTTTGTAGTAGTTCAGGATACCTTCCCATGTTGCCCACTGGGTGTCGGTATCGATGTTCATTTTCACTACGCCGTAGCTGACCGCTTCTTTGATTTCTGCTGCGGTAGAACCTGAACCACCATGGAACACGAAGTTCAACGCATTGTGCGGCAGGTTGTGTTTCTTGGAAACATAGTCCTGAGAATCACGCAGAATGGTTGGGGTCAGTTTCACGTTGCCTGGCTTGTAAACACCGTGTACGTTGCCGAAAGAGGCAGCGATGGTGAAGCGCGGGCTGATAGCGTTCAGTTTTTCGTACGCGTAATCAACGTCTTGCGGCTGAGTGTACAGGGAGGAAGCGTCCATGTGGCTGTTGTCTACGCCATCTTCTTCACCGCCGGTGCAACCCAGTTCGATTTCCAGGGTCATACCGATCTTCGCCATGCGGGTCAGATACTTGCTGCAAATTTCGATGTTTTCTTCCAGTGACTCTTCAGACAGGTCGATCATGTGTGAAGAGAACAGTGGCTTACCGGTCGCCGCGAAGTGCTTCTCACCCGCGTCCAACAGGCCATCTAACCATGGCAGCAGTTTCTTCGCGCAGTGGTCGGTATGCAGGATCACTGGCACGCCGTAATGTTCAGCCATCTGATGCACATGGTGTGCGCCAGAGATGGCACCCAGGATCGCAGCACCTTGTGGCACATCAGTTTTGATACCTTTACCCGCGATAAAGCCGGCACCGCCGTTAGAGAACTGAACGATCACTGGAGCACGCACTTTGGCCGCTGTTTCCAGCACTGCGTTGATGGAGTCGGTACCCACGCAGTTTACCGCTGGCAGCGCAAAGTTGTTCTCTTTGGCAACTGCGAAGACTTTCTGCACGTCATCACCTGTGATGACACCTGGTTTTACGAAATCAAAAATTTTAGACATTAGACGTTGTCCTGTTTCGTTGGCCGTATACCCGTCGTCTTGCAAGCTACAACCTGCAAGCTAGTGGTAGCGATGGATAAATAGCGATTTTTTATCCCCCACAGCTAGGCTGGGGGCATAAACAAACGGGCGGCTTGCGCCCCCCGTTATCTGAATTACTGCTTAGCGCGCTCTTGCAACATTACTACGGCTGGCAGTGGTTTCCCTTCAACGAATTCCAGGAAGGCGCCGCCGCCGGTAGAGATGTAGGAGATTTTGTCAGCGATACCGAACAGATCGATAGCTGCCAGTGTGTCGCCGCCGCCTGCAATGGAGAAGGCTTCGCTATCTGCGATAGCGCGTGCAACGATTTCGGTGCCCCGACGGAAGTTAGGGAACTCGAATACGCCAACCGGGCCATTCCACAGAATGGTTTTGGCGTTCTTCAGGATAACGGCCAGACGCTCGGCAGAGACGTCGCCCATATCCAGAATTTGCTCGTTGTCTTTGATCTCGTTGGCCTGCTTCACCGTGGCCACAGCGGTTTCAGAAAACTCGGTCGCAACGCGTACGTCGGTTGGCACCGGAATATCGCAGGTTTCCAACAGCTTTTGCGCGTTCGGGATCAGATCGGGTTCGTACAGGGACTGCCCCACATTATTCCCTTGCGCCGCCACGAAGGTGTTAGCAATGCCGCCACCAACGATCAGCTGATCGGCGATCTTGGACAGAGAATCCAGCACGGTCAGTTTGGTAGAAACTTTAGAACCACCAACGATAGCCACCATTGGGCGAGCCGGGTTACCCAGCGCCTTGCCCAGGGCTTCCAGTTCCGCAGACAGCAGCGGGCCTGCACAGGCAACCGGAGCAAACTTGCCCACGCCATGTGTAGAAGCCTGCGCACGGTGTGCAGTACCAAAGGCGTCCATCACATACACGTCGCACAGCGCAGCATATTTCTTGGACAGCACTTCGTCGTCTTTCTTCTCGCCTTTGTTGAAGCGAACGTTTTCCAGAACAACCAGTTCACCTTCTGCAACGTCAACGCCTTCCAGATAATCCTTCGCCAGACGGACTGGGGATTTCAGATGATCTTTCAGGTAGTTGACTACTGGCAGCAGGGAGAATTCTTCGTTGTACTCGCCTTCGGTAGGGCGACCCAGGTGGGAAGTTACCATCACGCGGGCGCCTTGTTTCAGCGCAGCTTCGATAGTCGGCAGGGAAGCACGGATACGCGCATCGGAAGTCACTTTACCGTCTTTCACTGGTACGTTCAGATCGGAACGGATCAGAACGCGTTTACCCGCCAGATCCAGATCGGACATCTTAATTACAGACATTGGTGAACCCTCTTTGTTGATTCTCTATAAAATTGCCTGAGCGACGCATCAACACCACGTTGATAGCGCCTTACTAGAAACCGCTTGCGGCCATTGCCCGTGTTGTATCCAACATCCGGTTGGCAAAGCCCCATTCGTTGTCACACCAGACCAAGGTCTTGATCAGGTGCTGTCCACTGACCCGGGTTTGCGTACCATCAACGATGGCGCTGTGCGGGTCATGGTTAAAATCAATCGAGACTAATGGTAGTTCTGTGTAGTCAACTATACCACGAAATGATCCCTGTGCCGCCTTTTGCAACAGCTGGTTTACCTCTGTGACCAACACCTTCGAGCTCACGCTGACGCTAAGATCGATGGCCGTTACGTTGATCGTCGGCACCCGCACGGAGATCGCTTCAAAACGATCGCAAAACTGCGGGAAGATGCGCGTAATGCCTGCCGCCAGCTTGGTGTCGACTGGAATAATCGACTGGCTCGCCGCACGGGTACGCCGCAAATCCTGATGATAGGCGTCTATCACCGGCTGATCGTTCATTGAGGAGTGGATGGTGGTTACCGTGCCGGACTCAATGCTGTAGGCATCGTCCAGCAGCTTGATAATCGGAATAATACAGTTGGTGGTACAGGAGGCATTGGACACGATGCGATGCTCGCCACGCAATGTTTGGTGGTTAACCCCAAACACGATGGTCGCATCCAGATCGTTACCGCCCGGATGGGCAAACAGCACCTTTTTTGCCCCAGCCGCCAGATGAGCTTCCCCATCGGCCCTGCTGCCGTACACACCGCTGCAATCCAGCACCACATCCACACCCAGTTCCCCCCAGGGCAACTGGGCCAGCTCGGGTTGATGTAACAGCCGGATGCTGTCATCCCCCACGCTCAGCACGTCACATTCCTGGCGCACATCCCAGGCAAAGCGACCGTGGCTGGAATCATATTTCAGCAGGTGGGCCATCCCCTCGGCATCTGCCAGTTCGTTGATGGCGACGACAGAAATTTCGGCGCGTCGTCCCGATTCGTACAGTGCGCGTAAAACGCTGCGACCGATACGGCCAAAGCCGTTTATCGCTATGCGGATGGTCATGCTACTCCCTGAAAAAGGGCGCTCCCTGGCGGTGGTGTTCCGCTTGTAAGGATGGCGCAGACTGATTATCTCGCCTAGAGTACTTTAGCGTACCGCCTGCTGTGAATCGCTGCTTTGCATTATTCGTCAAACCTCGTTGCTCATCGCAACCACTCACTCGGCGTTTCCATTGACCGCAGTGATAACTGAAACGCTTCAGCCGAGCATAAACCAAAGTTTTGCCAAAAGGAACAGGTGCAATGCGATGCCTGTCATGTCGGAGGGACTTTGCGAAAATAAAATGATCTAGCGCACATTTTTACCCTCCGCTCCCGCTAGCCGAATTGAGTTCGAATGCGCAAATGACTTGCCGGTGACGCCAACTCCACCATAATAGACCCAGCGTTTGTGGGTGAAGCAGTTTACTTACTGTTGTCTTGCGGCTGACAACAGGGATAACCAGCAACATCTTGAATACTGGTAAATATAAATACCAACCTTTATACCCTATGGATTTCGAGTCGCAGCCAGGCACCAAGCTCACTCATCCCCAGGAGCTTACTTTTGTAAGTGACTGGGGTGACAAATCTGTCAGGAACAGATTTGAACGCTGTACACAGCGGCCCCGAAGGGGTGAGGCCTACGGATGGGCCAAATAACGATGTGCAGGTAACAACGCTGCGGCTTGAAAGACGACGGGTATAATTTACAAGGAGCCAAAATGAGTGAAATCAAAGTCGTCGCGCTGATTAAAGCCATGCCAGAACACCGTGCTGCGGTAGATAAAGCGGTACGCGCCATGGTCGCCCCGAGCCGTTCCGAGCCGGGTTGCATCCAATATGATTTGCATGAAGAGCAGGGCCATCCGGGCGCTTTCGTCTTTATCGAGCGCTGGACTTCTGAGCAGGCGCTGAAAGAGCATATGGCAATGTCTTACCACGATGCCTTCCTGGCCGAATTGGAAGGGAAGCTGGTCAGTCTGGAAGTGAAAAAACTGACTCAGTTGTAATCGTATCGATGAGGGGCGCTGCCTGATGCGCCCCTTTACGTTGCCTCACCCTCTATTCATAAGACAGCGTGTAATGCAATAAACGCGCAAAATTCCCTGGCTGAACCGTACCGGTTTTTACCATATAGGCAGAATAGAGCAGCACGTTATCCCCCCCCTGGATCTTCTGCCCGCCAGAATTTTGGCCGAAATTCAGTCGATTGCCTGCACCATCGAGCAGGCTTAGTCCCACCCCGCTAACGCCATCAACCGGGATCACTGTCCCACTCGCCCCCCTGCCGGTTTTATCAAACATGGTTTTGACTACTTTATCTGTGGTATTGCAACCATACAAACGGATAGTGAAAGGCACCGGGGTAGATTGCCCTTTGCTATCCAACTCTGCCGTAGAAATCTCCCCCAGATAAACTGTCTGGTTATCATCACCCACCACAATATTACAGGTGGCAATGGTGATACGCCCCTTAAACACCGTTTTGCTGCTTGCCACTACCTCTGCCCTCGCCATATTAACCAATGACACAACAAGCAGTAATAAGTAAATCAGCTTGTTCATTATCCACTCCAAATAACGGGAAACCAGCCGGCTCCCCGTTAGCAATCAAGGCATCTTGACCTCAAAGGTCAATATCTGGCTGTAATCGCCACCCATGATTTTTTTCAGATCGTTGGTGGTAGCCGCTATCTCAGCACGTATCCTTTTAGTTTCGCTAACACTGGAGATATTGGCGATAAAAGCCGGATAGGTATGATTAAATTGCAGATAACTTCCTTTACCCAGATCAAAAAGTTTCAAACCAATCCCTTGAGGCGAGCCGCTGGAATGATTAATCCCCCAGAAGGTACTGTTAATGGAATACCCTCCCTCAGTCTTAATGGTGCCAGGCAGATTATAGGTGCTGCCGAGACAGGTCTGCGACTGCACCGGCCCTTTGGTGACGGTGAGGGTAAAGTCTTCCATCCTCACCCTGTTGCGGCTCAAGTCATCAGACGATATCGGCTGAAATTCAACCACGCCCGGAGTAATAACGGTTAAGGTACACTGCGGGACAGGCGGCTTAATCGCTCCCGACCCACCGTTACCGCTAGACGGATTGCACCCCCCCAGATTCGAAAACTCAAGCCCACAGATAGTCGGAATAGAGGTGCTAAAAACTGTAAAACTTGCGCTTGGATCGCTAGAGCTTGTATGTACCCAGACATCACCTAAACTATTAATATTATCAAAGTGAGGTATGACTCTTCCATCAACTCTGCTCTTGATCGGTTGAACGCTAAACGTGAACGTCATCTTCTTGCTATACTGCGGCCGCCCCTCAGTCAGGCTATAGCAATCAGTCTTACAAGGTGCCAAAGTTCCATCCGACCAACTTCTGGTTAACTGAGACGGATTCTCCAGACCGGATAAGGATAGCGAACCCGCACCTGTAATACGCATTGTAAAATTGCGGAAAAATGTCGGTTTATAGTTGTAGTTTTGCCAAAATGAAAACCTGATTGGTCCGGTTTTATCTCCCACATTAAGACAGGTTACGGTGGCGGATGCCGTTACCGTATAAGTACGGTTAGGTATAATCCAATAGGAGCGATAACTACAGTTTTCCCCATTTTTGTCACAGTCGTACTTTTCAGATTTTTCCTGTATCACTGGCTCTATAACATCATTGAGGGTACTACCGGGCTTGATAAACCTGCCACTGAGTTCTCCCCAGTCGCAGACCATCATATCCCCAATCAAATCATCAGCCAATGCCGTTTTGGCAAAGCAGCAAAGCGCCAACGCGATGACTGCCGACAGATATTTTCTCTTACGTTGCAAGATTGAAGAGCCAGATCTCTTTACCGCTTCCATCATGATTGATCCCGCACACAGGCTGTTGCCGTACAGCTGTAATTCAGTGGCTGATAGGCACCATAGTCATTGATATATTTGAGTACGATTTTCTGCGCTTGTGGCTTGACGCCAGGCAGAGTGACTTCACCTTTTGGCCGCAGCGTTACCGCTTCATCATCTGCCAACAAGGTCTTTTTCCCCACCATCACCTCTGGCAAAATGACAAAAAACGGCGTCGGATTCACCAGTTTCAGCCCCTGATTGCCAGGTTCCAGGCGGATCTGTTCCTGCCAGATTTTCTCGGCCAATGGCTTCAGGGAAGCGGGACGATAAAAAGTTTTCACCTTGATACGCAGCGCCAGTTGAATGGCATTGGCCTTATCCGACTTGGGCGGGATCTCTTGCAATACAAAGTAAAACAGCGATTCCCGATCCTGTGGCAGACGTGCGGCGTCCGCCAATGGCGTTACGCGTATCTGCACGGTACTGTCTTTTTCTACCCGTTGTAATGGTGGCAGCGAGGTCAGCGGCGAACTGATTTTCTCGCCGGCTTCATTTTCCATCCAGGCCTGAGCCAGATAGGGCAAGGTTTTACTGTGATTGATCACGTTCACTGGAGACGACTTTTCATCGCCCAACAAAATAACCCGGGTCCGGTCGATAGAAATCGCCGCCTGTGCCGAAGCAACAAACAAAATAAGTAGCCCGCTGGCCAAGCCAACGGAAAGTGATTTACGCATCATTGTGAAATTCCTTGAGAGGATGAATCAATACGGCAAACAACCGGTAGAGCAGAAGATAAGGAGAGCCCCTGGCTTGGAAGTTGGAACTGGCAACGCTGGCCATCGTTGGTCAGCACGCTGAGATGGGCCTGCCCCCCAACACCCGAAATATAGGTTTCACCATTTTCACCGACCACACCGACCTGACGTCTCTCCTGGATTTCTTCCACTGAGCTGCCAAAAGGAATGGCTCGGCCTTGCGGGTCAGTCAATTTAATCAATGCCTTGATACCACGATAAACATTGAGCTTGCGGTAACCAATAGCTCCCTCAGTCAATACCATCTGAATATTGGGATTAGTGCTCTCAACATCATCAGGTAACAGGTTGGTGTCGATACTGTAGTTGGTGCGATAATAGTCAGGTACGTTGTTGATCACCGCAATGCCGCTGGTATTGGTTGGCATCGCGTTGTTATTACCCCGGCCACCAACATAAACGCCCTCAATCCCCCCGGTATCAACCATCAGGCGGGTATTACCAGCATAACCATCACGGTGTGCGGCAATACCGTACTCGGTAGCAGTAATGCCGGATTTAATACTACCACCCAGATAGTAATCATCGCTGCTCATGGAGGTATTGAGCGTCGCAGTATAGGCATCACGGTTCATATTCAGGTTACCATTCAGATTACTGTTGCTGAACGAACCCGACGAGTTACTACCGATTGACCATGCATTGCGAGGGTCTGAATTATTGGTGTAAGTGGCACTAGGTGAAAGGTTGCCATTGTTTAGCCGCATCGCAGTACTGAGATAAGATTGTGAATTTAACGGTATGCTCAAACTAAAATACACGGTGTTGTTATTCTTTTGCGCCTGCGAAATAAAGCTGGTTTTATATTCTGTACGGTTAATTGAAACATAGGCGTTAACATTTTTCAGGCTACCGAAATCAAAGGATTTTGAGACACTCAGGCCATAGCTGTTGCTATCAGAGACATCCTGCCAATAGGTTTGGCGATTATAAATGGCATTAATCGATAACCCCAAATCACGGAAGTTCTTACTGGCAACCAGGTTATAACTTTCTTTATTGGTAGAGGTGAAATCAGGCGATACCTTCATCGCCACAAAGTTGTCTAACGACAGATAGTTCTTCTCCGAGAAACGGTAACCGGCAAAAGTTATCTGACTATCGATACTGTCGAATACCTTAGAATAGTTAAAACGGTAACTCTCTCCCTTCAGGGTTTGATGTTCCAATTGAGAACTAGAGTGCGTCACATCGACGGACATTGCCCCCAGGGTATTCATGTCATAGCCAATACCCCCGTTGAAGGCATAATACTTCTCATCCGTTAACACTGCGCCACCAAACACCGATCCACCGGAGAATACCCCCACAGAAGCCTCACCGATAGCCAGTAACGGTTTGATTGAACCGTTGCTCTGGTTCATTTGGCCGACCATGGCCTTGTAGCGAATATGACCTGGGCGGGTCAGGAAAGGCACGTTCGAGGTTTCTATGGTAGAAACCCGTTCTTCACCGTTCTCCTCACGGATAGTCATTTTTAGCTGACCAGAAGCCGCGTCAGTGAGATCCTGGATCACAAACTCACCGGGAGGAACCATCTTTTCATAGATAATGCTGTCACCACGGGTCACGGTAACTCGGGCATTACTGTTAGCTACCCCGGTCAATTGCGGGGCATAACCACGTAGCGCCTGGGGTAACATGCGGTCATCGCTGGCGATCGCCACACCACTGTAATTGATCGAATCAAAAACATCGGATTGCAGGTAGTTTTTACCGATCGTCAGATTCGCCCCTGCCTCTTTAAGCGCACGAGCTACATAAGCTGTGGTGGTGGTGAGCTGGCGTTGATCGTTGCCATAACCACTGCTGTACAGTGACGCCTGGTAGTTACTACGTAAACGCCAGCCATGATAATTCGCGCCAAGGGTGCCATAACTGGAAAACGCACTATTGCTGGTATTACGACCTTGGTACTTATTGCCGCTCAACGTGTAGTCAAGCAATATACCGGGAACACCATCATCCCACTGTGCGGGGGGTGTCCAATCTGGATCGCTGTATTTGAGCAACGCCTGGGGAATACTCACCAACAGCTCACTCTTGGCACGATCGATACGAGCAGTGATCCCTTTATAATCCGCAATCAATAGGCAATTCGCTTTGCCAGGCGCAGCACGTTTTATCAGTTCTGCCAATGGCGTTTCTTTAAAGCCGAATTGTTCTACGGTTTGGGGAGTAAAACAGATCTGGCTCTTGCCATCCAGAGTGATGATGTTAAAGTTATCACTGGTGATAACCCGATCGTTGACTTTTAAAGTCAGGGGATAAATCCCTTCAGGAATATAATCAGGGCGATAAAAGTTACTCAGATTAATATTGTTATTATCACGCAACTCAAGTGCTCTGGTTTCAAACTCAATATTATCACCATCGGCTCTGGCCGAGTCCACAGCGATGAGGCAAAGAATAACGGTAGAAATAAATGAGTATTTCTTCTTATCATCCATAATTAAATTAACCCATTAAGGCAACAACGTGGAGCGGGGCCTGTCAGTAAATGCCCTCTCTAAATAGGAAACAGTACCAAATTACCTTTCTCTGAGGTAATTTGGTACTGAGGTACTACTCTAAAGCGTTATGGATTAGAGATAAGTCAGAGAAAAGTTAGTCATCGCATCGTAGGTACCAGCAACAATATCCTGCCCGTCCAACGCCACAACCTGAGCGGAGAATTGCAGGGTGTTATCCCCAGAACGCAGGCTGTAGTTGTCTGAGGTAGCACCGATTTTCACGTGCTTATTGGCCGCATCCAACAGGCGAATTGCCACACCTTTTGCATCACCGCTTACGCCCAGGAAGCCATTGGCAGCCCCGACAGACATACCGTCAAAGCGTACATTAACTTTACTTTCTGCCGTTGCAGCAGGATCAAAGTTGCAGCCAACCAGTTTGATTTTGAACTCTTTCGGCGCGCTGTAACCCACGGTCTTCAACTGTGCATCGGCAATTTGGCCCAGATTGATGCTCTGGTTGTCACCATCCAGGCCAGGAGCCAATCCGCAAGGCGCTTTGATAACAGAACCTTTAAACATGATTTCACCGTTCCCTTGAGAACCCGGAGGAACATCAGCGAAGGCGTAACCTGATAACATTGCAGTTGCCAGCGTGGTCAGAGCGAGTGTGCGAAGTTTCATTTTCATTGTATAAATTCCTTGAGAAGTTTTCCTATACTATAGTTGCCGCCGCTCTTGAATATCGCATTACCTAATACGTTGAGGGCATAACCTAACGGCTGATGTATCTCTGTCGGCGACCCGATAAATACTATGGATAAATCTCACAAGCAGCAAATTAATCTAAAGAAAACAAGAATGTTAGATTTTAAATCTAAAAAAACAACCACATTAACATTAAAAACCAAGTTAAGACAAATAAGAACCACCGGATAACATTTATAACTTACTCAGAATCAACAGAATCATTAGTGAAAAATTAATTCTTAATTCGCACTTGACTCGCTATGTACACTTAACTTAGATTTCTTGGAAATTTAAAAATCAAGATTATTCCTAATAAAATAATCATCTCAAAAACAGCAGTCAGGGCGTTGATTACCAAATGAAATACACCATAAACTTAATCGTTGTCTTCGATCCAGAGCATCGAACACTCGCGTTAAATAATAACAATCAGACGGCGATTGAACTCTCAAAACCCTCTTGCCGCGTGCTTAATGAATTTATCAAAAAAAGTGGGGATAACTTATCACGTGACTCGTTATTGAAAAATGCGTGGGAGGATTATGGTTTTCCCCCTTCTAACGCCAGCTTGAACAACTGCATCAGTGACTTGAGGAAATCTTTTGTTAGCCTGGGGATAGAGAAACCCATTATTATAACCCTGCCTAGAGTAGGGTTTAGAATGGAGGCAGATATTCATCCGACTCCAAAACAAGAGGTCGATGCCAAGATAAAAAAAGTGGGGCCGGTGGCGGCGAAACCTGAGAAAGTGGTGACACTTAAACAGGAAGAAACCGTTAGTCCTTTCCCACTGGTCATGCCAAAAAAATTGACAAAAAAAACCATGGGGATGCCTATTCTGGCTCTGATGGCCGTATTGGGTATCATGGGCCTGGCTTTACTTCTTTGGCCACCAGCAATTCCGTTCAAGTTGATTGGCTACTATAAACAATGTGATATTTATTCCATCAGAAAAGACCCCGTCCCCGGCTCAGAGTTCAGGGCAAAAAAGATATTGGAGTCAGAAAAACTGGATTGCGACCTAGTCAGGCAAGATATCTTTTATACTGAAGAACGCCCCGATAACGAACTATTGAAGATAACTTTTCTGGCCGCCTGTCTAAAAGACCCGACTGAAGGCGATTATCAGCATTGCAAAACATTTAAAACCGTTGAGTAAACTTAAATGAAAAAAAATATTAGCGCAACGTTACTCCTTACCGTCCTACTGATGTGCCTGTGGTACTTCAACGTTCATCATAAAGGTAGAAAACCTTTCCGCTGCGATACTCAGCAAGTATCGTTGCAGGTTAAAGCGAAAAGTAATATTGTGCTTAAGGCAAGTGCTACCATCATTTTTTCTTCATCACAATCCGGTATGTTTTACATCAGCGGTTCGATCAAAGAAAATGACACCCGCTATCTGCTGGATCGCAACATCTCCTTCTCCACCACGCCATCAGAGATAAAAAGTGGTAACAATGTCCAATTCACTCATGAACAAGTTCATCCCGCCGATAACACGCCGGACTACATCTGGCGAAAATATGTCATGCCGGAGGTTGAACTCGTTGATATTTACACGGAAGTTGTCCCTTTACTCCACAACGCATTATTAATTCGTGGGTTTAGCAACCCGTTCCTGGTCTGCATAAAGCAAGACTAACACGGTCTATTAATCCCGCTATTGGCTTGCTACCATGCTTTAGTGGCAAATGGCATAGTATAAAAGCCTAATGCTATGCCATGAAAAACCACACTAATCCAACAACCACCTCATAAAGATTAAACCCTCAAAATTAAAAACCAACATAATGAGGTTAAGCGAGTTAATTTGGAATATTAAAGGTTTTTGTATAACATGTTATCTGAAAAGTTATCTACCATAACTAACGCATTGCATTTATAGCACCCCAAACGATCTTCGCGGTAGTTGCTGAAATAGACACAACACTAAATGGAATTTGACCATGAAGAACAAGGTATCCATCTCATTAAACGATCACAATAGTTACTTCTTAGCAGGTCTGCAGTACGCACTGATTGAATACTTTACCGATATACGCACACAGGTTGATTTTTCTAGCGGTTACTCCAGCGATAAGCCAGACATCATTTTTCAGGCGCTGTATCAGGGTGAAAGAACCGACATCTGTCGGCGCTTTCCTGCTGACGCACCTCAACCGCTCTATTTTGTGATACGTGATAAAACTGAAAGGCAGTTTACTCCACCCATCCACTGTATCGCGAAGAGTAATACGCTATACCGTAACCAAAGCATCGACGACATGCTGGGGATGGTAAAAATGGCCATGCAGCCCCGCTCCCTATCTCAAGAAAAGGCGCCCTATTGCCCAGCCTGCCATCGGCAAAGCCTGACCGAACGAGAATGCCAGGTTCTGTATTATCTGCGGCATGGGATAAGCCAGTCGCAGACGGCGAGTATTCTGCAACTGAAAGTTAAAACTGTGCACTCACATAAACGCTCAGCAATGCAGAAACTGAACTTCACCCGCAATAGTGAATTGATCCACTGGCTGCTGCATGATGGTTTAGCTTCACTCTAGGGAAATATGATAAAGAGCGGAGTACGGAGTAAACCATACTGGTATGGTGGAATCGATTGGAATTGGATACCGCGTCCGTAATGGGACGTGGTCAGGCATCAGGTTAATACTTGGGAAAATCCACAGATGTTCAATTGGGAGGCAAAGGACGAAAAAGAGAGACTAGGATCAGAACGCTTAAATCGGACTGAGTTCCCTCTGGTGATCGACTATTTGGAACAGCTATTTAAGGATAGCACTGTTCTGCTATCCCGACCTTGACTAGGGTTTTAGCAGGCACCTGAATGTAATCCAAACGTCTTTTATAACAAACCTACAGATTGTCATTGATAAGTAAAGTCGAGCTGCATGGCTCCCCTGATTTGGCCTGCACCCATTTGGCCTGTGCTGTACAACCTGCTGACCAGAGAGAGGGTCGCAGTCTTACTGGTATTATCCACGGTCAGGGTGACCCGGCTGCCTGGCCCTAGGGTTTGCTGAGTATTGCCATCCGCAATTTGTATCCCGACGTAGGGAGCCGAACCCAAATTGGCATAAAGTGGCACGCCATCTGGCCCTGAGGTCGCGACCCCCGTCAGTAACACGGTCGCTTGGCGCGTGGTTATCGGGCACTGGGTGAGTAAGACCGAGAAAGGCTGCCATTCTCCCACGCTGCCCGCAACCAAAAAGTCACGGCTGCGGCCTTGACCAAAATCTATGGTCTGATTGGCACTGTCAGTGTCAACAACGCAAGGGCTAGCCATCACGTTGCCACTGATAGTGAGATTTGAATCCTCTGCCAAACATCCCCAACCCGACAGTCCAGATACAAGTAATAGGCCAAGGGTACTCAGTTTCATTTTACAGTCCTTTTATCACCAACCTGTGCTTTACTGCCAGGCATTATCTATAGGTAAAGGTGGCCAAAACAGTGCCCTCGATACTCCCCGGCATCACACTGCCTTTAGCCGAATAGGCACGTGTTTTCAGGGTGAAAACGGCCTGCTTGGTGGTGGCATTCACCGCGACGGATGATTTTTTTCCATTGCCGAGATTGGTCCCTGCGTTGTCCGTAAGTTCAATAGAAAGATTGGTTGCCTCGCCGGTATTCTTATAGCGTGTTGCATCCTGGGGATCTTGGGTGCCGGACAGGGTCATATCAACATTGGTAGTTGATGCGGGGCAACTGGCTAACGTAATCGAAAAGGTTTTCCAGGGGCTGTATGAACCCGCGGTACTCAAAGCGGTCGCCTGAATATCACCCAATTTAATATTCATGACCGAGTTGGTCGCATCAACAACGCAAGGCGAGGCAATGACATTGCCGGTAATATTAATGGTGCTGTTATCCGTAGCCATCACCAACGGGCTGGCAAGCAAATATAAGCTGGTCAGCACCATTCTTGATTTTGATAGCTTCATTAATCCTCACAAACTATTCTATTAACGTTGATTTAAAGGTAAGTAATATTCAGTGTTGCCGTTGCATTGGCGGAACCCGGTAAAACATTATTCAGGGTTTGATAATAACGCGCTTTAAAAGGGAAGGTCTCAATACCACCGGCAGTGGTTTTCAACAACAGGCGAGTGCCAATGTTTAGGGGCGTATTGTTATACAAAATTTGCGCACCTACACCTTTTGCTACCCCCGCACTCCCGGCGCCGGTTAATGCCAGCACGCTGGTATTGGCAGTATCCGTGTTTTGTGTCCCGTTCATGGTCACATTGACTTTGGTACCTGGGGCACAATTGAGCCCCAGGTTAAAATCAACGTTACCCGTTGTAGAACCGACCCCGGTAAAGGCGGTGGCATAGACATTGCCCAGCGGGGCTGCCACCGTCGGCGTGGTCAGTGAACAGGCCAGAACCGTCACACTCATTCCGGTAATATTGACCGGGACTTCGGGTGTGGCCCAATCGCCCGCATGACCAAGGATCAGTGACCCGACTTTTTGGGTAAGAACGCCTGACGACATTTCCCCTATTTTATAAAAAGCGACCACCGCGCCGCCTGTCGCTTTCCTAAATACGCCATTTATGCTCGAAAATGCCGCCTGGTTCACATTGCCGTCTATTTTATCACCACGCCCAACCCAGCCACTTCCAGAGCCTCCGGCTCTTGACAGCCCTGCCAACTGTATCCCCAGCCCGGGAATATTGGTTTTATAGATACGGATCCCGCCGCCAGCCGTCATTCCGGAATAGACTGTCGTCGCCTTGACGCCTAAAACTTGCCACCCCGTGGGGTAGGTATTCCCCGCCGGGCAGCTGAATAACAGCGTGACAGGAGAGGCAAACTCCGACGCAACCAACCGGGCACCGACGGGCACATCGCGCTGAACAACCAGCGTCGGTGCATTGATCGTGACACCGGTAGATTCGGTGTTACAACCGGAGTAAGACCAGGAGTGAGTGCAGTATAAAAACAACAGCCCCCCCATCATCTTGACGGTATTCTTCATTTCTTGAGTTCCTTTATAAGCAGCGGCCATTCATTATCTGAATGCCGGTGGCCGTTATATCCTGAGGTTTTTGCCTGTCTAATTGATAGCTGACCTGACATTGACTATCACCACCTTTACCCCATTGCACCCCTAGTTTGCCGCTCTCGGCCAAACCGGTCAGATAAACCTGACCACGGTCTCCGACGATAAAGCCGTTTTCACCAGGGTTGGTGGCGTCGCTGACCGTGGCACCAAACGGCACCGGTTCGCCATTGACACGGAACAGCGTCATCAAGACCCGCTGACCAATCTTGGTCTGATAGTGGGCAACCACCACCGCTCCGCGCGTCGGGGTGACCGTTTGGCTGGTGAGCTCCAGCTCAACATCATCAGGCAGCGAGGTGGTATCCAGACTGATGGCATTATTGCGATAAGGGCTGATATACGGCACCACCGCATAACCGCGACTATCGGTTTTCACGCCACGGTTATTATTGATATCGATGCCTTTTGCTCCCGGTGCCTTAACCAACGCGACCGTTTCACCCAGCGACTGGGATAGTGTTACGCCTCCTGCGTGAGCAATGACACCGCCCGCAACGCCATAGTTGATGCGCTGCTGATGACTGTCATAGCTATAGCCGCCATTAATCTGGCCGCTACCGCCCTCGTAGCTGGCCGTCAGATTGCCATTACCCCGGCCGCCCTGCGTGGCATATCCCTGATTGACTCCCCAACTCAGGGTGTTATTGGCCAATGCCGTGCCGCTGAGACCGACGTTATGCGTGGTCGCGCGCCCTTTGGTATTACTCATGGCGTAATTCGCCCAGGTGTTACCCATCCAGCGATTGAGCGGGATATTAACGTTCAGCGCCAATACCCTGTCGGTGGTTTCACTGCGTGTGCCATTACTGCTGGCCGCATTTTTATTCTGGCTGTAGTTGATGCCATAGCTCACCCCTTGCCAATTGTTGCTATAGCCGACACTCAGGGATTGCGTCTTCTGGCCATTGTCCCAATACCCTTCATCAATCAGGCTCAATGAAAGGGAGCCTGCTGACTCCCCCAGGCTTTGGCCGATAACCATCTCCGCACGGCTGCGTTTATGCTGTTCGCCGAGCGGAGAGATATGGCTGCTGTAGGTATCCAGTGTTTCCTGCAAGGTATAGAACCCTCGTGTGGAGTAGCGGTATCCGGCCAGACTAAAGTTGGTGCCGGTTTCAACAAAACTCTTGCCGTAACGAAAACGCCATGATTGGCCACTGCGGGTGCTGTCATCGGATAAGATTGACTGCGCCTCGGTAATATCCAGTGAGATGGCTCCGATACGGCCCATGTTCTTACCTATACCGCCAGCAACCGACAGGTAATGCGCTGCGCCCTGCACACCTCCGTAGACCGTCAGCCCCCAGGGCAGGCCATAAATAGCGGTCCCCTGCGCAAACGCCGTCTCATCCACGCTGCTGTCTGAAGAACGGTAGTGACCGCCTGTCAGGCTGTACTTCAAGGCACCTTCACGCTGCAACACAGGTACAGAGGCAAATGGCACAATAAAATTTTGCTCACCGCCATCGGCTTCGCTGACCGTTACGGCCAAATCGCCGCTGCCGGAGGTAGAATACAGGTCATTAATTTCAAATGCCCCGGGTGAGACATAGCTTTGGTAAATGGCATAGCCATTTTGCCGCACGGTAACCTGAGCGTTGCTTTTGGCAATGCCACGCACGACGGGTGAATAACCTTTCATGCTGTCCGGCAGCATCTCCTCGTCCGAAACCAACTGACCACCGCGGAACGGCACGCTGTCAAACACTTCGCTGGGAGAGGCACTGTCACCTAGTGTGAGTTGGCTACGCAGGGCAACAATGTCACGTTGCAAATACGTGTTGATGGAGCTCCATTTGTCGCTACCTTCATTGTCTCGAGCCCAGGTTGAGTAGTTGCGTAACCGCCAGGGGCCGATATTCAATCCACTGCGCAAATTTAAAAAGTAACTGTTGTTGCTGTTAGCATCGCCATGGGTTGCCCGGCTGTTAGAACCGCTAAAACTGTAGTTAGCCAACAAGGCGTGAATACCCTGGTCCCACTGTTCTGGTGGCACATATCCGCGCGCATGCCGGGCCAGCGCGGCCTGTGGAATGCTGAAGTTAAGCTGCTGTTGACCAAAGCGAAACTCTGTCGAGGCCTGAGGAATTGCCGCTGATATGTCGGAGCAACCTTCCTTGGCCAACCCTGGGAATGCCGCCACCTTGACACCCAACTGTTCCAGCTCCCCCTGATTAAGGCAAGGCTGCAGGCTTTGGTTGCCACTGGCATCTTTCACCAAGGTAAAGTCCACTTCACGGGTTTCAATGAATTGGTTATTCAGCAAGATATCGACACGGTATTTTCCCGGCGCCTGGGTATTACTGTCTTCAAAGACAGATAAATCAGCTCTGGCTTGAGGTGCGTTACCCAGTTCTAACAAGACGGGGTCAAAATATTCCCGAGCCTGAACGCACCCCATATCCGTCATCAGTAACCCTAACTGACAAAGGATCAAATAACTTAGCCGCGTCAAATGAACGCAGTGCCGGGTTCTGTTTACATCCCCCTTGTTCAGCAGCTTTTCCATTTACTCGTTTCCAATATGTTGACGCAGCGGATCTTGAAATTTACCCATCAGTTGGCTTTACAGTGAGGCTAGGTAAGCTTCACTGGTACCACCGTAGTCATTGATGATTTCCCAACTGACTTGACTCCCGGCACTGACAGCAGGCAGCGTCATGGTTTGTGTGGCGCCGGGGGCAACCATCGGAAAGTCGGGAATATCTTTTCCACCGACTTTCACCGAAAAGAAGGTCACGTAATGGGCGGAGTTGTTGGTGGCTTTCAGGGTATTGCCACTTCGCTGCCATTTGATGTCCTTTGCGGACTGCTCCAGCGTGCCTTTAATCCCTTTCGGGCGATAAATCAGCTTGATGCGCGTCTTCACCGCGATTTGTAACGTGTTGTCCCGTTTTTCACTGGATGGAATAGACTTTATGTTCAACCAAAACAGGGACTCTTTATCTTCTGGCAGGTTTCCTCCTGTGCGAACGACACGTAATACGTTATTCTGCTTACCATCAAGGCGAAATAAGGGAGGCGTGATAATAAAGGGAGCTTTAGCCTCGCCGCCTTCTTGAGTATCAACCCAGGACTGGATCAAATAAGGCGCTTCATCGGGATTGCTGACATTTAATGCCGCTTCTTTTTTGGCACCGTCATAAACCAGGCGAGTCCCTCCTACCACCACACCGGCGGTTACACTAAATGTGGTGGCAAACAATCCAGCCACCAAGACTACTGACAATAACTTCATGTGTACTTCCTATCTGTGAATATAAATAAGAGTTAAATAAAATATAAGCACAGAGAAAGGGACAGACTGGCTTATACTTTAGTTAACACTCATTGTGCGTGATGACACAGCACATAAAATGACGCTTTAGTATTAAAGAAGAATGCGAACAATGTGGATTTTTCAATCCTGTTGCTAAGCGCTGTAAAACCTGGTTGGCGATACTGGTTAAACAGGTCGGTATTTATACCGACCTGCTTGCAGAAAAACATCTTTGCCAGGCAAAGAAAACCCGGGTTAATTGTAAATAATAGAGAACTGCACCGACGCGTTCGCAACACCGGGTTTGATATCGGAGCTCAACGCTTTATAACGTGCGGTGAAATTCAGGTCGGTTTCAGTACCTATGCCCGCGGTCAGTTTATAAGGTGCAGAGTTGGTGAATAAATTAACCACCTTCTGGCTGGCGTCAGACAACTCAATGCCTACCCCGCTTGCGCCGCCAGGGGTCAAGGCCAGCACGCTGTTGTCATTGTCAACGCTGGTCCCGTCAAACTTGACGGTAGCCGTTGTTGCCCCCGCAGGGCAGTCTTTCAGCACCAGCTTGAATTGGGTCGCGGAAGCATAACTGCCTGCTCCGCTAAACGATGTTGCGGCAATTTTACCGAGTACTACCTGCAGGTTTTGTGCAGTGCTGTCGACGATACAGGCAGAGTCCGTGATTTCACCGGCAAAATTTACCGTGCCATCGGTAGCATAAACAGACGTTGCCAGAACACCGGAAGCAACCAAGGCGAGCGTAATTAAAGTCTTTTTCATATTTAAATCCATTAAAGTATGTGATAAGTACATATTGGCAAACATATTTTTGCCGAGTGGTGTAAACAACCTCACCATTAATCGCGCACCAGTATTTCGCCCATGTAACGAGGCTATACTTTTCGAGCAATCATTGCGTCAGGTTGGTAAAAATAGCGTCATCTTATTTTAGTCAATGACAGCATTTATAAAATCACTTTATTGCAATTGCCGGAAACTGATCTAGCAACAGATATCTTTCGCAGTAATTTAAAAATCCTTTTATCTATCCATGACTTCCACCTCACGAAGCGTCAAATATTTCAAACACTCCGTCATATTCAATCTATATTTTATGATGCGAGAAACTTATGTGTCGCCATTTTTTTTGACAGAACACCTTCAACCCACATATCGGATGGCGTGTTTCCATCAATCATTTGGATGACACTCATATTCTTTACCACGACAAACAGAAGTACATTTACGTCAGGGTATTATTGCCGTCTGCCAGACCAGTCAGTGTCAACGCTGTACCAAAGGTGATATTGTTTCTTGATACCCAAACCGGTCGCACTACCGATGGTTCTCAGCAAGTTTTTACCAATAATCTGATTAGGACTATTGAAGGTAATTTGTGCCGTTTTCTTATCCATCACACCGTTCTCCAATTTGGTATTGAAGTCTTTGGTGACGCTATGGCTTGAGTTCAACCCTGGCATGGAAAGCTGACTAAAATTCACCTTGATATCCGCTCCATCCTGACTCGCAGCCAGATCGCATGGCGAATGCCTGATTTTTCAGTGAACGTCACAGCACCGCTGTTTCCGGTAGCAGCTTGGGCTGCAGAATGAGATACCGCTAGCCAGTAAATGGCCATGGCAATTTGCGTCAACTTCATCATCTTGCCATTTTTCCAATCAAAAACAGCACGGGTCGAGCCTGTGCCTCCAAATTATTGGTAGTCACCGTTTTTACATGTCGAAATACATTACGTTGAGCGCCTATACACATAGCTTTCTACGACTCGACAAATATTATAGCTAGCCTCAAAAAACAGCAAATTAATCTACATTAAAGTAAAATATTATTTTTTTATTCTGAAAAAACAAATCCAATTAACATTAAACTCCGATAATGGCTAAATAAGCACCAATACCCAGCATTTCTAACTCATTAGAAACCAACGTAAACATTGGTGAACAATAAATTCAAAAGTCACGCTTGACTATCTATGCACACTTAACCTAGATTTATCCTAAATGCATAAATAAAGATTATTCCCAACCAGAAAAATCATCTCATTAACAGCACCTAGGTCTTTGATTACAAAATGAAATATACCATAAACTTAATCATTGTATTTGATCCGGAGCATCGGACACTCGCGTTAAACAATGATAACCAGACGACTCTTGAACTCTCAAAACCCTCTTGCCGAGTACTTAATGAGTTTATCAAAAACAATGGGGTTAATTTATCCCGAGACTCGTTACTGAAAAATGCGTGGGAGGATTATGGTTTTCCTGCTTCCAACGCTGGCTTGAACAATTGCATCAGTGATTTAAGAAAATCATTTGTTAGCCTGGGGATAGAGAAACCCATCATAATAACCCTTCCTAAGATAGGGTTTAGAATGGAAGCAGATATTCACCCTACACCAAAACAAAAAACCGACACCAAGATACAGAAAGTCGAACAAGTAGCAACGATGCCAGAGAAGGTGGTGGCTCTCGAACAGGAGGATACCGTTAGCCCTCTCCCACTGGCCATGCCAGAAAAACTGACAAAAAAAACCATGATAATGTCTATCCTGGCACTGGTGGCGGTATTGGGTATTATCGGCCTGGCTTTACGACTTTGGGCACCGGCAACCCAGTTCAAGTTGATTGGCTCCTATAAACAATGTGATATTTATTCCATCAGAAAAGACCCCGTTCCTGGCTCAGAGTTCAGGGCAAAACAAATACTGGAGTCAGAAAAACTGGATTGCGAACTGGTCAGGCAAGACATTTTTTATACTGAAGAGCGCCCCGGTAACGAACTATTGAAGATAACCTTTCTGGCCGCATGTCAAAAAGACCCGGCTGAAGGCGATTATCAGCATTGCAAAATCTTTAAAACCATTGAGTAAACTGAAATGAAAAAAATTATTGGCGCAGCGTTACTTCTTACCCTCCTACTGATGTGCCTGTGGTACTTCAACTTTCATCATCAGGGTAGAAAACCTTTCCGCTGCGACACTCAGCAAGTGTCATTACAGGTAAAAACAAAAAGTGATATTGTGCTTAAGGCAAGTGCAACCATTATAGTTTCCTCATCAAAATCAGGCATGTTTTACATCACCGGCTCGATCAAGGAAAATGACACCCGCTATCTGCTGGATCGCAACACTGCCTTCTCCATCACGCCATCAGAAATAAAAGGGGGTAACAATGTCCAATTCACTCATGAACAAGTCCACCCCGCCGACAACACCCCGGACTACATCTGGCGAAAATATGTCATGCCGGAGGTTGAACTCGTAGATATTTATACGGAGGTAGTCCCCTTATTCCACAATGCATTATTAATTCGGGGGTTTAGCAATCCGTTCCTGGTCTGCATAAAGCAGGACTAAGAGTGCATATTAACCCCGCCACAGAGCTGCTACCATGCTTTAGTGGTAAATGGCATAGTATAAAAGTCTAATGCTATGCCATGAAAAACCACACCACACCAACAACTGCCCCGCAAAGATTAAACCCTCAAGATTAAAAACCAATGTAATGAGGTTAAGTGAGTTAGTTTGGCATATTAAAAACGTTTGTATAACATGTTATACAGATAAGTTATCTCCTATGGCTAACGCATTGCTTTTATATCTCCCCAAACGATCTTCGCGGTAGTTGCTGAAATAGACACAACACTAAATGGAATTTGACCATGAAGAACAAGGTATCCATCTCATTAAACGATCATAATAGTTACTTCTTAGCAGGTCTGCAGTACGCACTGATTGAATACTTTACCGATATACGCACTCAGGTTGATTTTATTAGCGGTTACAGTACCGAGAAACCAGACATCATTTTTCAGGCGTTGTGTCAGGGCGAAAAAACCGACATCTGTCGGCGCTTTCCTGCTGACGAACCTCAACCGCTCTATTTTGTGATACGTGATAAAGCTGAAAGGCGGTTTACTCCTCCTATCCGCTGTATCGCCAAGAGTAGTACGCTATACCGTAACCAAAGCCTCGGTGACATACTGGGGATGGTAAAACTGGCCTTGCAGTTCAACTCTCTACCACAAAAAAGGACGCACCATTGCCCTGCCTGCCATCACCAGAGTCTGAGCGAACGCGAACACCAGGTTCTGCATTACCTTAGGCAAGGGGCCAACCAGTCGCAGACGGCAAATATTCTGCAACTGAAAGTCAAAACAGTGCACTCCCATAAACGCTCTGCGATGAAGAAACTGAACTTTACTCGCACCAGTGAATTGTTTTACTGGCTGCTGCAGGGGGGATTAACTTTAAATCTGAATCGGTAATTACCACCGGCTCACGCAACAGGGCCGCTAAGTGCATCTCATAGTCCGCAGGGCGATCTCTGCGCCCTGCGTTATCATCCCCTCGCTATATCTTGGGGAAAATCCACAGATGCTCGGCGGGCAGAGACAGCGTACACATTTCTTGACCACGAACTTCGCTACCATAGGCGCGAACCGCAAAGTCCTCTGCCACCGTGCGGAACAGATATTCCCAACGGTCGCCCAGGTACATGCTGGTCAGCAGGGGTAACGCGATCTGATTGCCTTGCGGATCTTCCCCCAAGCGTACGCGCTCAACGCGGATCACCGCCGTTGCTTCCTGCCCGGTGGTCAACCCAGCCCCGGCCTTGCCCCACAGCCCCCAGTCTTTACCTTCGATCCGCGCGTTGCCTTCACGGATCTCCGTCACCTTGCCAAACAGACGGTTGTTGCTGCCCATAAATTCGGCGGTGAACAACGTGGCAGGCGAGCCGTACATTTCCTGCGGCGTACCCTGCTGTTCAATCTTGCCGTTATTGAGCAGCAGGATCCGATCGGAAATCGCCATCGCCTCGTTCTGATCGTGGGTTACCATCAGCGCAGAAAGGCCCAGTTTGATGATCAGCTCTCGCAGGAATACCCGTGCTTCCTCGCGCAGCTTGGCATCCAGGTTAGATAGCGGCTCATCCAGCAAGATCACCGGCGGGTTATAGACTAGCGCACGGCCAATCGCCACACGCTGCTGCTGACCACCGGAGAGTTGATGGGGATGACGCTTACCCAACTGTCCCAGACCGAGCTGTTCGAGTACCGCTTGTACGCGCTGAGTAATTTCCCCCGTAGGCGTTTTGCGTAATTTCAGCGGATAGGCCACGTTATCAAACACGGTCTTGTGGGGCCATAATGCATAGGACTGAAACACCAGGCCCAGATTGCGTTCTTCCGCCGGGATCTCGCTGCGCGCCGTGCCGTCATAGACGGTATTGTTGCCAATGACGATTTTCCCCTGCGTGGGTTTTTCCAACCCGGCCACCGCGCGCAGCAAGGTGGTTTTGCCACTGCCTGATGGCCCGAGGAGTGAAACCACCTCCCCCCGTTGGAGCTGCATCGAAACGCCCTTCAATACCGGGTTATCGCCGTAGGTCAGGTGCAAGTTATCTACCGAAAGCTCAATCATGTATTTTCACTCCAAATCGCAGGGCAATCCCTAGTCCTAACACGACCAGAAGGATGTTAATAAAAGAGAGAGCGGCGACAATATCAATCGCCCCCGCCGCCCACAGGGAAACCAGCATGGAACCTATGGTTTCCGTACCCGGTGACAGCAGATAGACCCCGGTGGAATATTCGCGTTCGAAGATCAGGAACATCAGTAACCAGGAGCCAATCAGGCCATAGCGGGAGAGCGGGATCGTCACATGACGCGTGATCTGCCCACGAGAGGCTCCGGTGCTGCGTGCAGCCTCCTCCAACTCGGGAGCAACCTGCAACAGCGTCGATGAGATCAGCCGCAAGCCATAAGCCATCCACACCACGGTATAAGCCAGCCAGACGCTGAAGATGGTACTGCGCAGGGAGCGTAGCCACACCACCAGGTTTTCACGCAGCCATTCGGCGATTGGCAGCGCGGAGAGCCAACCGGCTTTTAGCGATTTATCCAGCCACATCGGCAGGAACAAGAATACCCACAGGAAAGCCAAGCCTGCCAGTAAGCCAGGCACCGCACGCGGCACCAGTACGCTGTAATCCAGAAAGCGGGTCACGCCGTCAGGTTTACGGTGCATCGCAATGCCGATAAACAGATAACACACCACCGCCAGCGCACCACCGAACACCCCGATCGCCATCGAGTTGACAATCGCCCGCAGCAGGTTAGGTTGCTGCCAGATGGTGCGGAAGGTGTTGAGCGACAGCTCATCCCAAATGGAGACCCCGACGCCCCAGTTGGAAATAAAGGCGCGCAGCACCACGCCCACCAGCGGAACACCGATGGTAACGGTAAGCCACAAGACCACCACGCCACCGGCGACCCAGCGCCATTTACCCAACGGCAATGCGCGGGCCTGTGAGGCTTTTCCCTTGACCGTGACAAAGCGGTTGGCGGTACGCATCAGACGCCGTTGCAGCATCACCAGCGGAATGGTAATGCAGATCAACACCACCGCCACCGCCGCCATCAGATGGTAAGACGGCGTCCCCAGCTTGTTGGTCAGTTGATACAGGTAAGTCGCCAGCACCAGGTTGCCTTCCGGATCGCCCAGCACCAGCATCAGCCCAAACACTTCCAGCCCCAGGAAGAACAGCAACACGCTGGCATACAGGATCGACGGGCGCACCATAGGCAAGCTGACGGCGGTCATCACCTGCAACGGAGAAGCCCCGGCGGTGCGGGCGGCCTCTTCAACATCTGAACCGACGCTGCGCAGCGCCGATGAAATATAGAGATAAGCGTGGGGAACATGCGTCAGCCCGGCGATCACCACGATGCTACCCATCGCATAGATATTCCAGGGCACAAAACCCAGCAAGGATTCTGCCCACAGCGAGAAGAAACCGACCGGCCCGGCTGCCACTACGTAGCCAAAGCCCAACACCATCGGCGAAACGAAGATCGGCACCAGGATCAGCGGTTCAATAAAGCGGCGGCCCGGCAAATCGGTTCTCACCATTAAAAACGCCAGTACGCCACCTAACGGAATGGAGATGATAACCAGGCCAAATGCCAGAATAAATCCGCTTTTCAGCGCCTTGTAGAAATCGGGGTCGGTAAAGATAAACCGGAAGGCCTCAAGGCTGAACACCTTGGAAGGCGAGAAAAACGGCGCGGAAAGGAAGCTTTGGATCACGATAAACGACAGTGGTACATAGATAACCAGCGCGGTTATCAGCACCACCAAGCCGCGTGGCAGACTCTGCCACTTGTTGCGCAATGCTTTCATAGACTGTCCCGATGGTGATATCCCCTGCATCCTGAGATGCACCGGGGTAGAGTTCCCTGTTTAAGCAATACAGGCTTCATGCTGAGGGAGAACGCAGGAAAGATTCTGTGCTGTTCCCCTCACCCTAACCCTCTCCCACAGGGAGAGGGGACTGAATGTGCCACGACTTAATCACGACACCCGCCCCAAACATTAATCCTGTTACAGATTAACTTCTGCACCTGCCCCCACCCCAGTATCAGCTCCCTCTCCCTGTGGGAGAGGGTTGGGGTGAGGGGTAACAATGATTGGCGTGCCCTATTCCGTCATCACTTCGCGGCGGCAGTGCGCCACTGTTTGATGTAGTCCAGGCGTTTGGCGGGTTCCAGATATTCCAGCAGGCTTTCGTCCACCGGGATTGGTTTCAACGCCTTGCCCAACATCTGCGTCATACCATCGATGTCGTTCTTGCCTTCGATATCGTTGCGGATGGAGGGGATATCCGCCTTGTTGGCCAGGATGTTCTGCCCTTGCTCAGAAAGCACGTAGTTGACCCACAGTTTGGCCGCATTGCTGTTGACCGCTTCCTGGCTGATAAAGGTCACGCGTGACAACACCAGCGTGTAATCTTTGGGATACGAGATACCGAGTGAAGGGTCGGTTTTGGCTCGCGCCTCGGCATAGGATCCCAGGATATTAAAACCAATCAGGTTTTCGCCTGAGGAGACCCTTTCCATCATGGTGCCGGTGGAAGATTGCACCGCCAACCCGCCCTTGGCGATATCGGCCAAGGTAGCGAAGTAGTTTGGATCGGCCTTGAAGTCTTGCACCGAGAGCATGAAGCCCAGGCCCGACTTCTCGATGTCATAGGTGGTCACTTTCTTGTTGAATTTATCCGGCTGGCTGGCAATCAGCTTAGCCAACGCAGCATGGGAGTCTGGTACCTCACCCTGCGGGATCAAACGCTTGTTGTAGATAAACACCACCGGCTCATAAGTCGTGCCATAGGCCCTATCTTTCCACACGGCCCATTTAGGCAGTTGCCCCTGCTCTGGGGAGGTATATTCCAGCGCATAGTCGGTAGCCAGCTTCAGCGCGGTATCCATGGAAGAGCTCCACACCACGTCACCACTGGTGCCCCCAGCCGCCTGCTCGCTGATATAACGGTTATACAACTCGGTGCTGTTCATGTCGTTGTATTCGACTTTGATGCCAGGATACAGCGTTTCAAACCCCTGGATCAGTGGCCCTGCGGCTTTGATATCCGTGGTGGAATACACCACTACCTTGCCTTCTTTTTTCGCCGCATCGACAATCTTTTGATAATCGGCCGGGTAGCCAGCCGGGAACTGCGCGAAGGCCGGAGCAGAGATTAAGATGGCCGCTGTCGCCATAGATACGCCAATCTTCAAAAACATATCATTAACTCCTGGTTACATTTACAAAACCAGAAATTAACATATAGCGAATAACGGTGGTTAAGCAACGCCGTTAATTCGCTATGTTGCTGTTTTGTGATGCTGGGCGATTTTTGGACAGCAATAGCCATGATTATCCAATCATTAAGGATTTCTTAATGTTGCTTGGGCTGTGGACGGAGAGAGGTTGGTTGCCGAGGAGTAAAAAATAAGGGGCGAATATTCGCCCCTTTGTTGTTAAAGCTGAGTTGTGAACTTATTTCACTAGCGCGTTAGCCTTGGCTACCACGTTGTCGACGGTGAAGCCGAACTCTTTGAACAATTGCTCTGCCGGAGCTGACTCACCGAAGGTGGTCATGCCCACGATAGCGCCGTTCAGGCCAACATACTTGTACCAGTAATCCGCGATACCCGCTTCCACCGCTACGCGAGCAGAGACTGCCGCTGGCAGCACAGATTCACGGTAGGCCGCGTCCTGCTTGTCGAAGGCGTCGGTAGACGGCATGGATACCACTCGCACTTTACGCCCTTCGGCGGTCAGCTTGTCGGCAGCTTCAACGGTGATGCCCACTTCAGAACCGGTGGCAATCAGGATCACGTCCGGAGTACCTGTACAGTCTTTCAGCACATAACCACCGCGATAAACGTTCGCCAACTGCTCGGCGGTACGTGGCTGCTGGGTCAGGTTCTGACGGGAGAACACCAGCGTGGTCGGGCCGTCATTGCGCTCGATGCCGTACTGCCAGGCGATAGCCGATTCAACCTGGTCACAAGGACGCCAGGTGCTCATGTTCGGGGTCACACGCAGGCTGGCCAACTGCTCAACCGGCTGGTGCGTCGGGCCATCTTCGCCCAGACCGATAGAGTCGTGGGTGTAGACGAACACGTTGCGGATTTTCATCAGCGCAGCCATACGCACCGCGTTACGGGCGTATTCCACGAACATCAGGAAGGTTGCGGAGTACGGCAGGAAACCACCGTGCAGCGCAATACCGTTGGTGATGGCAGTCATGCCGAATTCGCGCACGCCGTAATGGATATAGTTACCCGCCAGATCGTCACCCAGAGATTTGGAGCCAGACCACATGGTCAAGTTGCTTGGTGCCAGATCCGCAGAACCACCGAGGAACTCAGGCAGCAGTTTGCCGAAGGCTTCCAGTGAGTTCTGTGATGCCTTACGGCTGGCGATGTTGGCCGGATTAGCCTGCAACTGCTCAACGAATTTCTTCGCTTCCGCTTTCCAGTTGGCTGGCAGTTCACCGCTGGTGCGGCGTTTGAACTCTGCGGCCAATTCCGGGAAGGCTTTGGTGTAGGCGGCCAGTTTCTCGTTCCAGGCGGCTTCTTTAGCCTTGCCAGCTTCTTTGGCGTCCCACTGGGCATAGATGTCCTGCGGGATTTCGAAGGCGGCGTATTTCCAGCCCAGAGCTTCACGGGTGGCCGCAACTTCGGCTGCGCCCAGTGGAGCACCGTGGGAATCATGGGTGCCCGCTTTGTGTGGTGAACCGAAGCCAATCACGGTTTTGCACATCAGCAGGGAAGGTTTGTCGGTGACCTTATGAGCTTCTTCGATCGCCGCTTTGATAGAGTCGCTGTTGTGGCCGTCAACGCCACGCACCACGTGCCAGCCATAGGCTTCGAAACGCTTGGCGGTATCGTCGGTGAACCAGCCTTCTACGTGGCCGTCGATGGAGATGCCGTTGTCATCATAGAACGCAGTCAGTTTGCCAAGCTTCATGGTACCAGCCAGGGAACAGACTTCGTGAGAGATGCCTTCCATCATGCAACCATCGCCCATAAAGGCATAGGTGTGGTGGTCAACAATCTCGTGGCCCGGGCGGTTGAACTGCGCGGCCAGCGTACGTTCGGCAATGGCGAAACCGATCGCATTGGCGATCCCCTGCCCCAGCGGACCGGTGGTGGTTTCTACGCCTGGGGTATAACCATATTCTGGGTGACCCGGAGTTTTGGAATGCAGCTGGCGGAAGTTTTCCAGCTCGCTCATCGGCAGATCGTAACCAGTGAGGTGCAGCAGGCTATAGATCAGCATTGAGCCATGGCCGTTAGACAGCACGAAGCGGTCACGGTCAGCCCAGTGCGGGTTGGTAGGGTTGTGGTTCAGGTAGTCACGCCACAGGACTTCGGCGATATCTGCCATGCCCATAGGGGCGCCCGGGTGGCCGGAATTTGCTTTTTGAACGGCGTCCATACTGAGTGCGCGGATGGCGTTGGCAAGCTCTTTACGAGAGGACATGTTTTACTCCAGGTCGGATTAAAAAAGCGATCAAGATTTCCATTTTCTCAGACTCGGCATTGAAACAGCAATCCCTAATACCAAATGAGAGCGAGTTCATCACTAATGAGCGGGTTCAAAGCACATTTCGGAATAACACTATTTCGGCCAGACCTGTCGTACACTAGGCTGTGCGCAGAAACAATGGCAACAGACTATGGCACAATTCCCCCTTTACTATCACAGGAAGATAGCGTTATGAAGATCCGAACTTCGTTGATTGCACTTAGTATTACTACTCTTTTGAGCGGCTGCCAAAACCTTAACACCGATACCCTGATGCAGTCAGGGGCACAGGCATTCCAGGCGGCCACGCTGAGCAATGACGACGTCAAGGCTCTCAGTAATAAGTCCTGCGCCGAGATGGACAGCCAGGCACAAATCGCACCGGCAAATAGCACCTACACTCAGCGTCTGGACAAGATTGCCGCAGCATTGGGGGATAATATCAACGGTACCCCTGCAAACTACAAGGTCTACGTAACAAAAGACGTCAATGCCTGGGCGATGGCCAACGGCTGTATCCGCGTTTACAGCGGCCTGATGGATATGATGGATGATAACGAAGTTGAAGGCGTGTTGGGCCACGAAATGGGCCACGTTGCGTTGGGCCATACTCGTAAAGCCATGCAGGTAGCCTATGGTACCGTGGCGCTGCGTACCGCGGCCTCTTCTGCTGGTGGCATAGCGGCTTCACTGTCTCAGTCGCAGTTGGCCGATCTGGGCGAAAAACTGGTTAATGCTCAGTTCTCGCAGAAACAGGAAAGCGAAGCGGACGATTACTCGTTCGATCTGTTGAAAAAACGCGGTATCGATCCTAACGGTCTGGTCACCAGTTTCGAGAAGCTGGCGAAGATGGAAGCAGGCCGTCAAAGCAGCATGTTTGACGACCATCCGGCTTCCGAAGCCCGTGCTCAGCACATTCGCGATCGCATCGCCGCAGGGAAGTAACTCTATGTTCCCTCTCTTGGGAGTACGCCTCTGGAGAGAGGGAACCGAGTAAGCGGTCAGTACAGCTTCTGTGGTGGGCCAGCGAAGGTCAACGGCCCTACGCTTTTCATATCAACCTCTACCACCGATGGCCCTGGGTAATTAATCGCCTCTGCCAGCACGCCGCCAAACTGCGCGGCATCACTCACTTTCCAGGCTTTCAGCCCCATCGCTTCCGCTACCTGGCAGAATGCCGGAGTATGCAGTTCGTTATAATACTGGCGTCCGGAGAAATACTTGTCCTGAATGCCACGCATTACGCCATAGCCGCCGTCGTTCATGATCAGCAAGGTGATATTGGTCTGTTCCTGCGCCATGGTTGCCAGTTCCCCCAGGCCCAGCGCCAAACCGCCGTCCCCGACCAAGCCAACCACCTTACGCTGCGGATTGGCAATGGACGTGCCGATCGCCATCGGTAACCCCATACCGATCGCCCCGGCCAGCGAGTGAATGTTGCATAAAGGCGAGATGGCGCGGAACAGGCGGCTACCCCATACGCTGCCGGAAACGGTGATATCACGTACCAGCAGGCCATCCTGCGGCAGCGCAGCGGCGATGGCATCGTTCAGTTTGGCATATTCACCAGACTGCTGGCGCAGCGCCGTTTCGGCCAACTCAACCGCACGGCCAATCTCGGCATCCCACTCGGCATTCACCTTCTCGCCTGGTGCCAGGCGTGCTGCCAGCGCACTTAGCAAAGCGGAACAATCGCCATAAACCTGCTCATCCGCCAGATAATTACGGTTGGCCGCCGCTGGATCGATATCAATCTGTACCAACGGGCGCGGCAGTGGGAGTGACCAGGTACGAGTTTCGTTACTCCGCAGGCGGGAACCGGCCACCAGCGTCAAATCACACTGCGTCAGGATCGCCTCAACGCTTGGCGAGTTGTGGAAGGCCCGCAGGCTGCGCGGATGGCTATCCGGTAAAATCCCACGCCCATGGGTGCTGGAGATCACCACCACACCAGCATCCGCCAACTGCTTCACTGCCTCACGACAGGCCAACGCTCCGCCACCCACCCACAGCAATGGACGTTTGGCACGTTTCACCTGTTGGTAAAGGCGTTCAACCGCCGCGTCATCCGCAGCAGGCAGAGCAGGAGGCAGTACCACTTTCCCTACCAGGCTGGCGGGAACCAGGCTGTTCTGAATATCGATGGGGATCTCTACCGCCACCGGGCCACAAGGCACGGTCTGCGCATCCAGAATGGCGCGCTGGATCACCGCGACCGCCTGCTCCGGCGAGTTCACCCGGTAAGCCTGTTTCGAACAGGCGCGCAGGAAGCCCAGTTGATCCTTGGTCTCGTGGATAAACCCGGCATCGGCATCCAGATAGGCTTTCTCTACCTGGCCGGTGATATGCAACAGCGGCGTATTGGCATTCAACGCTTCAATCATCGCACCGACCGCGTTACCGGCTCCGGCACCGGTACTGGTCAGCGCCACCCCTAAACCAGAAAAGCGCCCGTGGGCATCGGCCATAGTTACAGCACCTGCCTCACCGCGTGCCGGAACAAAACGGATCGCGCCACGCTGCCCAACGGCATCGGCAATCGGCAAATTATGGATCGAGATGATGCCGTACATTGCCGCCACCTCGTACTGTTCCAACGTTCGGGCTATCGCCTCACCAACCGTAATTTTTTCGCTCATCATCTGCCTTCTTATTGTCTTTGATCGTAGGGTACGTCAGTCGCTCCAGCGGTTAGGCTGATTGCTGAGGGAGAGATACAAACTCTTTTGCTGCATATAGGCCTGGATGCCATGCAGGCCCTTTTCGCGCCCCAGGCCGCTTTGTTTAAAGCCGCCAAACGGTGTGGAAATCGAGAATGTCTTGTAGGTATTGATCCAGACGGTGCCGGTTTCCAGCTGTTCCGCCAGCGCCATCGTACGGGCAAAATCACGGCTCCAGATCCCGGCAGCCAGGCCATAGATCGAGTCGTTGGCCTGTTCGATCAGTTGCTGTTCATCATCAAACGGCAACACCACCAGCACCGGGCCAAAGATCTCTTCCTGGCAGGTGCGGGCACTGTTGCTCAGCCCTTCAATAATGGTCGGCAGGTAATAACTACCCTGGGCCAACTGCGGATCGGCAGGGGCTTCACCGCCAATAAGCACCCGGCCCCCTTCCTGCTGAGCCAAGGCCACGTAGTCCGCCACGCTCTGGCGATGCTTGTGGCTGATCAGTGGGCCGAGGTGGACACCGGCTTGCAGCGGGTTACCAATACGCAGCCCGGCGGTCAGCTCACATAAACGGGCCAACAGCGGCTGATACAGCGAGCGGTGCACAAACAGCCGTGAACCGGCGATACATGCCTGCCCGGCCGAGCTGAAAATGCCGTAGCAGATGCCACGCGCCGCCTGTTCCAGATCCGCATCTTCCAGCACGATGGTGGGCGACTTGCCTCCCAGCTCTAACGAAGTAGGGATCAGTTTTTCTGCGGCAATATGCGCCAAGTGACGACCCGTGGAGGTCCCACCGGTGAAGGAGATCTTTTTCACCAACGGATGGCGAGCCAGGGCTTCACCAATCACCGAGCCTTTGCCCGGCAATACGCTGAGCAACCCGGCGGGCAAACCTGCCTGTTCAAACAGTTCGGCCAGTTTCAGCGCCATTAACGGCGTGGCCTCTGCCGGTTTCAATACCACCGCATTTCCTGCCGCCAACGCCGGAGCCACCTTCTGCATCTCACTGGCAATCGGTGAGTTCCACGGCGTGATCGCCGCTATCACGCCCAGCGGCTGATACTGGCTCAGCGTCATCGCATCACGGTTACGCTGGGTAGGAAGCTCCCCCTCCAACACCTCGCAGGCGGCAGCAAAATAGCGAGCCGTGGCCGCCGCACTCATGACCAGACCACGGGTTTCCGCCAGTGGTTTGCCATTGTCACGGGTTTGCAACTGCGCCAGGGCTTCCACTTGTTCAGTAATCAAATCGCTAACGCGATGCAGGATCGCTGCACGCTGATGCGGCACCAGTCCACGCCAGCTCGGCTCGCGCCAAGCTTTTTCCGCCGCCGCAACCGCCTCATTCACATCCTCGACGTTGGCCGCTCGCAGGCGAGCATTCACGCTGCCATCAGCCGGGAAAACCGAACTCATCTCTTCGCCGCGCCCTTCGCACCAGCGGCCGGCAAGAAAAATCTTTAACATTTCCATGCTTTGCTCCTGCCATTCAGGCAATAAAACCGCCGTCCACCAGACTGCGGCAGGCTTGTACCGCGCTCAGCGCCGCCAGCGTTGACGTTTTCGGGTTGCTGGCCAGCGGGTTGCCGCACAGCTCAATCTGGAACTCGCCAAACTGACCACATACCTGTAGGCGGTGGGTATTACGTTGAGTATGAGGATCCACCTGTAAGCGTACCCGCGTGGCATCCATCCCCAAGCCATGGAGCGCAATGGTGGCCGCTACGTTGGCGTTGGCTGGGAACATGCTTGCGGCTTCCCGCGCCGACCCCTCAAAGAACACCTTGGCTTCGCTGACAGCATCCAGATTAATCAGTTTTTCCGCCGGACTGCCGCGCCAACTGGCCGGGCTTTTGCTGGACTGATAGGTCACGCTGTCCAACCCACCTTCCCGCGCCGAAGCCAGGCCATCCATACCCGCCACAGCACCAGACAGCACGATCAGCCGCCCGTGGTAGCGTGTACAAGCCTGCTGCAAACGCAGTTGCAATGCGGCATCTGCCAGGGCGCCAGTAGAGATTACTGCCAGCCGCCAGCCACGTTTAACGATGGCCTCACCAAACTCGGCGACCGCCTGCTGGCTGGCACACTCCAGCACCAAATCAGGTTGCCCGGTACACTGGTCAGGATGGGTCAACGCCTGCACCTGTCCGGCAAACGCGGCGTCGATCTCGGCATAATGCGCTTCCCGTGCCACGATCCAACCGACTGCCACGCCCTCCGGCAGGCGCGCCAGCACCTCTTTTGCCATCGCGCCATAGCCAATCATCATGATCTTCTTCATCTTTTCAGTCCCGTCAGAGATGGCGATTGAAACCGCCGGAAACGTCCAGCGCCGCGCCGGTGGTAAAGGAGGACATGGGGGAGGCTAAAAACAGCAGCGCCCGTGCCGGTTCCTGCGGTTTACCCAAACGCCCCATCGGGATGCCACGCCGCTCGGCAATCGCTGCCGTCCACTGTTCCCAGCTTTGTTGTTGGTCCTGGCGTTCGGCGAAACGCCGCCGCCATTGGCCCGACTCCACCATGCCCAACAGGATGGAATTGACGCGGACCCCTTTGCCCACCAGCTCTTTGGATAAGGTCAGCGTCATGTTGAGCAACGCGGCACGGGCCGCCGAGGTGGCAATCATGTGCTCTTCCGGCTGCAGGGCCAGCAGCGAGTTAACGCAGGTAATGGAGGCAATATCCGAACGCTCCAACGCCGGTAAAAAAGCCTGCACCGGGTTGATCACCCCGAACAGTTTCAGCTCTGCCTCATGTAACCAGGCTTCGCGCGGCGTCTGATCGAAATGCGCCACAAACCCCTGCCCGGCGTTGTTGATCAACATATCTACTGCGCCAAAATGCGTGCTGACCTGCTTGGCAAACTTGGCAACCTGCTCGGCGTCGAGCACGTCGCAGCATAACGCCAGGATCTCCGCCTGCGGGAACTCTTCACGCAGGCTGGCCTCGGCGCTGGCCAGTTTGTCCTGATTGCGGCCACAGAAGGCCACCTTCGCTCCTTCGGCCAGCAGTAAACGCAGCGTCTCAAAACCGATCCCCGAGGATCCTCCGGTGACCACCGCCACTCGCCGCTCAATCTGAAAATTCATGGTTGGATTGCCCCCGTAAAGTCCTGCAAATAGCGGTTAAACAGCGCTGGCGCATCGAGATAGCTGGCATGCCCCGCCGCATCAATCAGACGCATCGTCGCATCCTGCTGTTGCGCCAACGTTGCAGCCCCCTGCGGTGGAGTGATGCGATCGACACTGCCACACCACACCTGTAACGGGCCGCGATAGCGCAGCAGGTAACGGTTGATATCGTCATTGGCCAGCATCCAGGCGGCGCTGAGAAAACCGGCCGGATTAAGTTGCTGCATGCCGCTGCGTACCCAGGCAATATCCTGCGGATCCGCATCTTCACGTAGCAGTGCTGCCGCACGCTGTTCGCCGTAGCCCTGTGGGCCAAGCGTTTCGATCATCTGTTTGCGTTGGCCATACACCTGTTGGCGCTTTTCCAGCGGTGCGGTGGCATAGCCCTGAGCCGGATCGGCCAGGACCAGTCCACTCAGCCCATCCGGGTTGGCAGCGGCAAAGGCACTGCCGATCAACGCCCCGAGCGAATGCCCCACGATCAGTGGCTGTTGTAACTGCAACCCGGCGATCAGCGCCGCCAGCACGTTGGCATAAGCGGCAGCATCTGGCTCTGGCTGTGCCAGCGCTGCGCTGCCACCATAACCCGGGGCATCCCAGGCGATCAGGCGATGGCCGTCGGTCAGGGCGCGATCGCTGAACTGCTTCACCCAGGAAGCGGAACCGGAACTGATGCCATGCAGCAGCACCACGGCCCGGCCATGCCCGGCTTCGCGCCAACTTAGCCGCTGGCCTCCACAATCCGCCTGCTGGCGTTCCGGTAAGCCGTTCATCAGTTGCGTTTCACTTTCGACAACGGATGATCGGCCGGGTAAGTCGGGGTTTCCGGCTTGGCAGTACCGAGCATCACGCACATCAGAGCTTCTTCTTCGCCGTGATTGAACAGGCCGCGATAAACCCCTGCCGGAACAGAAATCAGATCGCGCTCTTTCAGGATGGTTTCGTAATACTCTTCGCCGTCCTGGATCATCAGCGTGATCTTGCCTTTGAGCATAAAGAACACTTCTTCAACGTCGTCATGCAGGTGTAATGGCCCCTCACATTTCGATGGCAGCACCATGGTGGAGAAGGTAAAGTTCCCCGCCGGAATGGTGTTGGTGTCGCTCACTACGCCGGTGGCACCGGTGCCGATATAGCGCATCTGCGCCCGGCGGTATTTCGGATCGTAATCGGCCTGAAACTTCAGCGCGTTCCAGTCATATTTACGGCCTTCAAAACGGGCGATACGCGATTCCACCCACTTTTCCATCGTCAGATCCTGCGGCTTGATGCCAGCTTTATTCTCAACCTGGGACATGTTGTCTCTCCTTCGTTGCATCAATACTTCTTCAGTAACGGCAGCAGAATGGCGCAGCCGACAAAGGCCATCACCACCAGGAACAGCAAACCGTTATCCATATTGCCGGTGGCGGCGATCAGCGCCCCCATCAGCACCGGTGCCAATGCGCCGGCAAAATTACCCAATCCGTTAAATACCCCACCAGCGGTAGCGCTCACCCGGCTGCTGGTGGCCTTGGCCAATAGCGCGAAGATGTTTGGCGCGCCGGCTCCCCACATAAAGGTGCTGAAGGACATGGCGGCGATCACGCTGTAGGTGCCTTGCATATGCAGAACGACACCCAAACCGATCCCGGCACCGCACAGCGAGATGAAACAGGCCAACGCGCGGCGATCCATCTTGTCCGACAGCCAGGCCCCCACCACCTCGCCAAGCAACATGGCAATAAACGGCAGTGACGACAGGTATCCAGCGTGCTCCAGATGAATGCCTTTGCCTTCGATCAGATAGCTCGGCAACCAACCATTCATACCCCACAGGTAGGTGAGAAATGCGATGTTAAACAGGCAAATCATCCAGAAATGTGGCGTGCTGAACAGTTCGCGGCGCAGTTGTTTACGCTCGGCAACGGCCGGTTTACTGGTGGTGCTGGCCGCCGGGCGCGCCACGTTAAGGTGACGCATGCCAAACAGCACCAGCAACATCACCGGCACGGTCAGAAACGCCATAAAGAAGAAGGTGGTTTCCCAGTTAAAGCGGCTGAGAATAAACAGCGTGACCGGGAAGCCCAGTGCCGCGCCAATCGGCGTCCCCAACAGCCACAGCATGGTGGCACGCGCCTGGAGGCGCTGCGGAAAAGCCTGGCGTACGATGGCATAGGCCATCGGCAACAACGGCCCTTCAGCGATGCCCAGCAGGATACGCAGCGTCATCATGGTGTGATAAGAGCGCGTCATCCCCATCAGCACCATCAGTACGCCCCAGGTCACCATCATGCCAATCAGCACTTTGACCGGATTGAGCCGATCGCCAATGCCGCTCAGCAGCATCGAAGAGAAGCCGTAGGAGAACAAAAAGGCACTCATCAACAGCCCGAGCCGGGTGGGATCAAAGCCGATGCCCATCGCCTGCTGAAACTCGTGGTCGGAAAACAGCGCGGCAATGCTGATCTTGTCGAAAAACGCCAACAGCACGCAGGCAAACAGGGCTGCGGGCACCGACCAACGTATGCGGGTTGGTGAATTTTCGGCAACAGCATCCCCCACCCGACCGCTGCGGGCGTCGATATCTTGCGTAGTCATAAAACGCTCCCTTCAGGTCGGGCGTTATTTCAACGCCATCAGAGAAAACTCCACATCCGCCAGTTGCTGCGGATCCAGTACCCTACCGCTGGCCAGCCAGCGTTTACCCAACTTGATGGTGCGTGCGTCGTTAAACGCGACCAGTTGCACCAGTTGACGATCGGCATTCAGGGTGAAGAACAGTTGTGACTGCGGCGTGCGGCGCACTATCTGGTGAACGCCGCCGGTAGGAACGCCCAGGATTTGGATATTGGCGTCGTATTGATCCGACCACAGCCAGGCAACGTCATCGTAAGGTGCGGCAAACGCATCCAACATGGCGCAAGCGGTGCTGATCGCCTGATTCTGTGCATAGGCCCAGGATTGCAGACACAGGCCGAGGGTTGGATGGCGCGCAACATCGCCTGCGGCAAAAATGGCCGGGTGGCTGGTACGCCCTTGTCCATCTACGACGATCCCGCCTTCAAGCTTCAGCCCAGCGCTGTGGGCCAGTTCCAGATTCAGTTCAACGCCAATGCCGACCACCACCAGGTCGAAAGGCTGTGCGGCACTGCTGGCACTGCCAATCCAGGCTTCACCATCGCGATCTTCAAGCGTGATGTCGCCGCAGTCGCAATGCACGGTGACGCCTTGCTGTTGATGCAGTTCCAACAACGCCTGGGAAACGCTGGCCCCTACGCTGCGCATACACAACGCGGGTTGGCGCTCAAACACCGTCACGTCAACGCCCAGCTTGCGGGCCGAGGCGGCAATCTCCAGCCCGATCCAGCCACCACCGACAATCGCCAACTTTTGGCATTGCAGTAAGCCCTGGCGCAGACGTGCCGCATCATCCCAGGAACGCAGGGTCATCACTCGTGGGTGCTTGGCCCAGTTGGCATCCGGCAGACGTGGCCGGCCACCGGTCGCAATCAGCAGTTGATCAAATTGCAGCTGGCTGCCGTCGCTGAGCGTGACGATCTGCTGCTGCCCGTCGATAGCTTTGGCACGTAGCGGACGATGCCAATCGATATTCATCCCGGCCACCACTTCTTCACTGAACAGGCGGCTGAGTGGTGCATTGCCATCCAACAGTGCCGCCTTGGAGAGCGGTGGGCGTTCGTAAAAATCATAAGGCTCGTCACCGATCACCGACAATCTGCCGCTGTAACCGCGATCGCGCAGCGTTTTCGCAGCCCAACCACCGGCCTGACCGCCGCCGATAATGACAATGCCTGCACGGGTTGGTTGATTCATACCACCCCCGGCTTCTTATGTTGGCGGCGGGTATCGTGATCGATACCGCCTTCGACCGCCCATTCGGTAAACGACACCAGTGAATGCTCCAGCTCACGCGGCTGCCAGTTTTCCGTCAGGTAGTCATCATTGGTGTAATACTCGAAGGCACCGCCGGTCGGGCTGTTGACATACCAAAAATAGGCCGAGGAGATCGGGTGGCGGCCTGGGCCAATAAAGGTGCTCCACTGCTCTTTATTCATCGCGATGCCGCCGCCGATCACTTCATGGATATCGCGTACGGTGAAGGCGACGTGGTTCAGGCCCCGTGGGCGGTTAGGCAGTTTCAGCAGGAACAGGTTGTGATGGCCACCGCGTGCCTGGGTGCGCAGGAAGACGGCGCGATCGATATAGCGGTCGGAAACCTGGAAGCCAAGCAGATCGCAGTAGAAGCGCTCGGTAGCGGCCAGATCCTCAACGAAGAACACCACGTGGCCGATATTGACCGGCTCGGCTTTGGCATAAACCGGGCTTGGCTGGTCGATGCGGCGTACATCGCCCCATTGGTTGATCGGCGAAACGGGCAGCTCCACCGGTTGCTGCGCCGTAACGGCAAAACGCAGCGTCATGCCGTTGGGATCGCGGCATTCCAACTCTTCGCCCACCTGGCGGAAACCAGGCATTTGCGCCAATCGCGGTTGCAACGCAGCCAGCGCGGCCGGGCTTTCAACCGCCCAAGTCATGCGGCGCAGAGTCGATCCGGCTTCAAACGCGGCCGGTAGGACCTCGCTATTCTGCGGGTATAGCACCACACTGGCCCCACTCAACGTGGTAAATTCACGGCGCGGTTCGCCCCAATGCTGTAGCGTCGGTTGCAGACCGAAGTCCTGCATGAATTTTTCGCACGTTGGCAGATCTTCAACGCCAAATTCCAGCTTTTCGATTCCGGTTATGCTCATTATTGTGCCTCACGTTCTCGCTGAATGCGTTTTTCAGGCATGATCGACCCCGGCCCATAAAGCTCATGAGTCTTATCCCTGCCTGAGTTATAAGGCTGTGTCCCTCAATTGACCGTGGTGCCGTCGCAGTCCCAAAAGCCCGTAATCAAGGCGGAGGGTGCAGGGCCTGGTGGACCAAGTTCAAGCCCGACAACGCTGAGTACGGGCTTTTGGGGCGCGACCCTTCGGGCTGGGGCCATTTGAACGCGTATCTGCGTTTCTCCCCGCTTATTTGGGCCCACCAAACTGCACGGCTCGTGCCTTGCTACGCGTCCAAATGACCTCCAGCGGCGCTCACGTGCAATTGAGGGACACAGCCTATTAGTGGGCGAATAGCTTCGCCCAGATAACAAAGCGTTTGGCCGGTTAGCCGACGTTAGCCTGCGGTGGCGCGCCTAACAGGCCCGATATTTTCACTGCGGCATCCCGAACTTCCATACGCAACCGCTCGCGATCCGCCTTTGGGATCTCATCGGACGGCACCATAATGCTGACCACCGCTTCCACCCGCTGTTCGCGGTTAAAGATCGGATAGACGATCGAGGAAATGCCGTGGCGGTAGAAGGATTCGCCAATCACATAGCCACGGGCCTTATCCTGCTGCACCATCTGCCACAGCGCTTCGCGATTGGCCGGTGTCCCCGGCGCCGCATCGGGCAAGGCGTCATGTGGGTATAGACGTTCAAACTCTTCCCGGCTGGTGCTGGTCAGCAGCATACGGCCAAGAGAGGTACGGTGTGCCGGTAAACGGGTGCCGACGCTGACCTGGTTGATCTGCGAACCAGCGGCGCTGACGCGGGCAATATAGATCACGTCATGCCCATCGCGGATCGCCAGATGGCTGCTGCATTGGCTGCGATCGCGCAGTTGCTCGATCACCGGTTGGCCAGCCTGGGCCACATCCAACGAGGCGATATACTCAAAGCCCAGACGCAGCACTTTGATCCCCAACGCAAAGGTGTTGGTGCGCGGGTTACGTTCCAAAAAGCCCAGGTGCTCCAGCGTTTGCACCACACGGTAGGCGGTAGCCTTTGGCATATCGACCAGGCGATGTAATTCTGCAAAGGTCATTTCCTTATGCTGCTCGCCGAAGGCCAGCAGCAGTTGTAACCCGCGATCCAGCCCCGGGATCAGATACTTACACGCTTGGTCGTCTGCCATGTGCTGCTCCTAAAATGTTTGCCTGTCCGTCAGGCGGTCAGTTAAACACGAAACCACCGTTGACCGGTATCAGTTGGCCGGTGACAAAATCCGCCAGCGGCGACAGCAGATAAAGCACGCTACCGGTCACATCGCCCGGATGCTGTGCACCTGCCAGTGCCCGGCCTTGCTCATACAGCTGATGCCGTTCGGCAGGGACGTATTCGGTCGCTTCAACGCGCGTCAAGCCCGGTGCTATGGCGTTGACGCAGATCCCCTGCGGCCCCAGCTCACGTGCCATGGAGCGGGTCATCGAGATGATCGCACCTTTGCTCGCCACATAGGCCATCAGTTTCGGCGCACCCCACAAAGCGGTATCCGAGGCAACATTGACGATTTTGGCGTGTGGCGTTTGGGCCAATAATGGCACCGCCGCCTGGCTCACCAACCAGGTCCCCCGCACGTTGACCTGCATGACCTTGTCCCACAGCTCAATGTCGTATTCCATCATGGTTTTGCCACCGACACCGGTTGCCATCGCGGCGTTGTTCACCAGCCCGTCGATGGCACCGCCCTGGGCTATCGCGCTGAACGCCGCAGTGATGGATTGCGGTGACGCCAGATCGATAACCTGAGCTTCAACCTGTGCCCCCTGCTCACTCAGGCTGGCTGCGCTGTCCTGCAACTCCTGCGCCAGGATATCGCACATCACCACGCTGGCCCCGGCCTGAGCCACCGCAGCGGCAAAGCTGCGCCCCAGCCCACGCGCCGCTCCAGTGACTACGATACGTTTTCCTGCCAGCAAGCCGCTCACTGTGCCGCCTCCAGCTCGCTGAGCGTTGCCAGCTGCTTTTGCGCCTCTTTCTGCATCATACGACGCAGGCGAGAGAGGCCCACGTCATGCTGATACAGGTATTCACGACCGCGCGCGTTCGGTGCCATGTTCTCCAGCACGATGCGATCCTGCTCCAGAACGTCCCAGTGCAGTTCTTCCAGACGATTGCGGTACATAAAGCGCCACGCGTCACGCTGCCAGTCTTTCACTTTGCGGATACGCCAGAAGAATACCCGGCAGTGATCTTTATCTTCCGGTACCACCATGCCGATGATCCAGAAGTGGCCGCCCGGCCCAAAACGCTTTTTGTAAGGGATCGACAGGCGCATCCAGTAGGCCCCGCTGCTGCCGAATTCGACCCAGTCGAAGTTCACACCAATCTGGCCGTTCTTTTTAAAGATGAAACCGCTGTCGGTGGGTTCCAGCGCCATATCGGCCTTGCGATCCCCTTCCGCCATCGAATGCGATGAGGAGTGCAGGTAGGTGCCATGCATCGGATCCATCACGTTTTCCAATGCGTATTGATAGTTGCAGTCCCAGCTGGCGGTACACAGGAAGTTGCTGTAGTTGGCCTCATCCGCCAGCTCTTGCGGGAAGCTCAGTTCGGCAGGCTGTTCATCGGCAGTGACGCCGAAATACAGGAACACCGCGCCGTAAGCCTCTTTCGCCGGGTAGGATTTCAGGCATTTCTGCCCTACCAACGGGCAGCGGTCTACCGCTGGCACATCTTTAACCTCGCCATCGCCACCGACTTCAACGCCGTGATACCAGCAGGCAATGCGATCGCCAAGGTTCCAGCCCATTGACAGGCGAGCGCCACGATGCGGGCAACGATCTTCCAGCGCGTGGATCGCCCCTTGTTTATCGCGCCACACCACGATCTGTTGTTCAAGACGGGTGATGCCCACCGGGTTATTGCCCACTTCCCAACTGGCCAATACCGGGTACCACATACCGCGCAGGCCCTGATCCAGATAGTCTTGTACCGTCTGCGCGGAGGATGTTGTGTTTGCTGTCATTGTCCTTCTCCCTGTGCGGCTCAGAAACCGTTGACGTGTAGGAATTCGCGGAACGTGGCTTCATTCCATGGCTGACCACTGCGATCGAACAGGCGACGCTGATTGAGCGCACTGACGATCTGCTCCAGCTCCTCCGCCCCTTGCTCGAAGATCTCTTCCAGCGCAGCCACCAGCGCGGTTTCAAAGCCGTCTGGCACGCGCGCCCGGGTTTGCCAGATCACATTCTGAAACTGGCCGGGTTGATGGATTTGGCCGTTGCCGCCCTCACGCGCCGGGCTCACCTGTTGGGTATCCGGCAGCCAAGGGTTGAAATCGGTAATGTGCTGCATGCTTATTCCTCCGCGATAAAGGTGATTTGGATTTGATTATCGATCACCCGGGTAGGGTAGGTTTGCAGATCACGGCCACCAGGTTCGCGCAGGCATTGGCCGCTACGCACATCGAACACCGCTTCGTGCAGTGGACACTCCACTTTTCCGTCATCGACAAACCCTTGGCTGAGCAAGGCATAGGCATGCGGGCAAACGTCTTCCAGCGCGTAATATTGACCGTCGATCAAATAGACGCCGACCTCTTTTCCCTCAACGTTGGCGGAGAAAGGAAAATCTTCTTTAACCTGAGACACTTCGCACACGTTCTTCCAGCTCATTGCTTCTGTCCTCTATCTGATTGTTTCATATATGAAACTCAGTTTCTTATTTAATACAGTCACTATAGGTATGGCGATTCTTTCGTCAAGTCAGCAAAGGGAAGAATGTTAATGATTGGTTATTTTAAAGTAACAACTGCGGAGTGGATCACGAAAAAATGCATCAGAGGTGAAAACAAAGCAAAACGGCCCCAGTCATCAAGACTGAGGCCGTTTAATCAGCAGTGATTGGCAGAAACCGCCGACTTAGCGCCCTTTCTTTTTGCGCCCAGGCTGAGCAAAACGCTTACGCGCCGGTGCGTGACTGCCCGCTTTATCCGCAGTTTTCTGCCCGCCGCCCGCCGGTTTTTTCACCGCAGGCTTGGGTTTGGCCGCTTTCTTCGCGGGTTTAGCCTCTGAGGACGAGTCCTCAATCAACTTAAACAGCTCAACCAGTTCGTCGTCCGTCAAATCGCGCCATTCCCCTAACGGCAGCCCGGACAGGCCGACGTTCATGATGCGGGTGCGCTCCAGCTTGGTCACCTCATAACCGAAATGTTCACACATGCGGCGGATCTGACGGTTAAGCCCCTGTACCAGCACGATACGGAACACAAAGGGAGCTTCTTTCTTCACCTTACATTTTTTGGTCACCGTGCCTAACATCGGCACTCCGGCACCCAAACCACGAATAAAATCGTCGGTCACCGGTTTGTTGACCGTGACCAGATATTCCTTCTCGTGGTCGTTACCCGCACGCAGGATCTTGTTCACCAGATCGCCGTGGTTGGTGAGGAAAATCAGCCCCTGCGAGTCTTTATCCAAACGTCCGATCGGGAAAACACGGGTGCTGTGGTTGACGAAATCGACAATATTGTCTTTCTCACCGTCTTCGGTGGTACTGACGATACCCACCGGCTTGTTCAGCGCAATAAAGATCAGGTTGTCTTCGTTACGGGGTTCAATAAGCTGCCCGTTAACCTTGACCACGTCGCCAGCGAATACCCGATCGCCGAGCGCTACGCGCTTACCGTTGATAAAAACATTGCCCTGTTCGATGTAACGATCGGCATCGCGACGCGAGCAGATGCCGCTCTCACTGATATATTTGTTGAGGCGTATAGATGGTTTAGTCAGCACGGTTCCTCCGTAAACGCGAAATACACTTTATCTTCACGGCAATATTTTCATGATAGGGTGACGGGTAAGGGCCGCTGCCAAGCGGGCGCAGCATGCAGCGCCCCTACGGTCGACTATGTACGACCCCTACCCATTCAGCAAACTGATTTAGCCCTGCTTTTTGGCCGCTTGCAGATACAACATTTCCAGACCCAGCGTTGCCGCTGCCAGTGCAGTGATCTCAGACTGGTCGTAAGCCGGAGCCACTTCTACCACATCCATGCCGACAATGTTCAGCGACTGCATACCACGCACCAGTTTCAGAGCGCGATCCGAGGTCAGGCCGCCGATCACCGGGGTGCCGGTGCCAGGTGCGAAAGCCGGATCCAGGCAGTCGATATCAAAGGTCAGATAAACCGGCATATCACCGACGATCTGTTTGATCTGCGCCAGCAGATCGTCCACGCCACGATCGTTGACCTGAGCAGCATCCAGTACGGTGAAGCCGTTGTCACGATCGAACTCGGTACGGATACCGATCTGCACGGAGTGATTGGGATCGATCAGACCTTCGTTCGGTGCATGGAAGAACATGGTACCGTGGTCAAACTTGCTGCCGTTAGCGTAGGTATCGGTATGGGCATCGAAATGCACCAACGCCATTTTGCCAAAATGCTTGGCATGCGCGCGCAGCAGCGGCAGCGTAACGAAGTGGTCGCCGCCGAAAGAGAGCATGCGCTTGCCGGCTGCCAGCAGTTTTTCTGCGTGCGCCTGCAGCTTGTCGCTCATATCCTGAGCATCACCAAAGTTGAAGACCACGTCACCACAATCGACCACGTTCAGACGATCGCGCAGATCAAAGTTCCACGGCCAGCGCGCCCCTTCCCATGCCAGATTGGTAGAAACCTGGCGGATCGCTGCAGGGCCATGACGCCCACCGGCACGGCCGGAGGTAGCCATATCAAAAGGAACACCGGTGATCACCCACTCTGCATCGCTATCGTAAGGCATAAAGTTCAGCGGAAAGCGCAGGAAACCAAAGGCGTTGGACACTAAGGAATTATCGGGCTGATGGCCTAAGGTACTCATATTTACCCTCATTTTTCAACGGTTCGCCCGTAGCCGGACGCTTGGGCGGTAGCAAAAAAAAATCCCTCCCGCGTCGTTAGCCCGACGAGAAAGGGATTTATTCGATGTCTGTTTCAATGAGTAGATTATCGCCGTATTTGGTTCACTCTTCAAGGTGCCCGTTATTACCAAGTATAGGAGAGACCAGTCAGCGATCAGTGTACCAATACTGGCTCCGTACGATATTGCTTCGGGAACAACTGCTGTAGCTGTTTTACCTTTGGCAAATCATTCACCACGATATAGGGCTGATCCGGGTTCAGAGTGAGATAGTTTTGGTGGTAAGCCTCGGCAGGATAAAAATGACCATGGTCCTCAATGCGGGTCACCAACGGTTTAGCAAAGCGTTTACTGGCATCCAGCTGTGCAATATAAGCCTTGGCAACCTGCTGTTGTGACGCCGTCAGTGGGAAAACGGCTGAGCGATATTGCGTGCCGCTGTCAGGCCCCTGGCGATCGAGTTCGGTTGGGTTGTGTGCTACCGAAAAATAGATTTGCAGCAACTGGCCATAAGAAATCTGCTGTGGATCAAAGGTGACCTGCACCGACTCCGCATGGCCGGTATCCCCTCCGCTGACGGCCTCATAATTAGCCGTTTGCGCTGCTCCCCCGGTATAACCCGATACGGCATTGGTCACGCCCTTAACATGCTGGAACACCCCTTGCACGCCCCAGAAACAACCGCCGGCAAAGATCGCGGTTTCCGTACGCGATGTCGTCGGCGCTTCGTCTTTTACCGGCGCAGGGATCGCTACCGCCGCCTCAGCATCACCCAGTGGCCAGGCAACGCTTTGCAAACAGAACCCGGCAGCAACCAATATCGCGCCCCATATACCGTATTTACCTAGCGATGGCAGCGTTTTGTCTACGTTTCTCATGTTATTCCTCACTATTCTGGTTAGGCCGAGCTTGGCGTGAACAGCATGGCGATGCCATTCATGCAGTAGCGCAAACCGGTGGGTTGTGGGCCATCGTCAAATACGTGCCCCAAATGCCCGCCGCAGCGGCTGCAATGCACCTCTTCGCGGACCATGCCCAGCGTTCGATCCTTACGCGTCGCCACCGCCTGTTCGAGGGGTTGCCAGAAACTGGGCCAGCCGGTATGGCTGTCAAACTTGGTGTGGGAAGAAAACAGCGCCTGCTGGCAACCCGCACAGGCAAACTGACCATCGCGGTGCTCATCGTTAAGCGGGCTGCTGTAAGGGGGTTCCGTACCTTCCTCGCGCAAAACCGCATATTGGCTGGCAGAGAGCCGTTGCCGCCATTGTTCTGCGGTATAGTTGACGGCAAACGACTCCGCCATCGCCGAACGAGAGAAAAGTGCAGGCAGCAGGCCCACGGCATAGGCCACAGAGAGTGCTCCACCACCCAGAATAAAATACCGTCTGTTGATCATCATCGTTACCTCTGGTGCTATTCACCGACAATGACAAACTACAGAGAAAGTCGTGACCAAATCCTCACGGAGAGTTCACAAATTTGTGATAACTGAGAACACGGCATTAAGACGTTGAAAGTTTAAATGGATTTTCTAATTTGGCGGGGTTCGGGCTAAGAGAGTAAAATGAAGGGGCGCAGCCTCTGCCGCGCCCCTAGATAGAAAGTATGTCAGCTTATCGGGATAGTTTACTCATCTTCGAGATAAGTATAGCCATACAGACCGGCCTCAAACTCTTCGACAAATTGCGCCTGCAACTCCGCGTCAAGATCGGTTTCTTTCACCTGATCGCGGAATTTCGCCAACAGCGCGATCGGATCGAGCTGCACGTATTCCAGCATGTCGGCTACGCTATCGCCTTCATCAGACAGCTCGGTTTCTACGCTGCCATCAGGGAACACAAACACGTCTACCGAAGCCGTATCGCCAAACAGGTTGTGCATATTGCCCAGGATTTCCTGATAGGCACCAACCATGAAGAACCCCAGCAGAGGTGGGTTTTCCGGATCGTACGGCGGCATCGGCATGGTGGTGGCTACGCCGTCACCATCAATATAGTGATCGATGGTGCCATCGGAGTCACAGGTGATATCCAGCAATACCGCACGGCCTTCCGGCGGCTTGTCCAAGCCTTCCAACGGCAAGACCGGGAACAGTTGGTCGATACCCCAGGCATCCGGCATCGACTGGAACAGTGAGAAGTTGACGTAGAACTTGTCCGCCATCCGCTCCTGTAATTCATCAATGATTGGCCGGTGTGCGCGATTGCTCGGATCGAGCTGCTGCTGGATCTTGTTGCAGATGTTCAGATACAACTGCTCGGCATAGGCACGCTTGGTCAGATCCAACATGCCATGGGCATACTGGGTATGTACATCGTGCAGATCCATCTGGCTATCGTGCAACCATTCACGCAGCGAACGACGGTTCTCCGGCTCGTTCATTTCCTGCCAGGTTTCCCACATGCTTTCCAGCGCGCGAGGTGCATCTTCGACCGGAGGAACCGGCTCACAGAATTCGTTGCGCTCAACGCCAATGACGTTGGAAACCAGCACCGTATGGTGGGCGGTTACGGCACGGCCAGACTCGGTGATCACCGTTGGATGCGGCAGGCCATGCTCATTACAGGCATCACCGATCCCCCAAATCACGTTGTTGGCATATTCATTCAGGCCGTAGTTGACCGAACAGTCGGACTGCGAACGGGTGCCTTCATAATCCACACCCAAACCGCCACCCACGTCGAAACATTGAATGTTTACGCCCAGTTTATGCAGCTCTACATAGAAACGCGCAGACTCACGGACGCCAGTGGCGATATCGCGAATGTTGGCCAACTGAGAACCCAGGTGGAAATGCAGCAGTTGCAGGCTATCCAGGCGGCCCGCTTCGCGCAGGGTTTCCACCAGCTTCAATACCTGAATGGCTGCCAGACCGAACTTGGATTTTTCGCCACCGCTCGACTGCCATTTACCTGCCCCCTGTGACGCCAGACGGGCTCGCACGCCCAGGCGTGGTATGACATTCAGGCGTTCTGCTTCTTCCAGCACCATCTGGATTTCCGACATCTTCTCGATCACCAGGTACACTTTGTGCCCCAGCTTTTCACCGATCAGCGCCAGACGAACATATTCACGGTCTTTGTAGCCGTTACAGACGATCACCGAGCGGGTCATACCGGCATGGGCCAGCACCGCCATCAGTTCCGCCTTGGAGCCGGCTTCCAGTCCCAGTGGTTCACCAGAGTTGACCAGTGATTCAATCACGCGACGGTGCTGGTTAACCTTGATCGGGTAAACCAGGAAGTAGCCACCTTCATAACCGAAGGATTCACGCGCACGTTTGAACGCGGCATTAATGGAACGCAGGCGATGCTGCAAGATCTGCGGGAAGCAGAACAAGGCAGGCAGGCGCTGGCCATCTTTTTGGCGCTCTTTCACCAACTCGGCGAGATCGACGCGCGCATGCGGGACGTCTGGGTCCGGGCACACGCTGATGTGGCCCAGCTCATTGACGTCAAAGTAATTGTTGCCCCAGTAGGCGACGTTATAAGTGCGCAGCATCTTGCTGGCATTACGATCATTCATGGCAACCTCCTGCATGGAGCGTAAAGATAAATGTTCACCCGCTACTGACGGGTGTTGGATCTGCATATCATCAGACATTACTCGCCTCACCTTGCATACTGACGATATAGTCAGCCACTATCGCAGCTACAACCCGCGAGAACAACCCAGAAACACCCCATTTTAGCAGTGAATTCACCTGCCGTTCGTGGTCAGCGATCGGTTTATACCCAATAGATTTATTGTAAGACACCCTGTTCAAACCTCGTGAATCGGGTAAAGAATCATCCCACAGTTGGCTGCAGGCTACCCTTGTTCAGTGCTTCAGACAGCCGTTAACCGGCCCGAGGATCCTGAGTAGCGCCCAGATGTGTGTAACATCGGGTTAATGGTGTAGAGACAAGACGGGAAATAGCACAAGGATGCGCGCCAGAACGGCACTGCTGTTGAGAACCAACAACCAGTAGACAACGGATCATTAATCCAACCACCTCCACGCATGCCGCTCGCGATGAACGACAAAGCCTCTATAAGTGTTAAGAACGTGAACGTTCAATGAAGCGGCGGCCCCATTAGTGGGTACCTACGGTAGATCATGGCGCGGCGTTGCCGGGTTTACAGAAAGTTTCAATTCTCTGCAATACGCTGTGCACCAAATGAACCGCGCGCGCAGTTTATACCGGACCCCTGGGGAAAATGCAAAATGAAAATTCGCCAGAAACTGTTTCAAGCGATGAAAATGGTGGCAAGCGGTTTGCCCAAAAGAGCGCTAGAGCAAAAAATTGCTGGCAATCCGGCTAAAGGCTGACCTAAAATAGACGTCCAGATGTTAATCCATCTATACCGATTAACTGATAAACTGCTTAACGGCTTTGCCTGAGGGGCGTTGCAGGATGCATCTCGCCATCAGCGGAAGACCCTTCGCTTTGATGCCCGGATCTCCAGCGCTGTGCAGTAATTTCCAACCCGTCTTTTGCAAGGTAAAGAACATCATGGCTAAACACCTCTTCACGTCCGAATCCGTTTCCGAAGGACATCCGGACAAAATTGCCGATCAGATCTCGGATGCCGTTCTTGATGCCATCCTGGAACAGGATCCAAAAGCCCGCGTAGCCTGCGAAACCTACGTGAAAACCGGCATGGTGCTGGTTGGCGGCGAGATCACCACCAGCGCCTGGGTTGATATCGAAGAAATCACCCGCAAAACCGTGCGCGAGATTGGCTATATCCATTCCGATATGGGCTTTGATGCCAACTCCTGTGCCGTATTGAGTGCCATCGGTAAACAATCGCCGGATATCAACCAGGGTGTTGACCGTAGCGATCCGCTGGAGCAAGGTGCTGGCGATCAGGGCCTGATGTTTGGTTATGCCTCTAATGAAACCGACGTGTTGATGCCTGCGCCAATCACTTATGCCCACCGTCTGGTTCAACGCCAGGCCGAAGTGCGTAAAAATGGCACCCTGCCCTGGCTGCGCCCTGACGCTAAAAGCCAGGTCACATTCCAGTATGACGATGGCAAAATCGTCGGCATCGATGCCGTGGTACTTTCCACCCAGCATTCCGATGATATCGCGCTGAAAGATCTGCAAGAAGCGGTGATGGAAGAGATCATCAAGCCGGTACTGCCAGCCGAGTGGCTAACCGCAGGCACCAAATACCACATCAACCCGACCGGCCGTTTTGTTATCGGTGGCCCAATGGGTGACTGTGGCCTGACCGGCCGTAAAATCATCGTTGATACCTACGGCGGCATGGCCCGTCACGGTGGCGGCGCATTCTCCGGCAAGGATCCTTCCAAGGTTGACCGCTCTGCAGCTTATGCGGCGCGTTACGTGGCAAAAAACATCGTGGCTGCGGGTCTGGCAGATCGTTGTGAGATCCAGGTGTCCTACGCTATCGGCGTAGCGGAACCTACTTCCATCATGGTGGAAACCTTCGGTACCGAGAAGATCTCGACCGAGCAGCTGACCCTGCTGGTGCGCGAGTTCTTCGATCTGCGCCCATACGGCCTGATCCAGATGATGGATCTGCTGCAACCGATCTACCGCGAAACCGCAGCTTACGGCCACTTTGGCCGCGAACACTTCCCATGGGAAGCGACCGACAAGGCAGCCCTGCTGCGTGAAGCGGCTGGTTTGAAGTAAGCCTGAGCGTTAGACCTAACAACGGCGAGCCTGAGGCTCGCCGTTTTCGTTGGTAGATGGGTGCTCATGGATCTACGCACCTACAACCAATGGGCGGGAGCAAGCCCCCGCCCATTGGGTTGAGTTGCCTTACCGTTTGGATTCGTAGGCCAAAATGGCCGCAACCTCCGTGTTGCCCGATCGTATACGCAGCTCACAAAGTTTGCTGCGCGTTATCCATACCAACAAGATTACCGTGGTACAGATAACGACCAGTTTTACGACATTCCATTTGCTTGGCATCATGCCTCCTTCTCCTTGCCTCTCGGCAGATAAGAAGCTAACCTAACGTTGTCGTGCGTTAGAGTTGGCCTCGGGTTGATATTATCGACTCGGGGCTTTTCTCTTTGTACCTTTCGCTCAGGCTCCAGATACAAAGATCCAGAGCACCCACCCGCAGTATATTCACCTCTCCAGCCCGACCAGCGGCCGTTTTACCCCTAATTTTCAACTTTGCGCAGTGCCACGCAATGCATTGTAACGGCCTGAAAAAACAGCGCTCAATGACCGTGGCAATATTGCTGAATGTGTAGGCCGAACTAACCTGAACGGGCGTAGCAGGATGAATGTGTGAGCAGACTCAAACAACGAACCGTCAGCCCGCCGTTTGAATTTGTAAGAGATGGGCGCTCATAGATCTGCACGCTTACAACCAACGGGCGGGAGCAGGCCCCCGCCGTTGGGTTGCCTTACCGTTCTGATTCGTAGGCCAAAATGGCCGCAACCTCCGTGTTGCCCGATCGAATACGCAGCTCGCAAAGTTTGCTGCGCGTTATCCATACCAACAAGATAACCGTGGTACAGATAATGACCATTTTTACGATATCTCCTCTGTTTGGCATCATGCCTCCTTATCCTTGCCTCGCGGCAGATAAGAAGCTAACCTAACGTTGTTCGGCGTTAGAGTTGGCCTCGGGTTGATATTATCGACTCGGGGCTTTTCTCTTTGTACCTTTCGCTCAGGCTCCAGATACAAAGATCCAGAGCACCCACCCGCAGTATATTCACCTCTTCAGCCCGACCAGCGGCCGTTTTACCCCTAATTTTCAACTTTGCGCAGTGCCACGCAATGCTTTGCAACTGCCTGAAAAACCAAGGGCCCAGCAATGCTGAGCCCTTGGTGGCAATGGGGTAACCCGAGATAGTCTACGAAGTTTGCTTACGCAGCAGATAGACAAAGTACGGCGCGCCAATAAAGGTCGCCAGCAGCCCTGCGGGGATTTGGTAAGGGAACATCACCATCCGGCCACACCAGTCCGCAAACACCATCAGCAGGCCGCCTAGCAGCGCAGCAATCACCATCTGCGGCAGCGCCCGGCGGAATCCCAACATCCGGGCCATATGCGGTGCCATCAGGCCAATAAAGCTCAGCGGCCCGACGGTTAGCGTCGCCATCGCCGTCAGCGTTGCCGCCAGCAGCAAAATGCTCAGCCTGGTCGGCGTCAGGGCAATCCCTACGGAGCGTGCTGTAGCGCCGCCCAACGGCAGAATTGTCAGCCAACGTCTACACAGCGGGGCCAAGACTATCAACACGCCAGCAATCGCCGCCGTACGTATTGCCTGCGGAGCATCCACCGAGTAGGTAGAGCCGGAGAGCCACACCAACAGCCCTCCCATGCGGGGATCGCCACTGGCCAACAGCAGGAAAATGGTCGTGCTAAAGGCGGTGCTGAGGGCGATACCCGCCAACAACATGCGTTCGGTAGAGAATCCGCCACGCCCAGCCGCAATCATGATGATCAACAGCGTAGCCGCCGCCCCCAGACTCCCGGCGGGTAACAACCACATAAAAGCATCACCAGGGACGATAAACAGCATCATCACCACGCCGAAAGCCGCGCCGGAACTGATCCCCAGCACTTCCGGGCTGGACATCGGGTTACCGGTCAGTTTCTGGATCAACGTCCCGGCGACCGCCAGCATCATGCCAGCGGCCAGGGCTGAAACCACTCGTGGCCAGCGCCAAGGCATCAGCGCCCGTAACTCACTGCCTAGGCTCCAGTGCCAACCATCGGCGTTGTGCCCAAACATCAGCGCCACCGTGATCCCAACCAATAATAAAACGCTCCCCAGCAGGATCCATATCGGCAAGCGGCCACGTTCGACAGGCACTTTGTCGCCCAAATCCATCGGCGGCGGAGTTGCGCTGCTGCGTAAGCGTGGTAACAACCAAAGCAGCAACGGCGCACCAATCAGTGCCGTCGCCGCACCGGTCGGGATTTCACGCCACACCAGCGTCAGCCAGATCATCACCTGATCGGTCAACCAGAGCAGCAATGCCCCCAATAGTGGAGCCAACATCATGCGGTGCGCCAGACGACGGGCTCCTAGCATCTTGGCCATCAACGGGGCAAATAGGCCGATAAAACCGATCACACCGACCGCATTGACCAACATGGCGCTGAACACAATCGCCACCGCCAAGGCGGCAAAGCGCGACATTGCCAGGCCCAGGCCCAGATTACGCGCCACACCGTCGTCCAGCCCTAACAGCGTTAACGGGCGGATCAATAACGCGGCCAGCACGGCAACCACCAGCAAGCGTGGCAGGATAAACTGCACCGTGCCCCAATCCTGCTGATTAAGCGCACCGGTGCTCCACAGGAACAAACCTTGCAGCCGATCGTAATTGAACAACGCCAGCAGGCTATTGACCGCCCCGCAGTACAGCCCAAGTACCAGACCGGCCAGAATCAACGTCACGGGCGACATCCGTTTGCCCCAGGCAACGCCGAACACCAGCCCGCCGACCACAATGGCACCGACCATCGCCGCCAGTTGTCGGGTCAATTCGCCCCCAGGCAGCATCCACAGGATGGCAATCGTCAAGCCAAGCTGAGCCCCGGCAGCCACGCCAAGCGTGGCGGGTTCCGCCAGGGGATTGCGTAATACCTGCTGGAACAGTACGCCGACCAATCCCAGTCCGGCCCCCACCAATAACGATACCGACAGGCGTGGCAACAGGCTGTAGTGAAACAACATCTGATCGACATTGTCGATGTCGGGCTGAACCAACGCCTGCGACCACTGGCCCCACGGCAGTTGATGCAGCAGGTTGAAGAGCGTCAGGCCACCCGCCGCAGCCAGCAATAGCAGGATCAGCGCTATCGGCAAGATACGCAGGCGTGCACTCATGAGCGGGTCTCCTGTGCCTGCTCCAGCAAGCGGCAAAAACGCATGGCCGACAGCGTGGCACCGTAGAACCACACCGCTGGAACCTGCCGCAGTTGGCCCTGACGGATAAACGGCAAGGCCTGCCACAGTGGCGTCTTGCTGACCTTATCCATCATGGCTTGATTACCGTGATCGAGATAAATCGCTCGCGCATTTTTTATTGTCGCCAGACGTTCGATCCCCACCACCGAGGTCCCCCAGAAGTTGGTTTCCCCCTGCCAGGCATTCTCGATGCCTAGCTGATCCATCACTTCCTGAAACAGGCTCTTCTGGCCAATCACCAACACGTGCCGAGGATCGAGCAAAGAAAACAGCAGCAACGGCTGTTGCCGATACCCCGCCAGGCGGTTACGCGCCTCCAGCATGAAAGCATCAAACTGTTGCAGATGCTGGGTAGCCCGCGCCTCCAGACCTAGCCGCTGTGCCAATTGCAGCAGCGAGTTTTTGCCCACGGTGAGCGGTTTACCGCTGCCGTCGTTAAAGCCAAACTCCATGGTCGGGCCGATAGGCTGCAGTTTTTGTGGCGAAGGGCCATAGCCTTTGGAAAGCAGGATCAGAGAAGGTTTGAGCTGTTGCAACAGCTCCAGATTGGGTTCGGTACGTTGACCGACGTCGATCACCGAATCCGGCAACCGAGGATCTTGTACCCACAGGTTGTAGTTGTGGATATCGGCAACCGCCTGCGGCATCACGCCCAGTGCGATCAGCAGCTCGACCGGTAGCCACTCCAATGCCGCGATACGGGTGATATCGGGCAAACCCCTCGCACGCGACGGTAAAGAGAACAACAGAGGCGATAAGGCCATCGCCGTTAATAAACGCCGGCGCAGCGGGTCATGATGAAAATCGGCAGAGGTAGGCATTAATAAACGAAGCTCACAGGTGCACCACCACTCGGGTGCGGCAATATGCCCATCGGGATGCCGTAGATCTGTTCCAGCACCGGCCCTTGCATCAACTCGAGCGATGACCCCTGGGCAATCATTTCGCCGCCGCGTAACGCCACCAGATGGTCGCAATAACGGGCCGCCATGTTGATGTCATGCAGCACTGCAATCACCGTCAGGCCACGCTCATGGCTCAGGCGCTGGATCAACGCCAGCACTTCAACCTGATGGGCGATATCCAACGCCGAGGTCGGTTCATCCAGCAGCAGACAACGGCTATCCTGTGCGACCATCATCGCCAGCCAGGCCCGTTGACGTTCACCGCCTGAGAGGCTGTCTACCAGGCGGTTGGCAAAGGGTTTCAGCCCCACCAGCCCGATAGCCTCTTCCACCAGCTCGCGATCGCCAGCTTTGAAACGCCCTAACGCGCCGTGCCAAGGATAGCGGCCGATGGCGACCAGTTCGCGCACCGTCATCCCTTCCGCTGCGGGTAATTGCTGCGGCAAGTAGGCCACTTGGCGAGCAAAGGCTTTGCTGTCCCATTGGCCCAGCGGTTGCCCATCAAGCAATGCCTGGCCAGCGGTAGGGTTTTGGTGACGGCCAAGGATTTTCAGCAGCGTGGATTTGCCGGAGCCATTATGACCAATCAATCCACAGACTTTGCCTTGAGGAAAAGCCAGTGACAGCGGTTGTAACAGCACCCGCCCTGGCACGGCAAAGCTCACGCCGTCGAGCTGGAACGTAGCATCGCGATTAAGGTGTTTATCCTGCATAGGCCCTGCTTGCCGGGGAGCGACCAAAGGCCGCTCCCGTTAGCCGATTAGAAACTGAAGGTTGCCGTGGCGACCACTTGACGTTCTGCACCCCAGAAACAGCCATAGGTGGCGAAACAGCTGGACACATACTCTTTATCAAACAGGTTGTTGACGTTAAGTGCCACGGAAGAGCCTGGCAGATCGAAGCGCGCCAAATCATACTTGATCACAGTATTCCACACGGTGTAGTCCGGCACTTTGAAGGTGTTGGCTTCATCACCATAGGTTGAACCGGTATAGCGCACACCCGCGCCCAGCGTCAGGCCACTCAACGCCGTCTCATGGAAGGTATAATCCCCCCACAGCGAGGCCATATGCTTGGGAATGATCGCCGGTGTATTGCCCTGGTTGGTGGTGTCTGCGGTGTATTCGGCATCGGTATAGGTGTAGGACGCCAGCAGGTTGACGTTAGCCGTCAGCGCCGCTTTGCCTTCCAACTCTACGCCGCGAGAGCGGATCTCCCCGGTTTGCTGCTGGAACCAACCTTTATCGGCATGCTCAACATCCGTGACCAGGTTATTTGACTTGGTCAGTTGGTAGATGGCAATGGTGGCAGAGACGGGGCGATCTTTCGGCATGTATTTCACGCCAGCTTCATACTGTTCGCCTTTGGAAGGAACGAAGGCTTTGCCGTCATAACCTGCGCCCACGTTCGGCTCGAAGGACTGCGCGTAGCTGACATACGGCGAGATGCCGTTATCGAACAGATAGTTCAGGCCGATGCGATTGGTAGACTGGTGGTCTTTCTGCTCGCTGAAGGGGATCGTAGCCATGTCGGTGCGATCCTCAACGGTGCTCTTAGCCCAGTCATAGCGCGTACCGGCAGTCAGGATCCATTGGTTCCACTCGGCCTGTTCCTGCAGATAAATACCCACCTGCCGTTGGCCATTGACCTTACTGGTTGGGTTTAACGATCCTCTGCTGTCATTGCCGAACTGCGGGTTAGCCAGATCCAGAGGAGCCGCAACGCCCCAGCCGCCCTGAATATCGTTACTCATGCGCATAAAATCTACGCCAGCCAGCAGCGTATGATCTACACGGCCAGTAGCAAACCTGGCCTGGCCCTGAGTATCAACGCTGAAGTTATTCAGGCGCTCATCCGAAGCGATATAGTTGCGGTTGAGAGTGGTGTTGTCGGCGTTGACCCCGGTGCCATAGATATTGTTCTGGTTGGTATGCAGTTGCATATAACGCAGGTTCTGGCGCACAGTCCAGGTATCATCGAAATCATGAGAGAAGCTGTAACCAAACATGCGCGTCTGGCGCGAATAGAAGTTACTCTTTTCACCTTCGTTGAAGCTGGTTGGTAGCTTGCCATAAGGCGCGTTGACCACCGTTCCCTGCATCGGCAACCAACCGTAGTAGCCGAGGTTAGGATCGTTTTGCAGGTAAGAATACAGCGTCAGGTTGGTATGCTCATCGGGCTGCCAGCTGAATGAAGGCGCAATGGTATAGCGTTTTTCCTTGGCCATCTCCTGCTGAGCGTCAGCATCTTTCACCAACCCGGTCAGGCGGAAGGAATACTTGCCGTCATCATCCAATGCATTGCTGAAATCAAAACCGGTCTGGAACAGATTATCTGTGCCCATTTTAAATTGGATTTCTTTCAGCGGCTCCGTGGTTGGGCGCTTGCTGATCAGCGAGACAATCCCACCCGGGCTGCTTTTACCGTAAAGCACGGAAGAAGGCCCGCGCAGCACTTCGGCCCGCTCAAGGAAATAAGGATCGATCACGGCTTCGTTAAAATAGTCGCCTTGCAGCTTCAAACCGTCCAGATAGATATTCTGGTTGACCGAGCCAAAACCACGAATATAAACCGCATCATAGACGTTGGAGCTGCCACGGCTGCCCACCATCACACCAGGAGTGAAGCCTAACGCCTCTTTCACCGAGGAAGGCTGCATCACGTCCATCTGTTCACGCGTGACCACCGACACCGATTGAGGAGTCTTCACCAACGGCGTATCGGTTTTGGTGCCGGTCGCGCTGCGTTTCGCCACGATGGTGCCAACCGGGCCCCAGGCGCTTTCCTGTGAAGTACCTCCGCTACCGCCCCCTACCACCGTTATGGTATCGGCATCCGCGGCAGCAGTCGTCTGAGCTGCAACCGCGGGCAAGGTTAGCGTAGCCGCAATCGTGGCAGCCAAAACGCTTACGGGGAACAAGCCTGATTTGGCCGGTGATGGGGAGTGACGCTTGGTCGGCATGTCTGATTTCTCTGGTGTGGTGTGATAACGAATGTGAACGAGAATAATTATTATAAGCGCGGCATTTTATGCAGAAGGCTAACTGAACTGCAAGCGTATTTCAGCCGTAAAAAGGCTATGGGATTGGCCTGGTAACCAGGTTAACCGAGTGGAAATAAAATAGACGTTAAAGAAAGTAAAGCCCGTAACAGAACGCTACGGGCTTGATAACACAGTAAAATCAAATGATAAATATGCTTAACATAACGGCTGGGATTTATTTGCCAAACATATCTTTTATCCAGCCAGCAACGCCATCGGCATCTTTCTGCTCACCAGCCTGCTGCTGTTGAGTTTGCTGCTGTGCTGCCTGGCTCGCCTGGCATAGCCCCTGCGGGTTCTCCGTCCAAACCGGGATGGTGCGCCAACTGCTGCCTCCACAGATAAAGTTACCGGCAGAATCAATGCCCATCTGGCTAATGCCTTCAGGTTGTTGCAGCTTCAGTACCAGCGGCGTCTGGTTTTCCAGATAGCGACGATACAGCGTCAAGGCACCGTTGGCACCGGTCAGCTTGGCTGGGCCGTTATTGTCACGCCCTACCCAGGCAATCGCCACTTCCTTGCCGTCGATACCGGCAAACCAACTGTCACGCAGATCGTTAGTGGTACCGGTTTTAGCGGCCAGATTGTAATTGGGGAACTTGACCGACAGCGAACGGGAAGTCCCGCGTGCCACACCCTGCTGCATGGCATACAAGGTCAGGTAAGCCGCCTGTGCTGGCACCATACGCTCCGCCTGAGGGAAGCTCTGATACAACGCGGTGCCATCTTCGGCAATCACCGAACGCACCGCAGACAGTGGCGCACGGTTGCCCCCGCTGGCGATGGTCTGGTATTCCTGCGCCACTTCCATTGGCGTCAGGCCGATGGCCCCCAGCAACATGGAAGGCACCGGGGTGATCGCCGATTTAGGAATACCCAACTTTTGCAGGGTAGCGCTGATCTGATCCAGCCCCACCGACATCCCCAGGTTGACCGTTGGCACGTTGAGCGAATTGGCCAACGCATCCACCAGCATCACCCGGCCACGGAACTGGCGATCGTAGTTGTTTGGTTGCCACGAACTGCCATTAGACAGTTTGATCGACAGTGGCTGATCGGCCAGCCAGGTATTGAGCCGATACTTATCCGGTTCCGACAACGCGGTCAGATAGGTTGGCGGCTTGGCCAATGACCCCACCAGACGGCGCGCCTGCAACGCACGGTTAAAGCCGGCAAACTGAGGATCGGCACCGCCCACCATGGCACGTACTTCACCGGTAAAGCGATCGACAATCACCATCGCCGCTTCCAGATCTTTGAGATGGCGCGCGGCACGCAGCGCCGGGATACCGTCTTCCACCGCCTTCTCGGCCGCATCCTGTGAAACCGGATCCAGCGTAGTGAAGATCTTCACACCGGACAGATCGTTAACCTTGTCACCCAGCTTGGCCTGCAACTCCTGACGCACCAGTTGCATAAACGCAGGCTGTGGTGAAATCACCCCACCTTTCGGTTGTACGCCCAGCGGACGAGCGCTCAACATGTTATACAGCTCTGCGTCGATCACCCCCTGGTTCTGTAACAGCTTGAGCACCAGGTTACGACGCTCCAGCGCCAACGTTGGGTTACGCCAAGGGTTATACAGCGAGGCCCCTTTCACCATGCCCACCAGCAGCGCCTGCTGATCCAGGCTCAGTTCATCGACCGGGCGACCAAAGTAGTACAGGCTGGCCAACGGGAAACCGCGGATCTGATCGCTGCCGCTCTGGCCGAGATACACCTCGTTCAGATACAGCTCCAGAATACGGTCTTTGCTATAACGGTAATCCACCAGCAAGGCCATGTAGGCTTCGTTGAGCTTACGCCACAGCGAACGCTCGTTGGTCAGGAACAGGTTTTTTACCAGTTGCTGAGTCAAGGTACTGCCGCCCTGCACCGCACGCCCGGCGGTCAGGTTGGCCACTACCGCACGGCCAATGGAGTAGAAGCTGATACCATCATGCTCGTAGAAATGACGGTCTTCGGTAGCGATCAGCGTGTCGACCAGCAGATCCGGGAAACCAGAGCGCGGCACAAACAGGCGTTGCTCGCCATTCGGCGATTGCAGCATGGTGATCAGGCGCGGATCGAGGCGGAAGAAGCCAAAGTTACGCTGATTTTCCATGTTGACGATTTTCGTCAGGCCATTGTTCTGGAAATCGAGACGAGCGTGGATCTGGCCTTCTTTGCCATCAGGGAAATCAAACGGGCGGCGCAGCATCTCGATGCTGTTGGCCTGCACGGTAAACTCTCCTGGCCGGGTCATGCGGCTGACCTGGCGATATTGCATCCCTTCCAGCAGAGCGACCATTTCCTTTTTGCTATAGGGCATTCCCGGCTCAAGGTTAACCATACGGCCATACACCGCCGCCGGTAACTGCCAGACCTTGCCATCGATGCGGCTACGGATCTGGGAGTCCAGATATACACCGTAGATTGCCAGCAACACCGCAATCACCAGGAACAGTTTTATCAGCAGGCCGAGCCAACGGCGCTTTTTACGCGGCGACTTCGCTTTTACCTTGGGCGGCATGCGTTGTTCCTCTTCGTCGTCATCGTACTCATCATCGTCATACTCATCCTGATACTCGTCTTCTTCGTAATCGTCGTCACGTTGACGACGCGCCGCTTTACGCGGCTGATTACGTTTTGATTGTTTGCCTTTGCGCCCGATGGGCTCGCGGTCATCCCCAGCCATTGCGGTTCTTCTCCACGCTTGCTGCACTCTATCTATACCCTATGGATTTCAAGCTGACCGCTCCAGCACATCCATGCGCTTGCAGCATTTATACATCCCTGTACAGCACAGCGCGACAAGCTATCTCATCCCCAGGAGCTTACTTTTGGGTAAGTGACTGGGGTGTGATAGCGCAGGTAACAACGCTGCAGCTTGAAAGACGACGGGTTCGTTATCTTGTCGCTTAATCTGTGCCTATGTTACCGGGCTGAACAGAAGAAACATCTGAATTCTCCACCCTATACCCCATGGCTTGCAAGTTGTAGCCAGGCGCTCACCTAAGGATCCCTTGGAGCTTATACTAAATAAGTGACTGGGTGACAAATCTGTCAGGAACAGATCTCAATGCAGAGTATATCGGTACCCTAGCGAGTGAGGCCCATAGACGAGCCGCATATGGAGTGGAGTCACCAACACTGCGGTTGGAGGAGGAGGAGTTGCCACCGCTAGAACGATTTATTCAAGCGAAGCAATAAATCCGTACATAGTCTAATTGCAGGCATTTCAGGGTCAGGATTATTTCAAATATGAAGTTTGGCGCACCGTATGAAACCAATGCGCCTCAGCTACGTGCCTTATTGAGCCTCGTAGGTCACAGCTTCAATTTCTACCAGCAAGTTGTCTCTGCAGACATCGGCCTTGACAAAGATCCGATTCGCCGAAATCGGCAATCTCCTATTGCATACCTGTCGAACCGTTTCCAGGTCCTCCGGATTTTTGACATAGCAAACATAGTGAATAACGAATGAAAGCGGTTCAACGATACCAGTCTGCTGGACGCAACTGGCAACAACACGTTCAAGATTGTCAATCGTTACTTCAGTCTGTGCCTGAACGTCGCCGATATGCACAGTCTCGGCTCCAATGATACTTGCCGTTCCTGAGATTAAAGAGAGCGTTCCCGACGGGGTGCTAATGCGGTAGGCCCGCGAAAAAGTAGGAGGTACTTTCGCCAAATGAGATGGATAATGCCACGCTTCAGTTTGCGCCAGATTCTCGACAGGGGAGATATCTTCAAACGGGCGCTTTCTATAAGCCAGAGCGGTGATCACAATATCGCGGTTATCCATGCCAATACCCGTACTAGCCGGATACTTCACCGCCGCATTTTCGCCAAAGACCCTGTCGTAATATTCTTTTCTTGAATGATTGATCGATTCGTAATGCTCGACACCATTGCTGAAATGCGTTATTCCCCCCACATAGATCCATGTTCGAACAACATCCTGATAGATGAAACCATGTTCCCCAAGTTTCTGCTCAACATGATGTAATGCCTCCTGCATACTCTGGTGGCAATTATCAACTCCATTGGGAACCGTCGCCGAGACAATTCTCCAGTTTTCCGTATTACAATACGGCGAAATCCTACTGTCAGAGCACGCCTCATACCCCCACGATATTGCAACAAAGCATGCTTCGTTTAGTGGCATTTGTGTCAAGAATTCAATTGCCGGAGGCGTAGATGGGAATAACGAAGCCAGTTCCTCATGATAATTGACAAAATCCCCCTGCTCTGCGCAATATATCGATAGCCTTGCTATAGCACATCTTTCCGCTTCCTCAGAGATTTTTATCTTAAGAGCCTCCCAAGATAAGGCTGAAAAAGTTCTGAATGAATGAACAACACCATCCAGCACGAACTTCGCAGGCCCACTTTCAACTTCCGTAGTTTTTTTGATCATATTATTGCCATGCATAATCTCATTTATCCTAAATTACTAACATTATAAAAGGGCCTGACTAGCACGCTAGTGCTCCATCAATCCCTTAATGATATAAAAGAACTCAAAGAGAGAATCATTTGCAAGGGAATTGTCGATGAAAAATATTCACTCGTGATCTATCGCTCAGGATTATAAGAAAGTAAAAAAATTTTGAATCCTTTTTTATTTTTAGGAACACTATGATACAAAAACACTTCACGTAATGATAATGGTGGGTGAGAATGATAAAAAATATTGAACAAAACCTTGTGGAGTCAGCCCGTAATGGGAATGAAGAGGCTATTGTTGCTTTGCTTGAAAAATGCCAGCCTGACTTACATCGCTTCTCTCGCAAGATGTGTTCCACGAGTGAAGATGCAGAAGAGGCTGTACAGGTAGCTCTCTGGGTGTTATATCGAAGAATCGGAGCCCTACGTACGGCAGCGACGCTTTCATCGTGGTTATTTCGAATCGTTGAACGCGAGTGTTATCGTATTTTTCGAAAAAAAAAGGATTCGAATTTTCTTGATGAACCTCAATTTCTGGAACCCAGTAGCCCTGAAGCACAGGTAGATCTCCACATTGATTTGAGCAAAGCAATTATCTCGCTTCCCTATTCCTACCGTACAGTGTTGATCCTACGCGATATTAACGAGTTAACTGCTCCTGAGGTTGCCGATAAGCTGGGGCTCAGTATTGAAGCCGTGAAAAGCCGCCTCCATCGTGCCAGAACCATTGTACGCAAGAGACTGGAAGCCAATGGCTACATAGGCCATAAAATAGCCAAGGACATGCATTAATCACTAACTATTAGGATAATAACCTTAGGAGATTTTGATATAAATGTTCTTTTCAAAAAACTGCAAGAGTTCTGGCTGCCAAGCCTCTGTTGCCAATCTAGGAACTTCTGTCCAACAACTGGTTAGCATATCCCGTAAGACTTACCAGGCCCCATATTGTGGGGCCGTTCCTGAAAACCTCTCCGATAAGTTATTTATTCCCGGTTCAGGACAGGATGGGAAACATTATTGCTACCTTGTCGACATTGCCAATGCGGAGGTCATATGTTGGACGATTGACCTACAAGACTACCTTACCACTATCTGTGCCAACATGTCGGGCCTGGATGGCACTAGCGCCCCCTGGAATCGCTCTCCCCATAATTATATCGAAGTTTCACACTTTATACATTCAGCAGAAATATATAATGGCTGGATTTATATGAGTTTCTTCCATGGTGGTTTCATTCTTGGTGTAGATATGCAGACAGATGCATATAAAATCATCTACGATACCGCGATTGACTATCACCCAATGTATTCATCGACTAACAAAATACAGAATGGCAGGATATACTTCAGCCGTTGGCCAGCGGCTGATACCTTTCTTCGCGCGCAAGACCGTAATCGAACTGTAGCTATTGAGTGCGGATATTACGACCTTCATCAGCAAACTTTCGTTGTATTACACTCATTAAACGGGCCAGACGCAATACACTACACAGACATATCTCCCGATGGGGACACGATTTTTCTGGTCGAAATGTCACAACATCCAAAAAAATCGATGCCGTTGGATGAAAACTTTGAGCAATTATCTCTCAATGAGAAGCAAAGTCTTATCGATGCCGGCATCACCCTCTCGGAGATGATCCTGATATCAAATAACGGAGGGAAAACACGTCGTTATCATCTTCCTATTGGCCCAGCGCATATCGAGTGGGATCAAGAACAGGCGGATGTATTCTATTTGTCATCACATAATCTGGTCACCAATGATCGCTATCTTTATACTTTTGGCAATGCACGAGTAGATAAATACCGCTTAAACAAAGGCGAGATAGAACGGGAGGCAGGGTATGACTCAGCGGAGTTGTTGCGTGGGCAATCACACAGGAAAACGTATTATTCCGGCCACGAGTTACTCGTAATCCCCGGATACCGGGATAGGATAGACTTGGTCGATTGTGCAACTATGCAGCTTTATAAACGCATTTTGCTAACAGACACTCATGATCACCAACTCGGATTCGCTGACGGCCCTGTGCGTTACCTACCACAGCAGATCGACACCACTCCCTACACTGTTGATACCATCCCTGGAACGCCTTTTTTGTACCTCAGCAGCCTACATGGCGTCATAGTTTATGATTTTGCTGAAGATAGAACCAGGATGACAATCAATTTCACTGGGCAGAAACCCGTGGTTTTCGTCGGGCACTCAACAAAGATAGATAGCCTATCCGACTGATAATTAATACATTTTAAATAAAATAACCAAAATTTTAGTTATTAACGAATAAATCACGAATCCTTTTTAATCTGTGCAGACTCTTATAAGTATCTTCAATAATGACAAGGAATGAGGAATGTTCAAGAAAAATGTCCCTGGGTTTGAACGTCTGTGCCGAGTATGTGTTGGTGCTTGTATTGCTGGCCTCGGTTTCGCTTTTGCCCCCTCGGTGGTGGTGATGTGGATCGCTATCGTCGCAGGGGGGGTTCTGGCCTGTACCGGAGTGCTTGGTTTTTGTCCGATGTGTGCGGTTGGTGGACGGAAGTTAAATTAACCGAGGCCAGAGGCCGAAATATCCTTGGAAGTTATTCCGGAAAACAGTAGCCTGGAGGTTGTCATTATGTTCAGTAGTCGCTCTGTATCTATACATCTGCTCAGAGGATGTATTGGGTTTGGTTGTCTCGGTTTGGCAATTTTTCAGTTAACACACTCTCCTTTATGGAGTATTCCTCTGTTAGTTATAGGCTTTGTCATGCTGCGCGGATGCCCTGCTTGCTGGACGATGGGGCTTATTGCGACTATTCGCAACCGCCGTATTGTCTGCAAACCATGTGAAGAGAAAAACCTGCTGACTTCCTCCTCCGATTCCAGAGAATAGTACAACGGAATAACAACCTGGTGGGTAAAGAATAGGGGTAATAGGAGATGGAAGAAAAGGATATCGTCCTAGCCAATAATAGCGTGCGCAACAATCGAGTGAGATATCTGTTTTTGTGTGGACTCATTGTTGGTATAGCTGTCATTGGCAGGATGGTTTGGCACGGCTACTATTTTGAGGAAACAAATAATGCTTACGTGACTGGGCACGTAAGCATTATATCCACACGCGTTCCCGGTGTTGTAACCAATGTGATAGTAACGGATAACCAGAGAGTAAAAGCTGGAGATATTCTTGCTACTCTTGATCCGTTGGATCAGCATATAAAAATCGAGCAAATTCGAGCTAAGATTTCCCTTATCGAAGCCCAAGACAAACAAATTGATGCCAAAATCAGTGCAGACCGAGCGGAAGCCGAGGCCTTATTATCTCAGGTGATTCGCGCCAAGGCTGAGAAAAAACGCTCGGAATCAGAAGCATTACGCTATCGGAATTTATATCGGGAAGATATGAAAGCCGTATCAAAAAATGAGTTGAACTCCGCTATTGCAACCAACGATATCGCCATAGCGGATCTGCGGGCGGCGATTGAACGAGAGCACGCAGCCCGCGCAAATGTCATCGCCAGCGAGTATGCCAAAAAAGCCCAATTAGAGCAGAAAAAACTGTTAGTTGCCCAGCTTAAGGATGCTGAGACTCAACTTGGATACCATACGATAATCTCACCAGTTGATGGATACATTGGCAGAAAGTCTCTGGAGATTGGTAGCCGCGTGCAACCAGGCCAACAGCTGCTCGCAGTGGTACAACAAGAAAGATGGGTAACCGCTAATTTTAAGGAGACACAGTTAAGCGGTCTCACAAGGGGGCAGAAGGCGAGCATTCGTATTGATGCCCTACCCGATAAAAAGTTCATTGGTATCATCGACAGTATTTCTCCGGCATCCGGTGCCCAGTTTTCATTACTTCCACCGGATAACGCTACTGGCAACTTCACCAAGATCGTACAACGGGTTCCCGTCAAGATCGTTTTTGACCCGCGAGATATCAAAGATATTACAGAACGGGTCTCTCCTGGAATGTCCGTGATCGTTGAGGTCGATAAGCGTCAGAAAAAAAACCTCGATAGCGAGATGGCCGTACAGTGGTTAAGTGAGGACAAACTGTAATGCCAGCCCTGAGAACCACCAGCACACCTGTCGAGGCAGCAGATAAGGTAGAGACCAGAACATGGGTTGCCGTACTTGCCGCCATTCTCGGTGTATTTATGGCAATTTTGGATGTCCAAATCACCAACGCTTCACTCAGAGACATTCTTGGCACCCTATCCGCCACCCAAGAGGAAGGTGCTTGGATAACTACCAGTTATCTTGCCGCTGAGATTGTTATCATCCCGATGACGCCATTGTTATGCCGACTATTTGGCCTACGCCGTTTTATGTTAACCAATGCACTACTGTTTATGATTTTCTCTACCCTTTGCGGGATGGCCTGGAATCTTCCCAGCATGATTATTTTTCGAATATTCCAGGGCTTTACTGGGGGAGCTCTTATCCCTACGGCAATGACGCTAACGCTAACGCATCTGCCACCTGCCAAAAGAGCCATGGGTCTGGCAATATTCATGCTCTCGACAACCTTGGCGCCTGCTTTCGGCCCAGTGATTGGTGGCTATCTCACAGATCTATATAGCTGGCCTGCCATCTTTTATATGAACTGGTTTCCAGGTGTATTTCTCATTGCAGGTTTGGCTTGGGGGCTAAATGCCGAGCCAGGCAACCTCAGCCTGAGCCGTGAAGTTGACTGGCTGGCATTGTCAGCTATGGTCGTGGGATTGGGCTCATTGATCGTAGCACTAGAAGAGGGAAACGTTAACGACTGGCTAGAGTCCACACTGATCCGCAGTTTATTTGCACTTTCCGCGATTGGCATTGCTCTTTGGATTGGACTGTCGCTCAGAACGGAAAAACCATTTATCAATCTACGATTATTTGCGCGACGTAATTTTATCATTTCATCCGTTGTAGCAAGTATTACCGGTGCTGGTCTATATGGTTCTACTTATTTATTACCCCTATTCCTTTCGCAGATCGCCGGATACAACTCAGCCCAAATTGGAGCCGTAATTATGTGGATGGGGTTACCACAAATTATCATGATGCCAATAGCAGCCAAACTATCAACTCGATTTGATAATCGTATTATCTGTTCGATAGGATTACTGCTATTCTCAATCTCCTGTTTTCTCAACTCTACCCTGACATCTCTAACAACGGGTTCCGAGTTAGTTGTATCACAGGTTTTTCGTGCCCTTGGGCAACCCCTCATTATCCTGACACTCTCCAATTTTGCCACCGCACGACTCGAGTTAGCGAATATGGGATCTGCCTCCGGTCTGTTCAATATGTCACGCAATCTTGGCGGAGCTATTGGTACCGCCCTGCTCGCAACTGGCTTAACGATCCGTGAGCAAGTACATTCACTGAGGTTAGGCGAATCAGTGACGTTATTCTCACAGGCTACGGTGGAACGCCTAAGATTATTTTCTGATAACGTATTTTTATCCACACAGGGCAGTTCACATGATGCTACGCAACAGGCCCTATTGACCATGGATGCAATCATACGGAGAGAGTCTTATATTATGGCTTATAATGACTGTTTTCTCATACTAGGAGTGGTGCTTCTCGCATCTATCCTCCTGATATGGTTAGCTGACCCAGTTATTGCCAGAGGGAAATAAATATTAAATGAAAAAATCAACCATGATATTCGGTACATGAGACGCCACCAATTCTATGGTATGTATCGATTTGGCAAACAGGAAAAACACAGCCATGCCTATTTTCCAACACTCTAACAGTAAGGTTATTCCGATCACTTTCGCCGTTCTATTTTTATCTGGGTGTACTGTCGCCTCTAATCCAAAAGAAACAGCTGAAAGTTTAAATGGTGCTCTATCCGTGTTTAAAAATGCAAGTTCAATGCAGAGCACATTTATTCCCCAAAAGTGGTGGGAAATCTACGACGACGAGGCGTTGAAGGCATTAATAGAAACTGCTCTGGTAGGTAATCCCTCGTTGCAGATATATGCGGCACGTCTGGAAGCAGCCCGAGCGGTGATGCGGCAGGCATCTGCAGCCCGGTTCCCAACGCTTGATATTTATACGACAACAGACTATGCGCGAACATCGCCAACAACGAAAGAAGGTATCGCTCGTGGCGGTACCGCCCTTCGGGATCCGACCTACCAGGCAGGTACAAGTGTGGCATGGGAAGCCGATTTATGGGGACGAATCGATAATTCAGTCAAATCAGCCAGTGAGGAAGTGTCGATTGCCCTTGCGGATCGGGAGGCTATAAAGCTTTCCATAAGTACAGAAGTTGCCATAGCCTACTGGCAACTGAGAGCAGCGGAAGCTGATTTCGCGATGATGCAATCCGCTCATCAATTTCGTCTGGAGGCTGAGAAATTGATGACCTCCCGTTATCGAGGAGGCTTTGTGAGTGAACTCGACGTCACTCGGGTTCGCGTTGAGCGGATAAATGCAGAAACGGCCATGGAAGAGGCTAACCGTCGGCGTATTATTACGGAACAGGCAATTGCTGAATTACTTGGCCACCCCATCGTTGGCTTTTCGGTGCCGCGTTCTCAGATGCATAGCGACGTGCTGCCCACGTCACCAGAGATTGAACCCGGAGTGCCAGCAAACATGTTGGTACGCCGACCAGACCTTGCCGCATCGACTCACAATATATTACGGCATGCTTCCAACATTTCTGTTGCCGAGGCTGATTTTTACCCTAGCATTCGTCTGGTAGGCAATTTTGGCGTCGCCTCAAGTTCATTAAGTCGCTTACTCCAGCGCAATTCGAGACAACTTTCGCTCGGGCCGCTAGAGATTACCCTACCCATTTTCGATGGCGGCCTCAGACATGCACAACTAGCACAAGCGAATGCCCAATATGATGAAGCCATTGCCACACACAAACTACTGCTCTTAAAAGCAATGCGTGAAGTGGATGATGCATTGGTAAATATACAATCCTGGCAAAAGCAGACCTCTTCTAATGAGGAAGCCCTGCTGGCAGCCAAGCGAGCAGAACATATTGCTCTATCCCGCTATAAGCGAGGCCTTACCAGCTATCTCGAAGTTATAGATGCCCAGCAAGCCGCTGTTACGGCAGAACGTGGCCTGATACAAAGCAAGGCACAACTGCTCTACTCCAATGTATTACTGGTGAAATCTCTAGGTGGTGGCTGGCATGAGAAAAATAATGCCGGATAGTTATATTAAATAACATCCAACGCCCACATCACTTAAAGAAATATTATTAATTTTTTATTAAATGCCATTCCAATATATAAAATAGAGTGATAATTATGAAATATAATTCTCTGGTAGAATCATTAATCGACGACTCTTCAAACTCACAATTGGCAACCTATTCCTATTATCGTAACGGTGATAGTCCCGACGAGCCGATGAGCAGCAGAGAGTTATGTTCTCGAGCGAAGCGACTGGCAAAATGGATGGTTGATAACGGCTTGGCTAAGCAGCGTGTCCTACTTATTTTTGGGCCTGGCCTAGAGTTTATTGAGGCTTTTCTTGCCTGCCAGTTTGCCAATGCTGTCGCCGTGCCAGTGGTCCCAAGCCCACTTACCGGCAAAGAAAACAAAGTTGGCCGGCTGGTTGCCATTCTCAAAGATTGCCAACCTGCACTGGTTTTGGGAACACAACGCACTGTGGGTTGCTCGGCACAGTTCATAGCTAACTACCCCGAGTTCTCGACGCTGCGCTGGTCAATCCTGGAGGACTTAGATCTGCCGCTCTCCCTGGGGAACTTCCAGGTTTCGGCACCCGATGGCGACGACCTTGCGCTCCTTCAATACACATCAGGCTCAACGGCCATGCCAAAAGGCGTTATGCTGAGTCACCGCAATTTGCTTTTCAACTTGGCGCATTTCGACGAAGATTGGAATCACTCCCCAGACAGTACTCTGGTTTCATGGCTCCCTCACTTCCATGATTTGGGGTTGATCTATGGAACGTTGTTCCCTATTTATAAGGGAATTAATGGCGTTATATTACCTCCTGCAGCCGTTGTACAACAACCCGTTCGCTGGTTGAAAGCGATATCTGAAACTAAGGGTACCCACAGTATGGGGCCAAATTTTATCTACGATCTCTGCCTCAAACGAATTTCTGACGAAGACTGTATCGGGCTAGATCTGTCCAGTTGGCGCATGGCGCTCAATGCTGCCGAACCGATACGTATGGAAACCGTACGTAATTTCACATCACGGTTCGGGAAATATGGCCTGCCGAAAACCACGCTTACCGGGGCATGGGGTTTAGCAGAATCGGCTTGTCTGGTAACAGGACAGGCATGGGATGAACCAGCGCGGTCAATCAGTCTTTCCACCAAGGCATTATCGAACAACCAGATTATCCCTCCAGAAGGAAATGAATCTTCTTCTGAGCTCGTATCTTGCGGCGAGCCTGCTAGCGGGATGGAAATAAGAATCGTCAATCATGAAACGTTAACAGAGTGCCTACCAGGGGAGGCAGGTGAAGTCTGGCTCAAGGGGCCAACTGTTGCAAAGGGATACTGGAATCGACAATCCGAAACCGAAAAAACGTTTGGCGCCCGCCTTAAGGGGGGCAAAGACAACGATGCTTACATGCGTACTGGCGACCTTGGGTTTATGAATAATGGAGAACTCTTTATTTGTGGCCGTATTAAGGACATGATCATTATTCGTGGAGAAAATTACTACCCACAGGATATTGAACGCGTTGTCGAAGTTTCTCATCCAGCGTTTAAAGAAAGCTGTTGCGCAATATTCGGCATCGAACGAGAGAAAGAAGAACGTATCGTCGTGATCCAGGAACTTATCCGGCACCACGAACGCTGGCCCGTCGATGAGATGTTTCAAGCTATTCGTCGCTCAGTCAGTTTAACCCATGATTTACCCGTTGAGTCCATAGTTCTGATCCGCCCGGGCACGACCAGCAAAACCTCCAGCGGAAAAATCCAACGTGGCTCATCAAAGCTGGCGTATCAGAATGACACACTGTCTATCATTTCACGCTGGGATCGCAATGCGACAATTAAACAGATTGCCACGCCTGAACTCATTGATATAGCACACATTGAGGCAGAGTTGATTACTCGTATTGCATTACAGGCAAAGCTTCCTGCCGAACGCCTCGATTTAACCAGTCCTTTTGCCGATTTAGGTTTGGGGTCGCTGGGTGCAACAATGCTATCAGGGGAACTAGCTAAACATTATAATATCTCCCTCTTGCCTACAGCATTCTATGACTTCCCGCATATCAAAGCGCTGGCCTGTCATATCGCCTCGTTGCTCGATATCGGCACTGTCCAGGAACAATCAAAATCACGTCCAGAAGTTCAGGTGTGTCCCATCGCCGTCGTAGGCATGGCATGTCGTTTCCCTGGAGCCCCAAATCTGGCTGACTATTGGTCTTTGTTAGAAAAAGGAAAGTCAGGCATTATCCAGCGTGCATACCATAATGGGCAAAATAGCTACGGTGGCTTTATTGAAAATATGGACAGCTTTGACCATAAGTTCTTTGGCATTACCAAACGTGAAGCTACCTGTATGGATCCACAACAACGGATAACATTGCAGGTAGCATGGCAGGCTATGGAGGATGCGGGGATAGACCCCAAAATATTAGCAGGCAAGAAAGTCGGGGTGTTTATTGGCGCATCGGCATTTGATTATGGTGCTATGCAGCTTAGCTCAGGCCAGTTAGATGCCTACAGTGCTCAAGGATCACTATTAGCCGTTATTGCCAATCGTTTAGCTTACCAGTTTGATTTCCGTGGCCCCAGTCTAGTGGTAGACACCGCATGTTCCTCTGCCCTGACAGCGGTACACCTGGCCCGTAGAAGTCTCTCGGAAGGAGAATGTGACATCGCTTTGGTTGGCGGCGTCAATGCCCTGTTGGCGACCGAGTTGGACCGTGCCCTCGACAAAGCTGGCATGCTCTCGCCAGATGGTTTATGTAAAACGTTCGACGCCAGCGCCAATGGCTACGTTCGTGCCGAAGGCTGCGGCATTCTGGTATTAAAACGCCCTGACGATGCCCTCGCCAATGGCGATCGGATTTACGGTACCTTACTAAGCTCCACGATGGTTCAAGATGGTCGAAGTAATGGGTTGACGGCACCGAATGGCCTGGCACAGGAAGAGTTATTCAAAGAGTCACTGCATCGTGCCGGTATTCATTCTACGGAGCTTCAGTACATTGAAGCTCATGGTACCGGCACACCGTTAGGAGATCCTATTGAATGTAACGCACTGGCACGCGTGCTGAACGAGTTAAACGAGCCTTGTTACCTCGGTTCCGTAAAGGCAAATATAGGGCATCTAGAGGCCGCGGCGGGTATTGCAGGGCTGATCAAGGTGCTGCTCGCTTTACATCACGAGACGATCCCTCAGCAAATCAACTTTACCCGACTTAATCCAGATATCCAGATACCTCATACCCTGCGGATCCCACAAGTGAATCAACCCTGGCGCAAAACTACGCGGCCCCGCTATGCCAGCATCAGTGCCTTCGGGTTCGCCGGGACCAATGTCAACATCATCGCTGCCGATACACCGTTGCAGCCCCCCAAAAATGAGCTTGTGCCATACAACCCCGACTCCCTTCCATTGCTTGTAAGTGCGCAGGACCCAACAGCCTTATGCCGTTGGAGTACCGATTGCCTTAAAATGCTGGAAAATGACGGTACTCTCGGGTGGAGACAGTTCCTCCACACGGCAGCCTGTCGACGTCCTCACTTTAAGACACGATTTGCGACCGTGATCAACTCGCGGCAGCATCTGATCGCCAGCCTGCAAAATATTGCTGATGTGACAACGCTGAGCCCATCGGCAACTCCACCACGGATAGCCTTCGCCTATACCGGCCAAGGAATGCCTCTGCTACAGGTTGGTCATCACCTGATGGAGAACCTGCCAGTATTTCGCGAGGCTATCCGACAGTGTGGCACAGTGCTAAACCCTATGATGGGAATGGATATCGAAACACTACTGTATCGAAACGAGGCAGTTAAGGAGATCACATCCCCTGAACAGGTACAACCCCTGCATTTTGCATTGCAATACGCCTTGACGTGCACATTGACTGCTAGCGGCATCAAGCCACAGCTGGTTCTGGGACACAGTCTAGGAGAATACATGGCTCTGGTAGTAGCTGGCAGTCTAACCATTGAAGACGCATTGAAGCTGGTTGCAGCAAGAGGGAACCTGACACAAAAGTATGCCCCAGCAGGTGCAATGATGGCAGTGTCGGAAAATGAGCGCGTTGTCGCCAGCATTATTAAGAAAATAAAGCTACCCATTGATATTGCTGTAATCAATAGCTATCGACACTGTGTAGTCGCTGGTTCGAAAGAGAATATCTGTACTCTTGGTAAATATCTGCTCAAACATGAAAGCATCGGTTGCAAAATACTGCCTATAGAACGTGCTTACCATTCAACATTAATTGAGCCCGTCATCGAGCATTTGGACCCCCTCCTTGGCGGTTGTGAACTCTCCGTGCCGCGTATTCCTTTCATCAGCAATGTTACCGGAGAGCTCTGGCCACACGACCAACCAATAGATCGAGCCTATCTGCGAAACCATATGCGTCAGACCGTCCAGTTTGCAAAATCCTTTGATACCTTGGCAACTACCAATATCGATATAGTGATTGAAATCGGATCCTCTGCCACTTTGGCAGATATGGCTCAGATACATGTGGGTGAACATGGTCCCGACTGGGTGACAATCCTGCGCCGCGGCAAAAGTGATGATTGGTCGGCATTACTCCAATGTTTGACACAGGTCTGGGCTCATGGGCATCCAGTTGAATGGGAAGGTTATTTCCCTCCAGAGGATCGCGCTGTTGTTTCCCTTCCCCCATATAGCTTCGGTCAAGATAAACACTGGTTCACGCCCAGAAAACAGCAAGAACAATTTGCTGATGCGGTGAACAGATTCAAGCACCCAACATCAGATAGTGACTCCGCCATACTCTCAGAACAACAGATAGCACATTGTAGCGATACGGATGTTACAGAAAGCGTAAAAACTATTCTAGGGCGGCTACTCCGAGAATCTCCCTCACGTCTGTCGACATCAACCTCACTAATGGGGTTGGGGATAGACTCAATCATACTGCTGGAGTTTTCCCGTGCGCTGAAAAAAGAATTTGGCGTTGAGATCACACCGCTTGAGATTTTTGAAACCTACCAAAGTATCGCAGCAATTTCTAGATATGTGGAAGCCCAGGTTACAGAGGCAAGCCTGTCGGCACAATTCTAACGATCTCTGGTAATAGTGGACAAGAGATGCCATCTCATCAATGGCATCTCCTTGCCGCTCTCTATTTTGGATGTTTATCATGATGAACTCACCACAGAACTTTCAGCCGCAAGAAATTCAACATTCGCACTTTCCACTTACAGATTTACAACAGGCATATTGGATCGGCGAGCAAGATGGATATTATTTACAAGCCCCCGCATTGGTCTACCGCAGCTATTTTATGGCGGATATCGACATTGACCGTTTGGAATATGCTCTGACACAGGTCGTTAACCGCCACCCGGCACTACGCACTGAATTTCTTTCAGACTGTACTCAACGCATCAAAATAAATTCGCAGGAATATTATCGCATTCAATATAGCGATATACGGGCTAAAAATCATAACAGGGTGACACATGAAATACACCACCCACACATTCCAGAGAGTGAATCCTTTTCCTGTCACGTGATACGCAATGAGCAAGGGTGCAGTATTCACTTTGCTTTTCGTCTAATCGCGCTTGATGGTAAATCTATTCTACAATTCATTAATGAAGTAGCCGCTCTATATGCTGATGAAGTGCTTCCAGAAGCACCAACTCTGAGTCACCATGATTTTGTATTAAAACAGTTGGCACAACGTAATAGTGCCACATATCAAACATCAATGAACTGGTGGCAGCAACGTATCAAGACACTTCCTGCCGCGCCAGAATTACCCATTGTTGATCCAGAGGATTTCCCTGAACGCTCCAGCTTCAAGCGTCGGACATATCAATTATCACCAACATTGAGTGCTGAATTGCGTAATGTCGCTCGCAGGTGTGAAACAACACTCAACGCCGTACTGTGCACAGTTTATGCAGACATACTGCGAATGTGGGCGAAGGATCCCTCATTCACTCTTAATCTACTCTACTCCCAGCGTCTGTCGGAAGGACCGGAGTTCGAACAGGTGCTAGGGAACTTTACCAGTACCCTGCTTGTAGAGATAACAGCCAAAGGAGCCACCACTTTTAAACAACGCGCTCAAATGCTTCAGGGCCAGCTCTATCGAGATATGGCGCACTCCCGTATCTCCGGCGTCGAAGTCATCCGCGCAATGCAGCAACCAGCAGGGTTTTTACCCGTGATGCCCGTTGTTTTCGCTAGTCTGCTGGGCACGGAAACTCAAGAAGCTGCCATCACGCCCACCGATATCGATTGGAAAGTCTTGGGTGGAGATATGAGCACTCCACAGGTGTACCTGGACCATCAGGTCTATATGGAAGATAACCACCTCATACTCAACTGGGACTCGGTAGACGAAGTCTTTCTTCCCGGTGTCGTCGAAGAGATGTTCGCCGCTTATTCAAGTGCTATCGAACAGCTTTGCCGCAGCGACGCCGATATCAACTCACCGATGCACCCTCGTCTGCCTGAAAGATACCTTGCCTCACGCAAGGCGGCAAACACCACCTTTAAAACCTTACCCCGGGGATTATTACATGATTTTATTTGCCCTGCGGTCACCCGCTTTGCGACACACACAGCACTTATCGACGGTGAAACGAAACTCACCTATGAACAGTTGTGGAATACCTCAACTTGTCTGGCGCTAAAGCTACAGCACTACGGTGTTAAGCCAAACGATCTGGTTGCTGTGGTGGCGGATCGGAGTTGGCGCCAAGTCGCCGCACTGCTTGCCGTAGTTCGTGCAGGGGGAGCCTATTTACCTATCGCCACCGAACTTCCACATGAACGTAAACGATTCCTGCTGAGCCAGCATGGCGTGAAAGTGGCGCTTATCGATCTGGAACAAACGGCCCCTGCTCCTCCCGAAGGCACTCAATTACCTGTATTATCATTAAAAGACGAGCTTTCCCTTAATCAGATTCCCGCCGAGCAACTCGATTCACATGATCAACAACCTGAAAATCTGGCTTACGTCATATTTACTTCAGGATCAACAGGAACCCCGAAAGGAGTCGCCATCTCCCATCAGGCTGTCGTTAATACTCTGCAAGATACCATTGCCCGTTTTACACTGGAAAGTCGCGATCGCGTTCTTGGTGTTTCCGCATTCAATTTCGACCTCTCCGTCTTCGATATTTTCGCTACGTTAAGCTGTGGTGCGACACTGATTCTCCCCCGCGCCAGCACCCTACCTGAACCAGACGAATGGGTGCGAATTATCAGCAAATATCAGGTGACAGTTTGGAACTCGGTGCCTGCACTGGTGGATATGCTAACCGAATTTGCAGGCTGTCAAGCTGGCATACTTCTACAATCCCTACGGCTGATAATGATGAGTGGAGACTGGATACCATTGCGATTACCAGAACGACTAAAGAAAATCCTACCTGACACGCGCCTGGTCAGTCTGGGAGGGGCTACGGAAGCGGCAATTTGGTCGAACTACTATGACATAAAGGAAGAACAGGAAAAATGGAATAGCATCCCTTATGGTTGGCCGCTAGCCAATCAATATTTCCATGTGCTGAACAGTAATCTACAACATTCACCCACTTGGGTGACGGGGCATTTGTACATCGGTGGGTTAGGTCTGGCCAACGGCTATTATAGAGATGAAGAACGAACGGCAGAAAGTTTTATCATTCATCCAGAAAGTGGTGAACGTCTGTATAAGACCGGTGACCTGGGGCGTTATCGCCCCAACGGATGCCTGGAGTTTCTCGGCCGGAATGACTCGCAGGTTAAAATTCGTGGTTTTCGCATCGAACTTGGAGAAATAGAGGCGGCACTTACCGACTGCGCCAACGTCCACGATAGCGTGGTAGTGATCCGTACAACGGGATCAGGAGAACAGCAACTGGTCGGCTATTACATCGCGGATAGCAACAGCACAACACCGATAACTATCAGGAATGCACTTGTTCAACAGTTGCCATCCTACATGGTACCGACATTCATCGTCCCCATCGAACACTTCCCAGTGACCAGCAATGGCAAGGTTGATCGGAAACAACTCGCTGCCCTTCCCGTAGAAACGACATTTGCTGATGAGGTAACGCATCTTATTGCCCCACGAAATGAGACCGAGCGGTTGTTAGTCACTATATGGGAAAAGTTGCTGCAAACACGGGTACCCAGCGTAACGAGCGATTTCTTTGCGTCAGGAGGCTCATCTCTACTAGCCGTAAGGCTTTTGACGGAGATCTCCCTCACCTTCGATATTCGTTTACCCTTGGCTTCTCTGCTTAATCATGGTTCGGTTGAAAAACAGGCACAACTGCTCACGGAAAAGCGTCAGGTAGAGACAGACTCCAGAGCACCGCTTGTCATGATCCGTGACGGTGTAGGCCCCATCGTAGTCGCAGTACATCCCGTAGGAGGCAATATCCTATGCTATCGTAGTTTGGCTAAAATCCTTCCGGCCGGCACCGCACTTTACGGTATGCAATCACCTGGAGATAGCTCCCCCAGGACGATAACCCAGTTGGCAATGAACTATAACCTCAGCCTTGACAGGCTCGCTAGTAACCGCCCCATTCACTTGCTAGGGTGGTCAATGGGTGGCGTTATCGCCCTTGAAATGGCACGCTTGTTGGGCTTGAAGCATCACCACGTAAACTCGGTTACGCTGCTGGATAGCTGGGTAAGTGCTGCCCCAGGACGAGCCGTTGAGAAACTTGACGATGAACTGCTAATGCGCGGTTTTATGAGCGATTTTTCAGATGGAAAATATCTTCCAGACGAGTGGGTGTTTCCATCTTTCCATACTGCCGACGATAATAGCCAGGTGGCTATTACGCAGCTCAAGGCGAAGAAAATTGTCCCAGATAATTTCCTGGAGGAAGAGTTGGTTCAGCTTTTCCAAGAATATCGCGAGAACTATTTGGCACTATTACACCACCAGCCTATTCTGGCGGAAATCCCCCTACACTTGGTTCGCGCCAGTGACGCCACGATCAGGTTCCCCGGGCTTGAACCGTTCTCGCCCCCAGAGTCATTTGGCTCAACAGACCTCATCAAGGTAACGAGGATCACAGGAGATCACTTTTCCATCATCAACAACAATAGCCTGCAGCAGATCATCACAGCGTTGGGCGATTTCTCAGCGCAATACGAAGAACAGCTTTGAACCACCATAAGGGCTACTGCTGTAGCCCTTGCAAGTAACGGATCGAGATATGCAATGGCTTGGTCGCAGATTATCGAGGCCCATTACTGGTATTTTTTGGTGCGCCTGGTGGGGGCGGTATTGGCCGGGTCGTCTGGCCATACGTGCTTGGGATAGCGCCCCTTCATCTCCTTTTGCACCTCGCGGTACGCGCCTTGCCAGAAGGTAGCCAGATCGCCAGTGATCTGCAATGGCCGGTGCGCTGGAGAGAGTAACTCAAGCACCACCGGGATGCGCCCCTCAGCCAACATTGGGCTACGCTGTTCACCAAACATCTCCTGTAAACGCACCGCCAATACCGGCGGTTTATCGGCATCGTAGCGGATGGGTAAACGGCTACCGGTCGGTACAGCATAATGAGTGGGCAAGGCATTATCCAGCCGTTGCTTTTGCTGCCAGTCCAACCGGCGGGCCAAGGCTTCGGCGATATTGACCTGCTTTAATCCGCGCAGATCGCGTACGCCGCTCAATGACGGTAGCAACCAACTTTCCAGGGTGTCGAGCAACGTCTCGTCATCCACCAGCGGCCAGGCCGCCTCTGGCAACCAACGCTGGGCACAGTGTAAACGCAGACGTAACTGTTCGGCAGGGGTGTCCCAATTAAGTACCGCCAATCCTTGGGCTCTCACCCAGTTTATCAGCGCCTGTTGCAGCTCTTCCTCCGCCGGTTTGGCCAGCGGCTGAGCCCGCAGCGTTAAGCGACCAATCTGTTGGCGCTTCCAGGCTCGCAAGGTGCCCTTCTCTTCATCCCACTCGACGGCGGTCTGGCTACTGACAATCTCGGGCAACCGAGCCACCAACGCATCAATTTCGATCGGTAATGCCAGCAGGATACGGGCATCCGGGCTGTTATGGCCTTGCAACAGGCTGGGAATAATCAACCAGGGAGCCCTGGAGAGCGCTTCGTCCTGATCCATCGCCGCGCCCAGGCCATTGGCCAACAGATAGCGTCCATCCTGCCCGCGCCGTTGGGCAATACGATCGGCAAATGCCTGCGCCAACAGAGGAGCGGCCAGATCGGCATCAATCTGCCCGCTTTTTTGCGGTAAGCGCTTGCTCAGTTGGGCGGCCCGGCGCTGCCAATGCGGCTGGGGGCGGCTCAGCCAATAGCCGATATCCATCTGCCCACTACGGGGTGGCTCCTCCAGCAAAGCGGCCAACATCGCCGCCGTGGCTAATCCATCGGCCCCCATCCTGGCTCCGGCACACAGCATGGCCGCCAGCCTGGGATCGCAACCCAATCCGGCCATTTGGCGACCAATGGCGGTGAGCTTCTCACCGTCATCGATAGCCTTCAGGGTATGTAATAAACGGCGGGCAGCGGCTAATGCGGCCAACGGCGGCCGATCGAGCCAGGTAAGTTGATCCACATCCACGCAGCCCCATTGCAGCAGCTCCAGCCAGAAACTGGCCAGATCGCTTTGCAGGATCTCCGGTTCGGCATGTTCCGCAGCGCGCTCCGCCTGCTCTTTGGCAAACAGATGCCAGCAAATTCCGGGTTCCAAACGCCCGGCACGCCCGGCGCGCTGGATCATCGAAGCCTGGCTGATGCGCTGGGTGACCAATCGCGTCAGGCCATTTCGTACTTCATAACGTGCCACACGTTCCAGACCGCTATCGACCACCAGACGGATACCTTCAATGGTCAAACTGGTTTCGGCGATATTGGTCGCCAATACCACTTTACGCCGCCCGTGCTGCGCCGGTTGGATCGCCTTTTGCTGTTGTGCCAATGGCAATGCACCATACAGCGGGCAGAGATCGGTATCCGCTGGCACCTCGCCAATGAGCCGTTCCTGCACGCGGTTAATCTCCGCCACGCCGGGCAGGAATAACAACAGCGAACCTGATTGCTCAGCCAACAGGCGCTTCACCGCCGAGGCAACGCCATCCTCCAGCCGCTGGTGAGCAGGCAGCGGCTGGTACTGCCGCTCAACCGGGTAGCTGCGCCCTTCCGACACCACCACCGGCGCTTGCGGCAGCAGTTGCGACAGGCGCGCATTATCCAGCGTCGCCGACATGATCAACAGTTTCAGATCGTCACGCAGGCCCTGTTGCACATCCAGCAGCAGGGCCAAGGCCAGATCGGCCTGTAAACTGCGCTCGTGGAATTCATCAAGAATAATCAGCGAGACACCCTGTAGTTCAGCGTCCTGCTGCAACATGCGGGTGAGAATACCCTCGGTCACCACCTCCAGTCGCGTCTGCGGCCCGCTTTTGCTCTCGGCACGCATACGATAGCCCACAGTCTGGCCCGGTTCTTCACCCAGTTGTTGCGCCAAGCGATAAGCGACGTTTTTTGCCGCCAGCCGCCGTGGCTCCAGCATGATGATACGCCCCGGCAGCCCGGCTTTTGCCAGGATCTGCAACGGCAGCCAGGTGGATTTCCCGGCACCGGTAGGGGCATGCAACAACACCTGCGGGGCAGATTGCAGTGCGGCAAGCAGCTCATCAAGAACCGCGCTGACGGGCAGTGAGGACACAAAACTCTCCATGGGGTAGTTAATGGACAGCGCACATTGTAGCATTAGGCTCAACATTTCATTCATTTACCGGAGTTTCATGTCCAGCTCGCGCCGCCTGTTCTTCGCCTTGTCGCTACCCGATGCCTTGCAGCAGCAGGTGATCCGCTGGCGTGCCGAGGCATTTAAACCCGAAGATGGCCGCCCGGTAGCCGCCGCCAATCTGCATCTGACGCTGGCCTTTCTCGGCGAGGTCAGCGCACAGAAAGAACGGGCACTAAAAACGCAGGCAGGGCGTATCGCACAGACGGGTTTTAGCCTCAATCTGGACGATCTTGGCCACTGGCCGCGCCCCGGAGTGGTGTGGTTGGGCAGCAAACGCCCCCCACGGGCGCTGTTGCAGTTGGCGGAGTTGCTGCGTTCGCAAGCGGCCCGCAGCGGCTGTTATCAAAGCCCGTTGCCATTTCATCCCCATATCACGTTATTGCGGGCAGCAACCCAACCGGTCGCTATTCCTCCTGGCACGCCGGGGTGGCCGTTCAACGCCAGCCATTTCTCTCTCTACCAATCGTCGTTTGAACAGGGCCGCACCCGCTATCACGAATTAGCGCAGTGGCCACTCGACCCACAGGATAAATCATGATCTTTGACCCACCGCTAAAACCAGCCACGCTCATCAAGCGCTACAAACGCTTTCTGGCCGATGTGATCACCCCTGAAGGCGAAACCTTTACCCTGCACTGCGCCAACACCGGCGCAATGACCGGCTGTGCTACGCCAAGGGATACCGTTTGGTACTCCACTTCGGATAACGCCAAACGCAAATATGCCCACAGTTGGGAGCTGACGCATACCCAGGCCGGCGACTGGATCTGTGTCAACACCCTGCGTGCCAACACTCTGGTTCGTGAAGCCATTGAGCAGAATATAATCAGTGAATTATCCGGTTACAGTAAAATCACCGGCGAAGTGAAATATGGCGGAGAAAATAGCCGTATCGATTTGTTATTACAGGCAGAAAACCGGGTTGACTGCTATATTGAAGTCAAGTCAGTCACACTATTGCAACATCAGCAGGGCTACTTCCCTGATGCCGTAACGCTCAGAGGGCAGAAGCACCTTCGTGAGTTGCAAAACGTGGTTGAACAAGGGCAGCGGGCGGTGCTGTTCTTTGCCGTGTTACACAGCGGCATCGATCGGGTCACCCCGGCAAATCACATTGATGAGCATTATGCGGTACTACTAGCGCAGGTTCAGCAGTTGGGAGTGGAAGTTGTTTGTTATGGGGCAAAATTATCACCTGACGGTATCTCGCTAAGCGCTAAGTTACCGTTTTTTATTGGTTAGCCGTGCCGGGCACAAATAAATCGACAACCGGATATTGCTTCGCCAAATACGCCTTCCTTCACACCATTGTCAAGCAGGCGACAGGAATAATTGCCATCCCTCTTCCCTTCTGTTATTTATAGCGGCCTGTTTTTCCCCCGTATTGGGGATTCGACATACCCTACTAGCATTAAAGGGTATAGTGCGTGTGTATGTAGGAGAAGCAATATGCAAGAAGGGCAAACCCGTAAAACCTCGTCCTTGAGCATTCTCGCCATCGCTGGGGTGGAGCCGTATCAAGAGAAACCGGGCGAAGAGTACATGAACGACGCCCAGTTGACGCATTTCAGGCGCATCCTTGAAGCATGGCGCAACCAACTCAGGGACGAAGTCGATCGTACCGTGTCGCATATGCAAGAAGAGGCAGCCAACTTCCCCGATCCGGCAGACCGTGCCACTCAGGAAGAAGAGTTCAGCCTTGAACTGCGTAACCGTGACCGTGAGCGCAAACTGATCAAAAAGATCGAGAAAACGCTGAAGAAAGTAGAAGACGATGATTTCGGTTTCTGCGAGTCTTGCGGCGTGGAGATTGGCATTCGTCGCCTGGAAGCGCGTCCGACTGCCGATTTGTGCATCGACTGCAAGACGTTGGCCGAAATCCGCGAAAAGCAGATGGCCGGCTAAGCAGTTGTTACCTCCTGCGGCGCGTGCCAATAACGCGCGCCGCACAGAGTTAAGGGAAGCAATCCCTTCAGATATGCTAGCAAGTCACTATGTGGGGCGCTTTGCCCCATCGCCTTCCGGGGATCTGCATTTCGGTTCGCTGATTGCCGCTCTGGGAAGCTACCTCCAGGCTCGTGCCCAACGCGGGCAATGGCTGGTACGTATTGAAGATATCGACCCTCCGCGCGAAGTCGCCGGAGCTGCCGGGCGTATCTTATCCGCGCTTGAACACTATGGTCTCCACTGGGACGGCCAGGTCATCTATCAATCCCAACGATCTGAAGCTTACCGCGCGACCCTCGATTGGCTGCAATGCCAGGATCTCAGCTATTACTGCACCTGTACCCGCAGCCGCATCCAGCAGATCGGCGGTTTGTACGATGGCCACTGCCGTCAGCTTCGGCTCGGCCCGCAAGGTGCCGCGATCCGCTTACGTCAATCAAACCCGGTATATGGCTTCCACGATCGGTTGCAGGGCGAGCTACGGGCCGATCCGGCGCTGGCACAGGAAGATTTCATCATCCGCCGCCGCGATGGCCTGTTTGCCTACAATCTGGCCGTAGTGATCGACGACCATTTTCAAGGCGTGACCGAAATTGTCCGCGGTGCCGATCTGATCGAACCCACGGTGCGCCAGATTGCGCTGTATCAGCAATTGCAGGCACCGGTTCCCACCTATGTGCATTTGCCACTGGCGCTGGGGAACAACGGTATTAAACTGTCGAAGCAAAATCATGCCCCCGCGCTGCCCACTGGCGATCCGCGACCGGTACTGGTTGCCGCCCTGAAATTTCTGCGTCAACCGCTGCCGGAAAACTGGCAAGATCTTGATCTGCCGTTATTATTGAGCTGGGCGGTTAAGCATTGGCAGTTGGCAAATGTGCCACGTCAGCAAGCAATCCCGCAGTGTGAAAACACAACGGCATTCTCAAAACAGCTGGGGTAAGCTATGATTAGCCGCTATTTTTTTGTTAGCGCCATTTTTATCCGTCACTATCGAGGTGTACCATTTTTACCCGAGTAGCCAATTTCTGCCGTAAGGTACTAATCCGCGATGACAAGTTGACCCGCGAAGATGCGCCGGCCAGCGATAAAAACCAAGTCCGCGAAGAAAGCGCGCCTGCGGAACCGTTAGCAACAACGCCACCGCGCTCTACCGAGAGCGGCAGGGAGGCACCTGCCCGCCGTCCGGCGCCGCGTAAACGCCCACCATTTGCAGCCGCTGAGGGAACGCGCTCAATGACCGTTATCCCCCGCGATCAACATGCGATTTCGCGCAAAGATATCAGCGAAAATGCGCTGAAAGTGCTGTATCGCCTGAATAAATCCGGCTACGAAGCCTATCTGGTCGGCGGCGGTGTACGCGACCTGTTGCTCGGCAAAAAGCCGAAGGATTTCGACATTACCACCAACGCCACCCCAGAACAGGTGCGCAAGTTGTTCCGCAACTGTCGCCTGGTCGGCCGCCGTTTCAGGCTGGCGCACGTGATGTTCGGGCCGGAAATCATCGAAGTCGCCACCTTCCGTGGCCATCACGAACAGAGTCAGGAATCTGACAAGAACTCTTCCCAGCAGGCCCAGAACGGTATGCTGCTGCGCGATAATATCTTCGGTACCATCGAAGACGATGCCCAGCGCCGCGATTTCACCATCAACAGCCTGTATTACGGCGTAGCCGACTTTGCCCTGCGTGATTACGTTGGTGGCATGCGCGATCTGCAACAGGGTGTGATCCGCCTGATCGGCGATCCGGAAACCCGCTACCGCGAAGATCCGGTGCGGATGCTGCGCGCCGTGCGCTTTGCCGCCAAGCTGGATATGACCATCAGCGAAGAAACCGCCGAGCCTATTCCACGCCTGGCCTCGCTGCTGCACGAAATCCCACCGGCTCGCCTGTTTGAAGAGGCGCTGAAGCTGCTGCAAACGGGTTACGGCTACCAGACCTACCTGAAGCTGTGTGAATATCAGCTGTTCCAGCCGTTGTTCCCCCTGATCGCGCGCAACTTCACGCCGAATCACGACACGCCGATGGAACGCATTCTGGAGCAGGTACTGAAAAATACCGATCACCGCCTGCAAAACGACAAGCGCGTCAACCCGGCGTTCCTGTTTGCCGCCATGCTGTGGTACCCGCTGCTGGAGCATGCACAGAAACTGGCGCAGGAAAGCGGCCTGGCCTATTACGACGCCTTTGCGCTGGCCATGAACGACGTGCTGGACGAAGAGTGTCGTTCACTGGCAATCCCCAAACGAATCACTACACTGGTACGTGACATCTGGCAACTGCAGTTACGCCTGTCCCGTCGTCAGGGCAAGCGTGCGCACAAGCTGATGGAACACCCTAAATTCCGTGCGGCGTATGATTTGCTGGCACTGCGTGCCGAAGTGGAAAACAACCCGGAGATGCTGCGTCTTGCCGAATGGTGGGATGAGTTCCAGGTGGCCACCGCGGCCCGCCAGAAAAACATGTTGAGCACGCTAGGCGAAGATCCGGCACCGCGTCGGGCACGTCAGCGCCGCCCACGCCGCAGAACGCCGAATAACGAAGGAGCATAATGATCCGCGTTTATATCGCGCTGGGTAGCAATCTGGCGCAACCTTTGCAACAGGTGAATACCGCGCTGGAGGCGTTGGAGCATATTCCACGCACCCGTCTGATCGTTTGTTCACCGCTGTACCGCTCCAAACCGCTGGGGCCACGGAACCAGCCGGATTACCTCAACGCGGTGGTGGCACTGGATACCCAGTTGCCACCGGAACAGTTGCTCGATCACACCCAGGCGATAGAACGTAATCAGGGCCGAGTGCGCAAAGATGAACGCTGGGGCCCCCGCACGCTGGATCTGGATATGATGCTGTACGGCGATCAGGTGATCGACACCGAGCGTCTGACCGTGCCCCATTACGGCCTGAAACAACGTGAATTTATGCTCTACCCGTTGGCCGATATCGCTCCGGATCTGGTGTTCCCAGACGGTGAAACCCTGGCGGAATGCCTGCAACGTGTGCCAAAAAACGGCATGACGCTGTGGCATCAACCCAAAGCCTGAATACCACTCCCCGACAGCGTTAGCGTCGCGATAAACCCGCCTTCCGGCCGATTGGCAAATCTCACCCGCAGTCCGTGCAGGCTGGCAATCCGCTGCACAATGGACAAGCCCAGCCCGCTTCCCGTCTGTTCCTGCCCCGGTGGGCGATAAAAGCGCTCCCCCAACCTGTCCAGATGCTCAGCCGTGACGCCAGGGCCGTCGTCCTCCACCGTCAGTTGCCGCTGGCTGAGCGTGACCGTTACCGTGCCACCGGCCGGTGTGTAACGAACCGCATTGTCCACCAGATTGCGCACCAACAGCGATAGCAGCAGCGGCTGGCCCGATAGTGCAGGAGGTTTGCCTTGCTGCTGATAACGCAGCGTGATCCCGGAGGTATGTGCCTGTCGATCCAGCTCCGCCAGGGTCATCGGCACCAGTTGGCACCAATTTACCGAGGCCAGATCGTGCAAATCGGCAAGCGAGTCCAGCCGGGACAAGGTGAGCAGTTGATCCACCAGGCGTGTGGCTCGATCGATACCGACCGTCAGGTTATTCACCGCATGTTCACGCATGGGTACATCGTCCCCCGCCAGTTGCACCACCTCGGCCTGCACCCGCAATGCGGCCAATGGACTGCGCAACTCATGGGCAGCATCCGAAGTAAACCGGCGCTCACGCACCAGCAGGCTATTAATGCGCGTAAACAGCGTATTCAGCGCCTCCACCAGCGGACGCACCTCACTGGGTACCCGGTGTACATTCAGCGGCGTAGCGTCATCTGGGGCTCGTTTACGCAGGCTAGCGGCCACCTCACGCAGCGGTTTTAGCTCGCGGCCAACCATCAGGGCGATCAGCAACATCAGGATCGGCAACGTCACCAGCCAGGGTAGCAACTGTCCCATCACCAACCCCAACGCCATATCATGCCGATAATCCCATTCCTGGCCGACCACAATGCGGTAACGTCCATCCGGGCTGGTGAGCCATAGCAACCGCCAGCTGTCGCTATCTCCTTTGCGCCGACCATCGACAAAACCTTGCCGCTCGCCGTCAAACAGGAAATCTTCGCCGTTCTCACCGTCGTTGAGCAGCATGCGCCCATCGTGGGAAAAGATGGCGAACGCCAACGCATCATCATCCTGCTCACCGCGTTTACCGTGGTTCAGCAACTTCTTGGTCTTTGGCAGGCTGCGCACTTGCTGAGTCGCCAGCAAATCCCCCAGATCGGCAGTCGCCAGCCGTTTGGCAAACAGCATCTGTTGGGTGTCGAACACTTCGTTGATATTGTGGCGCGTCATCATCCACGCCACCACGCTGGCGGAACACCAGGTCAGCAATGCCAGCAGGCTGAAGATCAGGATCAGCCGCAGTCGCAAACTTAATGACCTCACGGTTCATCCCCCAGCGTGTAGCCCACGCCATGTACGGTGCGGATAAAGCCGTTACCCAATTTGCGCCGCAGATGATGGATATGGACCTCAACCGCGTTACTGCTCACGTCGTCATCCCAGTTATACAGTTTTTCCTGGATCAGCGGCCGCGCCAGTACGCGCCCCTTGTTGTGCAGAAACAGTTCCAGCACCGCCAGTTCGCGCGGGGTCAGCGTCACGGGCTCACCGTTGCAGCTCACGCTGCGGGACGCTGCATCAAACACCAGCTTGCCGTGGACCAGCTGAGGTGTCAGTTGCCCATGGCGGCGGCGGATCAACGCCTGTAAACGCGCGGCGACCTCCGTCAGGGCAAAAGGCTTGCACAGGTAATCGTCGGCTCCGTTTTGCAACCCGCTGACACGCTGTTCCAGCGCATCACGCGCGGTCAGGATCAGCACCGGCACATCCTGCCCGGCCTGACGCCACTGGCGCAACAGATCCAACCCGTCCAACCCCGGCAAGCTGAGATCGAGGATCACCGCATCATAGGGGGCACTGTCCAGGGCGTTCTTACCGACGATACCATCGGTGAACCAGTCGAGGTTAAACCCCAGCTTGGTCAAGCCCGCCTTGATACCATCACCGATCAGTTTGTCGTCTTCAATCAACAGAATTCTCATGCGCTCTCCCTCTAGACAGACCATTACAGCATAAGCTTCTTAAGAACATCTTAACCATCAGCATCGGAGCTACCCACCCCTGAAGGGTTACAGTAGAATGACAACACTTTTTACCACCGTGCTACAAATCCAGGCCGCGCGGTTACTGCAGGAGACATTGTGATGAAACCTACCACCCTGAGCCATTTACGCCAGTGGAAGCAGGAGCAGCGCAAGTTTGCGACTATTACCGCCTACGATGCCAGCTTTGCCCAGCTGTTTGAAGAACAAGGTATTAAAGTATTGCTGGTCGGAGACTCGCTGGGAATGACGCTGCAAGGGCATGACTCAACGCTGCCGGTAACCGTGGCCGACGTGGCTTACCATACCCGCGCGGTACGCCGTGGGGCACCAGCCAGCCTGCTGTTGGCCGACCTGCCTTTCATGAGTTACGCCACGCCAGAGCAGGCCTGCCAGAGCGCGGCCGAGCTGATGCGCGCCGGGGCCAACATGGTCAAACTGGAAGGTGGCAGTTGGCTCTGCGAAACGGTGAAAATGCTCGCGGAGCGCTCCGTCCCCGTCTGCGGCCATCTTGGCCTCACGCCACAATCCGTCAACGTGTTTGGCGGCTACAAGGTGCAGGGGCGCGATGAGTTGGCGGCCAAGCAACTGTTGATCGACGCCCAAAATCTGGAGCTGGCCGGTATGCAGTTGCTGGTGCTGGAGTGCGTACCGACCGAGCTGGCCCGCCAGGTCACCGAAGCCTTGTCGATCCCGGTGATCGGTATTGGTGCAGGGAATGCAACCGATGGCCAGATCCTGGTAATGCACGACGCCTTGGGGATCACCGGCGGCCATACCCCTAAATTTGCCAAAAATTTCCTGGCACAGGGCGGCGATATTCGCGGCGCCGTGCAGTTGTATATTCGGGAAGTCGAGCAAGGTATTTATCCCGACGAAGAGCACTCGTTCAACTGAGTGATCGGCCAAGATTGATAGCTGACTAGCTTATCCCCCGGAACCTAAACACCGGGGGAGACACCGAGGAGTTATGGAATGGTAATTATCGAAACCCTGCCACTGCTGCGCCAGCAGATCCGCCGCTGGCGGCAAGAAGGCAAACGCGTTGCGCTGGTGCCCACCATGGGCAATCTGCATGAAGGCCATATGACGCTGGTCGAAGAAGCCCGCGCCCGTGCCGACGTGGTAGTAGTGAGCATTTTCGTTAACCCGCTGCAGTTCGAACGTGCAGACGATCTGGAGCGCTATCCGCGCACCTTGCAGGAAGACTGTGAAAAGCTCAATCGCCGTAATGTCGAGTTGATCTTCGCCCCTGCCCCGGCAGAAATTTACCCCAAAGGGCTGGAAGAACACACTAGCGTCGACGTACCGGTGATCTCCACTATGCTGGAAGGTGCTAGCCGCCCGGGCCACTTCCGCGGTGTCTCCACCATCGTCAGCAAACTGTTCAATCTGATCCAGCCGGATCTGGCCTGCTTTGGCGAGAAGGATTATCAACAGTTGGCGCTGATCCGCAAGATGGTGGCGGATATGGGCTATGACATTGATATCGTTGGGGTACCGACGGTGCGGGCCAAAGACGGGCTGGCGCTAAGCTCCCGCAACGGCTATCTCACCGCAGAAGAACGCAAGATCGCGCCACAGTTGAACAAAATCATGAACGCCTTGGCAGAGCAGCTCGGCAACGGTGAACGCCACGTCGAAGAACTCCTGGCACAGACAGCCGAGAAGCTGCGCGCGGCAGGTTTCACCCCAGACGAGCTGTTTATTCGCGATGCCGACACGCTGCAACCGCTAGGCGTAGAAAGCCGCCGTGCCGTGGTGCTGATGGCCGCCTGGTTGGGCAAAGCCCGCCTGATCGATAATCAGCAGGTCGACCTGACGCAATAAGCCATTTGTTGTACAGTCATTGCCGTTTTTACCCGGTTGGCGGTAGACTGATCGGGTTTTCGGTGACGATAATTATTGCAAGGGAGCTGCTCTTCCTCAGCCGCCTGAAAAGGCCGATATTCAGTTAGGTAATGCTATGATACGTACTATGTTGCAAGGCAAGCTGCATCGGGTGAAAGTGACTCAGGCTGACCTGCACTACGAAGGCTCCTGCGCCATTGACCAGGATTTTCTGGAAGCCGCCGGGATCCTGGAATATGAAGCGATCGATATTTATAACGTGGATAACGGCCAGCGTTTCTCCACCTATGCCATCGCCGCCGAACGCGGTTCGCGCATTATCTCGGTCAACGGTGCAGCCGCCCGCTGTGCCTGCGTGGGGGACAAACTGATCATCTGTTCTTACGTGCAGATGAGCGATGCCGATGCCCGCCAGCACCATCCCAAAGTCGCCTACTTCGAAGGTGACAACTACCTGCAACGCAAGGCAAAAGCCGTCCCCGTTCAGGTTGCCTGATGCCCCTCACCCTAGCCCTCTCCCAAAGGGAGAGGGAACCGATCGAGATGCTCTGAAAGTACAGCGATCCATCATGTGCATTCGTTGACTCACTTTGGGTCAAGGAGCGTTAGTTTTGCTGAGATTTGCAGCTTTCTTACAACAGAGCAGGGGCTTTTCAGCTCCCTCTCCCTTTGGGAGAGGGTTGGGGTGAGGGGCCATCTTCTCTATTCTGTTACCGTCACACCCGGTAACGTACCAGGTTTGTTGGCTATCCGCTCCGCCATGGTGGGGATGGAATCGGTACGCAGGATATACAGCCGTTTCAGGGTATAGGGATTATCACCCGGTTTCACTTTGCCCTGCACCGTAGTCACGGCCAAATGCAGCCCGGCATCTTTTGCCGCCTGGATCGCCTTTTGGTTATAGCCACCAAACGGGTAGGAAAGGTACAGCACATGCGGGTTAAACTGCTCTAATGCCCGTCTTGAGTGCTCAAAATCGAATTCGATATTGTGCAGTGAACGGCTGAGCAGGATCGGCCGACGGTTGCCATCGGTGCGATGCAGAAAATGGGTATGCGACTGAATATCAAACACATCCTGGCTCGCTTTCAGCTCCGAAATACTCATAAACTGCAGCGAATCCGGGTTCCATTTCTGCGGATGACGTTTGATGCGTGAAGAGATGATAAACGCCGTAGCGCGAAAACCATAATCCTTCAGTACCGGATAAGCATAGCGATAAACCGACTTCAACCCGTCATCAAAGGTCAGCAGCACCACTTTGCCCGGCAGGTTGATTTGATTTTTCAGGTAGGCTTCCAGCTGATACATCGAGATGGTGTCATAACCCGTCTGCTTCAAATAGGTCATCTGGTTGCTGAAGGCCACGTCCGAGGTGGTGGTTGAGGTATTACGGAAACGTTTGTTCTCTTCGTTTTTCAGCAGGTGGTGATAGGTCAGCACCGGAATGCCGTTGTCGACTTCGCAGTCCAACTCACTGACAAATCCCAGGCGATCGCCGATATTGACCTCATACCAGGTATTATTCAGCCGATCTTTCAGCTTGCCGATAATCGGATAGCGCAGGTTCTCTTCCAGTACGCCAAAGATTTCACTTTTGTTATCCGCCGCCGTGTAGACGTTAATTGCACGCTGGGTGATCAGATTCTGATTGGTCAGCGGTTTGTTCAGATCCCCCAGATCGTCCTGCACCTTACGGGTTTTACTGATGGCGCGAACGTCGTTTTTATCGATAAAGCCAGTGCCGTAGCCAAACTTAAGCTCGTAATATTCCGCATCCGCCGGGAGCATCTGGATCAGTTGCCCTTTTTTTACTTCACCGACCGGGATCACGTGCTCACCGATCAACGAATAAACCTCGCTGTTACGCTGGATTTCCATGTATTGGGCTTGAACAGCGCTGTCTTCTGACAGCAAATCCGCCAACGCCGCCGGTGCCAACAACGACATAACAATGCCGAGTAGCCCTGCTGCTATCTTGTGTTGAGGCTGCATGGTTTGTTCTGCTTACGAGTGCGTCATGAAAAAATGAAGAAAATGTGGGGTGCCAGCATAGCACGATTTAAATCGCCGGGAGAAAGGGCTTTGTAGTCAGGTTGTGGCACGATCGGTCCCCCCTCCCTGTGGGAGAGGGTTAGGATGAGGGGCATCACATCAGGAACGCAAGCCGCGGCCACGCTCAATCAGATACCAGGCCAGCACGTAGAACACCGCAATGAACGCCACCAGGACCAGCATGGTCAGCGCTAACGGCACGTCGGAAATGCCCAGGAAGCCGAAGCGGAAACCGCTGATCATGTAGACGATAGGGTTCAGTTTGGAGACCGCCTGCCAGAACGGTGGTAACAGCGTCAGCGAGTAAAATACCCCGCCCAGATAGGTCAGCGGCGTCAGCACAAAGGTCGGGATCAGGCTGATATCGTCAAAGGTGTTGGCAAAGACGGCATTGAGCAAACCGCCTAGCGAGAACAGGATCGCTGTCAGCAGCAGCGTCACCGCGATCACCCACCAGGAATGGACCACCAGGGGAACGAAGAACAGCGAGATCACCGTCACCAGGATCCCCACACAGATACCACGCGCTACGCCACCGCCAACATAACCGGCAATCACCACGTGTGTCGGCACCGGTGCCACCAGCAGCTCTTCAATATTGCGCTGGAACTTGGCACTGAAAAACGACGCCGCCACGTTGGCATAGGAGTTGGTGATCACCGCCATCATGATCAGGCCCGGCACGATAAACTGCATATAATCAAAACCGTGCATCTCACCAATACGCGACCCAATCAGGTTGCCAAAGATGATGAAATACAGGGTCATGGTGATCACTGGCGGTACCAGCGTCTGGATCCAGATGCGGGCGAAGCGATTGATCTCTTTGGCCCAGATGCTTTTCAAGGCCACCCAATACAAATGCATCATGCTTGTTCTCCATTGCCATTCACCAGGTTGACGAACAGCTCTTCCAGCCGGTTGGCCTTGTTACGCATACTCAGGACCTGGATCCCCTGCGCGCTCAGTTGGGTGAACAGGCCGTTCAGACCTTGCTCACGCATCACTTCCACTTCCAGCGTGGAGGTGTCCGTCAAACGGCTGTGATAACCCTCAAGATGCGGCAATGGGCTTTTCGCCGCCAGATCGAGGATGAAGGTTTCGGACTTCAGTTTGGCCAACAGCCCCTTCATCGAGGTATTTTCTACCAGCTCACCATTCTGGATGATACCGATATTGCGGCACAGCATTTCCGCTTCCTCCAGATAGTGCGTGGTCAGGATAATGGTGGTGCCCTGGGCGTTCAGCTCTTTGAGGAACCCCCACATCGAGCGACGCAGTTCGATATCCACCCCGGCGGTCGGTTCGTCGAGGATCAGCAGTTTGGGCTGATGCATCAGCGCACGGGCAATCATCAGGCGGCGTTTCATCCCGCCAGACAGCATACGCGCCCGCTCGTTACGTTTTCCCCAGAGATCGAGCTGGTTGAGATACTTCTCTGCCCGCGCCATCGCCTCGCGGCGTTCCACGCCATAATATCCCGCCTGGTTGACCACAATCTGCAGCACGGTTTCAAACGGGTTAAAGTTGAATTCCTGCGGCACCAGCCCGAGCTGGCGCTTGGCGTTAACGATATCCTTATCGATATCGTAACCAAACACTCGCACCGTGCCCGCCGTCTTGTTAACCAGCGAACTGATAATGCCGATGGTGGTGGATTTTCCGGCGCCGTTCGGCCCCAGCAGGGCATAAAAGTCCCCCGCCTCCACGTTCAGATTGATACCGCGCAATGCCTTGACGCCACCAGCGTAGGTTTTGGTCAGCTGCGCTATTTCCAGTGCATAATTCATAAGTTGTGAGAGTACCTTGTGAAGATAAGTAGGCTGCCGAACTTGTCTATGAGGGAGTTTATCATCAGCGGTCTAACTACTGAGTCGAATCCGTGCGCATTCCAGAGGGCGGAAAATTGATGCACTGTTCCGATTTCCAAATTGTGACGCTTGCCATATATTACATCAACGCAATTCGTTCATAACAGGCCAATAACCGCCATGAAAGAAATCGAAAGGCTTATCGCCAATAACCAAGCCTGGTCCGCTAACATCAACCAGGAAGATCCCGGCTTTTTTGAGCGTTTGGCACAAGCGCAAAAGCCGCGATTTTTATGGATCGGCTGCTCAGACAGCCGCGTCCCCGCCGAACGCCTGACCGGCCTGGAGCCGGGTGAGCTGTTCGTTCACCGTAACGTCGCCAATCTGGTGATCCATACCGATTTGAACTGCCTGTCGGTGGTACAGTATGCCGTCGACGTACTGGAGGTGGAGCATATCATCATCTGTGGCCATCTGGGCTGCGGTGGCGTAGAAGCGGCAGTAGAGAACCCGGAACTGGGGCTGATCAACAACTGGCTGCTGCATATTCGCGATCTGTGGTACAAACACAGTTCCCTGCTCGGCGAACTGGAACCGGAACAACGTCTGGATGTGCTGTGCGAGATCAACGTGATTGAGCAGGTGTATAACCTGGGCCACTCAACCATCATGCAGTCTGCCTGGAAACGCGGCCAGAAAGTGATGATCCACGGTTGGGTGTACGGTATCCAGGACGGTCGTCTGCACGATCTGGAAGTCACCGCTACCAGCCGTGAAAGCCTGGAGATGGGCTACCGCAAAGCAATAGCCACACTCAAGCAGGAGAAAGGCCTGTTCTAGCGCCTTATCGGGGTTCAGCGCCCTGCTGAACCCCAGCCGGATTATTCGTCCAGCACCACCACTTTGCCGATGTAAGGCAGATGGCGATAACGCTGAGCGTAATCGATGCCATAACCCACCACGAACTCGTCCGGGATCGGGAAGCCGACATATTCCACCGGCACTTCAACCTCACGGCGCTCAGGCTTATCCAGCAGCGTACAGATCGCCAAAGACTTCGGCCCACGCAGCGCCAGGATCTCGCGCACCTTGTTCAGAGTGTTGCCGGAATCGATGATGTCTTCGACGATCAATACGTCTTTACCACGGATGTCTTCATCCAGATCTTTGAGGATTTTCACGTCGCGGGTGGTAGACATGCCGCTGCCGTAGCTGGAAGCGGTCATAAAATCGACCTCATGCGGCACCTCAATGGTGCGGCACAGATCGGCCATAAACATGAAAGAACCGCGCAGCAGCCCGACCAGCACCATGTCACTGCTGCTATCGCGGTAGTCTTCGGTGATCTGGCGGCCAAGTTCAGCAATACGGGTCTTAACTTCCTGCTCGGAAATCATTACTTCTACAGTGTGTTTCATAGTTTTCAGGTCAGTTGCCGGAAGAAGGGCGCAGAGTTTAGCATAGCTGGCGGGCGCTGGCGACGCGGCCAAGCGATTGAGGGCTACCATTGATGGACAAGAGGGGCGCAGCATGCTGCGCCCCTAGGGTAATGAGCCGGTTGATGAGAGACCCATAAATGGGTCTCATAAGCCACAACGGGTATATCAATCGGCGACGGTAAAGCCTAACATCATGCCGGTATCTTCATGCTCCAGCAGATGGCAGTGGGCCATATAGGCCTGATCGGCACTGGCCAGATGATTGAAACGCACCAGCACTTCGCTGCGCCAGCCTTCCACCAGTACCGTATCTTTCCAGCCTGCCCGGTGGGCCGCCGGTGGCTTGCCGTTTTCCGACAGAATGCGGAACTGGGTGCCATGGATATGGAACGGATGCAACATCATGTCGCCTTCACCGGAAATGGTCCATTTCTCGTATTTACCGCGCTTGGCCTCAAACGCCGGCTTGGCCATATCATAGGCTTTGCCGTTGATGGTATTGGCATGGCTTAAATCAAACGGCTTGCTGCCGTGATCCATCTTGCCGTGGTCCATTCCCGCCATGTTACCGTGATCCATGCTTTGCATCTTGCCATGATCCATACCGGCCATGTTGCCAGCGGCATTGCCGTGATCCATGCTCATGCCGGCCATTGCCTGGTGACCATAGCGATCCATCAGCGCCCGCATCCCCATCATATCGAGTTTCGGATCCATCATCAGCTGTAGCCAGCGTTCCTGCACCCCGGCCTGCGATGGCAGCGCTGGTAATTTCACCAGGCTGTCCGGCATGGATTTCACCCCCTGCGCCAACGATGGTTGAATATGCAATACTGGCAGCGGCTGATCGAACGGGGCCAACGTCATACCCATTTGCTTCACCGGCAGGGTAACGATATCAAACGGCTTGCCATCGGAGGCATCGACCAACACTTCAAAGCGCTCGCCCATCAGTATCGGCAGTTCGGTCAGCTTAACCGGTTCGCCCAGGAAGCCACCGTCGCTGGCAATCACGTATAATGGCCGATTGTCGCTGGTGGACAGGTTAAGCGAGCGGGCGTTACAGCCGTTCAGGAACCGCAGACGCAGCCAGCCGCGTGGCGCGATGTGTTGCGGATAACTGGCGCCATTGGTGAACATGCGGTCGCCAAACCAGCCCACGGCCGCGCTCATGCTGTCCAGCTGATATTCGATCTGGCCGTCTTTGCCCAGCCGCTTATCTTGCAGGATCACCGGAATATCGTCGGTTCCCCAGGTCTTCGGCAGAGGCAACTGGCTGCTTTCGTCATCTTCCAGCAGCACTAATCCGCCCAACCCCATCATCACCTGCTGGCCAGTTTTGCCATGCGTATGGGGATGGAACCAGCAGGTAGACGCTGGCTGATCGGCAGTGAAACTCACCGTGCGGGTGGTGCCGGGTTGGATCAAGGCTTGTGGACCTCCGTCAACATTACCGGGGATCTCCAGCCCATGCCAGTGCACCGTGCTGGCCTCTGGCAGTTTATTACTGATATCTACCGTCACCGGCTTACCCCGTTGCAAACGGACCGCAGGGCCAAGCAACGCGCCGTTGATCCCCCAGGTGCGGGTAGCCACGTCAGGCAACCAGTTCATCTCACCGGTTTGCAGCGCCAACGCGATCTTTCCTTGTGCATCTGGCGTCAAAATTGGTGGGATCGGCAAGGCTGGACGATCGGCCGCCCAGGCGGCACGGCTCCATAATGGCAAGGCGCTTGCGGCACCTATTGCGGCGGTCAGTTTGATAAAATCACGGCGTAACATCGCTGGTTCCCTTTTCTCAGTGATCGAAAGCTTAATGTCCGCAGCCTAAACCCTCCCCTTAGTGGAAGGTCAAGTGCTACATCTTGTAGAATGTTAAGCCAGCATAATAAATTTGGTGCCCTTACAGCCAAGTGTGTTAACGTCAGCAAATATTGAACAGGTCTATTTTATGATGAAAAAAACAACGTTGTTGATGCTGTTGCTGACTATGCTGGGCTTTTCCAATGCCAGCCTGGCGCTGAACGAATCCGAAGCGGAAGATCTGGCCGATCTGACCGCGGTGTTTGTCTATCTAAAAAACGACTGTGGCTACAACGATTTGCCTAACGCGCAAATCAAACGCGCCATCGTGTACTTCGCCCAGCAAAACCGTTGGGATTTAACTAACTATAATAGCTTTAATATGAAATCCCTGGGTGAAGACAGCTATCGCGATCTCAGCGGCATCGCTATTCCTACCCCCAATAAGTGCAAATCTCTGGCGCGCGACTCCTTGAGCCTGCTGGCCTACGCCAACTAATCACTCCCCTGCTTCTACCCACTCTGCCAGCGACAGCCGGCAGGGTTGGCTATCGCCTATTTTTTGCCCTGCCGACAATGCTGTAATTTGCCACCCGGAGGGTTTATGATGTTGCGCTCACTTTTCATGGTTGTTATTACGGAGTAACCCGCACATGACCCAGAAAGAGATTTGGTATGAAACGCTACATGCCAACTTTGGCCAGTACTTCTCGGTGGAGCAGGTACTTTACCGTGAGAAGACCGAACATCAGGATCTGGTGATCTTTGACAACCCGGTGCTGGGCCGCGTGATGGCTCTCGATGGCGTGGTGCAGACCACCGAGCGCGATGAATTTATCTATCACGAAATGATGACCCACGTGCCGCTGCTGGCCCATGGCCAGGCCAGGAAAGTGCTGATTATCGGCGGTGGCGACGGCGCTATGCTGCGTGAAGTCTGCCGTCATCAGGGCGTTGAACAGATCACCATGGTTGAGATCGACGCGGGCGTAGTGGAATTTTGCCGCCAATACTTACCTAATCACAACGCCGGTGCCTATGACGATCCGCGCTTCAAGCTGGTGATCGACGATGGCGTCAATTTCGTCAACCAGAGCGACGAAAAATTCGACGTGATTATTTCGGACTGTACCGATCCGATCGGTCCCGGTGAAAGTCTGTTTACCTCGGCGTTTTATGAAGGTTGCGCACGCTGCCTCAACGAGGGTGGCATCTTCGTGGCCCAGAACGGCGTCTGCTTCCTGCAACAGGACGAAGCGGTCAACAGCCACACCAAGCTCAGCCAGTATTTTAACGACGTCAGCTTCTATCAGGCGGCGATCCCGACCTATTACGGCGGCATCATGACCTTTGCCTGGGCCAGCCAGAACCCGGCTTTGCGCCAGTTGGATGTCACCACGCTGCAACAACGCTTTCAGCAAAGTGGCTTAGACTGCCGCTACTACAATGCGCCAATACACGCTGGCAGCTTTGCTCTGCCGCAGTATTTGCTCAATGCACTGAACGTTTCGCGTTAAACAAAAAGAGATACCCTATGGATTTCAGGCTGCAGCTTGAAAGACGACGGGTAAAGGGGGTGAACCTAATTGCAAAAGATAAAACTGCACGGCTTCAATAACCTGACCAAAAGCCTGAGTTTTTGTATTTACGATATTTGTTATGCCAAAACCGCAGACGATCGCGATGGCTATATCGCCTACATTGACGAACAGTACAATGCCAACCGCCTGACCGAGATCCTCAGTGAAACCTGCTCGATCATTGGCGCCAATATTCTCAACATCGCCCGCCAGGACTACGATCCGCAAGGCGCCAGCGTCACCATCCTGATGAGCGAAGAGCCGGTCGATCCGAAAGACGTGGATACCTCTGAGCATCCAGGACCGCTGCCAAAGACGGTGGTGGCACATCTGGATAAAAGCCATATCTGCGTTCACACCTACCCGGAAAGCCACCCAGAAGGCGGCCTGTGTACCTTCCGGGCCGATATTGAAGTCTCTACCTGCGGCGTGATTTCACCGCTCAAGGCGCTGAACTATCTGATCCATCAGTTGGAATCCGATATCGTCACCATGGACTATCGCGTACGCGGTTTCACCCGCGATGTCCACGGAGTGAAACATTACATCGATCATGAGATCAATTCGATCCAGAACTTTATGTCCGAGGATATGAAGGCGCTGTACCGCATGATGGATGTCAATGTGTATCAGGAGAACATCTTCCACACCAAGATGCTGCTGAAGGATTTCGATCTGAAACACTATCTGTTCAACGCCAAACCGGACGAACTGAGCGAGGCGGAGCGGAAAAGGATCACCGATCTGCTGTGGAAAGAGATGCAGGAGATCTACTACGGACGCAATATTCCGCACCTGTGATATAGAGAGACAGGGCAGCCGAGGTTGCCCTGTCTCTCATACCAAATACTGCCACCTCTTTAGACAGAGGCAAAATCAGTAGTTAAGCATAAACGAGCGGTAAGCCTTCAACACCGCCAGGAAATCTTCGATGCCGCAGAAAGAGAGGCTCTCTTCGTCGTAGTAGTTCATCCCCTCTTCCATTTCGTCGCCTTCGAACTCCAACTGGTTGGCGCGGATCATCACCTCTTCACCGTCCATCAGCAACGTGTATTCATGGCCTTCCAACTGCCACTGACGCTCACTGCCCCTGACCCCTTCCGCACCGGCTTCGATACGGTCCAGCAGGTTAAAATCACCCTTGAGCTCTTCGTTAATCCAATGGCCGATGGCCTCATGCCCCATAGAAAGTCTGACTACTACCTGACCGGTTACGTCACGCAGAAATTCGTAATCCATAGCATGCCCTCCTGAGCTTTTTTATAAGTGTAACCCTTAATTCGCCACTATCTCAGTGGGCGCTCGCAAAGTTGATCGATTGGGCCAAATAAACTGCGGCGCAATATAACGGTTTATCCCTGGGCTTGGGAAGGCTCTCGGTGCCTGCTATGGACGGACAATTGTTGTTATCATGACATTCCTTAGCCCTTACCCAAAACCGAGCCAATGATCGACAGCGAAATCACCCTGAAAAAATTGGAAATCTTTCTGGCGTTTATGGAGAAGGAAAACATCGGCCGAGCAGCAGAACAGCTTGGCTTGAGCAGCGTTAGCGTACATCGTGCGTTACATACCCTGGAAGAGGGCTTCCGCTGCCCACTGTTTATTCATAAAGGGCGCAACCTGCTGCCCCTGCCCGCTGCGCAAACGCTGGCAGAATACGCACGCGATATCGTAGATCTCACCTACAAAGGCATCGAAGAAACTCGGCTGAAGGCGGGGTTTGGCCAGCAACGCATGCGTATCGGCACGCTCTATTCACTGACGCTGGAAACCATTCCACGGTTGATCATGGGGCTGAAGGTACGCCGCCCGGCCATGGAGATCAGCCTGACGATGGGATCGAATGAGGATCTGCTGGCCCAGTTGGAGAACCAATTGCTGGATGCCATCCTGATTTCGGTTTCGGACAGTCAAATCGATCCGCTGCGCTTTGAGATCCTGCCGCTGTTTGAAGATGATATCTATCTTGCCGCACCGGCAGCCTCGGTGCTAAACAGCGATGGCACGGCAGACCTGCAAGACTTTCGCAGCCAGAAGTTTGTCTCCCTGACCGAAGGCTTCGCCACTTATCACGGCTTTAGCGAAGCGTTTCAGATTGCCGGTTTTGAACCGGAAATCGTCACCCGGGTGAATGATATTTTCTCAATGCTCAGCCTGGTGCAGGCCGGAGTGGGCTACACGCTGGTGCCAGGCCGGATGAAGAAGATGTATGAACACTCGTTGAAATTACTGCCGCTGTGCGAACAGTACCAAATGCGCCAAACCATCGCGTTGGTATTCAACCGTAACCAGCAGCAGGATCCGAACCTGCTGGCGTTAACGGCGGAAGGCCGTATGTATGCTCGCGGTGATAGGGCAGTCTAATCGCGCCGATATTTGGCCACAATGCCGCATACCGCGTTCAGGCCCAGTTGGCAGCGGGACAGCGCTTCCCCCTGCTCCATCACTTTTTTGGTCAAGCCGGTTAATACCGCGCCCGGCGGCATTTCGATCGCCAGACGGACTTCCCGTTCGTAGGCCGCCACCATCGCCTCATGCCAGCGCACGGTGCGGGCCATGTTATAGGCCAGATCGTCGGCAATCCGCTCTGGCTGCCATAACACGCGCCCGGTACTGCCGCTGAGATAGGCAATCTGTGGCCGATGGATGGTGACCTGCTTCATGGCCTGCGCCAGCTTTTCCGCCGGTTGTGCCAACAGGGCACAGTGGGAAGGGACGCTCACCGCCAAACGCTGGGTTTTCGCCGCACCGGCGGTTTTTGCCAACGCCATGACCTGCGCCATTGCGGCTTCGCTACCCGCGATGACCAATTGGTCTTCGGCATTGATATTGGCCAGATAGACCGGCAACTCAGCGCTATTGACCTCTGCTATCAGCTTTTCCACCTGGCGCAACGGCAAGCCGACAATCGCCGCCAAACCATATCCTGCAGGGTAAGCCTCCTCCATTAGCTGGCCACGCAACGCCACCAGCCGGACGGCATCGGGAAATGCCAAGGCCCCGGCGATCACCGCAGCCGGAAAAGCGCCGATGGATAACCCACTGACAAAATCAGCCTCGACCCCGTGCTGCTGTAATTCCCGCGCGTAGGCCACTCCGGCTATCAGCAGGCACAGCTGCACCGCCCGGGTTTTCTGTAAGGCTTCGGCGCTGTCCAACGCCAGTACATCCTGGTCAAGTACAGCGCAGGCTTCGCTTAACAACCGCTGGGTAGTTTCATTGGCCGGCAGTTGGTGCAGCATTTGCGGCACCTGCGGTCCCTGACCGGGAAAGGTAAATAAAATCTTCATCAGATCTCCTGAGAGCGGGTCCATGGCTCCGTCGTCAACAACGGCCCCTCAGCGGTTTTCAGCATCGCTCGTCCATCCCGCAGCCATTCGCTCAGGGCAAAGCCGCCGAGCGGCGTTTCTATTTGGGCATCGGCGCGGCAAGGCAGCGCCTGCAACCACTGCGCCAGCCGCTGCAACTCATCAAGGCTGGCAGGCTGCGGGCAGCGAACCAGCAGATCCAGATCGCTGTCGGCATGCATCACCGGGATTTCGGTCGCCAGCGCATAACCACAGCTGCCGGTCACGCCCCAGCCCCACGGCCAAGGCCGCTGAGCCAGCATGATGAGCGCCTGCACCGGAGGCTGGGAAACAAAGCTCGAGTGCAGTAACGCCAACGGCTCACTCACCAAAGACTCCGGCGTCACTACGCGCCGGATAGCCTCTGAGCTAACCCAGGCTGCGGCGCGCTGGCTGCGTTTCATACCCCGGATCCCCACCGGGATCCGCCCGCTATCCTGAACATCGCGCCGTACTACCAACGGTAATGAAGTGCGCCACTGCTGGCTAACCCACTCCGGCAACGCCTCATCGGCGCTGAGGGCAGCACGGTCACGGATCCAAATCAGGTCATGCGGGCGAATCATCGGTTGCTCCAGTTACATCCCTGAGGTCAGGGTGATAAACAGCGGTAATGTAATGATACACAACACGGAACTGATCAGTAACGTGGCCTCGGCATCCGGCGACTGCACGCCAAAACGGTTACCAAAGACGATACCGAAGAAACCGGCGGAAAGGGCGATCATCAAAATAGCGGTAATGGCCACACTACCGTGCAGACCCAATGCCAGCACCAGACCCCAGGCAATAAACGGTTGGATCAGCAGTTTGGTCACGCTCGACAGCAGCACCGGGCCGTTGATCTGCAACTTACGGGCAGACAGGATCACCCCGGTCAGGAACAGCGCCGTCGCCGTGGCCGACAGGCCAAGCGGTTTGATCGCGGCCAGCACCATTTCAGGCATATGCACGCCTACCGCCGACAGCACCACCCCAAGCAGCGGCCCCCAGACGATCGGTTTTTTCACCGAGCGCCACATCAGCACCGGCAACATCCCCAGGCTGGATCCCTGAACCGCACCGGCCGCGCGGGCTTTTTCACGCTCGAGGATCAGCAGGCAGAACGGCGTCATCAATACCGAACCGCAGGCGATAGCCACCGCCACGGACAGCGAGGTTCCCGGCGTTTCCCCCAGCACGCTACCGAGGATCGGCAGGCCAAGCGCGGCATAGTTGGGCAACGCCACGGTGAGCGTCAGCACTGCGGCATCCTGCGGAGACTTATGGAAGATCCCGGTGCAGGTAAAATAGATCGCCGCATAGGTGATCCACATCGCCAGCACCAACACCACGATCAGCGGCGACTGCTCAACGATCCCCGCCCAGGGCGTTTGTACGGTAGCACCGAACAGGGCCGCCGGCAGTGCAAAATCCATCACGAAGATGTTGAGTAATGAAACGTTCTGGTTATCGACCATTTTTGCCTTACCGGCAAAAAAGCCCAGCAGCATAATGACAAAAATCGGTGCCAAGGCATGAATAATTACGTATGTCATAAATCACCTGTTAAAAATAAAAAAATCAGTCAGATCAGGTGCGATGGTGTTAGTTATATTGTTATATGCAGGTGAAGCTTTATGCCGGGCTAGAACGCATCATATGCGCTCTCCCGGCGGGTGGTATTAGGTTCCTGAACTCTGACGTAAAAATGGCTAACGTGGCATTACCACTCTGCGCGCATGCGTTCACGCACCAGCGAAGAGCTATGGCGGTTGTCTGCCCCCAGGCGGTTAGTTAAACCAACGCCTTCACTGCGTGTTTTAGCAATCGCCTGAACCACCGAGTGGCGCACCAGATTAAGCTCCTGCTCACTGGCCTGCAGCGGGTCACGGATATCCAGTAACTGTTCCAGCAGGCCCAGCGAGCTGTAATGCTCGATGTCATAGGCCATCGGTGGAATGGTTGCTGCCAGCTTCTCCAGCGCCTCTACGGAGCGTAACGTGATGCGCGCCGCAGACTCTTTGCCCATCGCATGGATCATCACGCCCGCATCGTTGAAGGCAATCAAGCGGTTGGCCTGATAGCCGTGCGCCAGAAACGCGCCGGACATGGCTTTGCCGACGATCAATCCAATCACCGGATGACCAGCCAGCCGAGCCTTGGCATAAGCACCGGCCGCACCGGCCAACGCCTGATGAATACCAAAGGCTTCTTCCCGGCGTCCGTAGGCCTGGCTCGGCACATCGATCACCGCCACGATGGCACGCTTTTGTGCTTTACCCACGTCAGCCGCGACCGCTTCACTGACTACCTGGGCTAACGTCCAGCCTTCCAGCAAACCCACCTCACCGCGTGCGGCGCGTGGGTAATGGTTATTGGCATCCGGCACCACGGCGATAAAACGCACCGGATGGCCCTCTAATTCAGCGTCCGCTACCCGGATCGAGGCGCACTGCCCCTGGCGCTGTTCGGCACCTGCCGTCAGCAAAGAGAACCAATATTCTCCACGGCTTGATGATGACGTACTCATACCCGATCCTCCGCAGCAAACAGTTGAGCAATGACCGCCGAGTCCGCCTGCTGGCGGGTGTCAAACTGCGACAGTTTCGGCAAGTAGTAGTGATAATTGTCGGAGCGGTGCTGAGCAGGCACGCCGCGTTGCAGACAACCGGTCATCGCCGTCTTGACCGCATGCAGCGCATCCGGGACTTCTTCATCGACAAAACCGCTGCGATAGCGCACATCACCACCGGTCATGCTCCAGATAAAAGGCCGATCGCGGGAATCGTATTCCTCGATACCGGCTTCCTGTTCAATGACCTGTGGGCCGTTCAAGCCCAGGCGCGCTTCACGGGTGACGATCAGGTAACTGCATAATGCTGCTGCAATCGACATCCCGCCAAAGCAGCCCACGGTACCGGCAATAATGCCCACCACCGGGGTATATCGGCGCAGATCGACAATCGCCGCATGAATATCCGCGATCGCTGCCAGCCCCAGGTTGGCTTCCTGCAAACGCACACCACCGGTTTCCAGCAGCAATACGGCCTGGGTCGCAATGCCGTTGCGGTTATCTTCCGCCGCCAGTTCCAGAGCCGCAGCCATCTTGGCACCGGAAACTTCCCCCATACTGCCGCCCTGAAACGCCCCTTCTACCGCCACCACCACCGCCGGTTTACCGTCAATGGTGCCTTTGGCAACCACCATGCCGTCATCGGCCTGGGTGACGATGCCCTGTGGCTCCAACCAGGGTGAAGTTATGCGCTCAAATGGCCCCAATAGTTCACGGAAACTGCCGCTGTCCAGCAGATTGCGGGCGCGCTCCCGGGCGCTGAGTTCAATAAAGCTGAGATCATCACGCATGGGCGGCCTCCTCAAATACCTGTTCGATGCGCAGCCGTGCCACCCCCGGCGTAGCGCCGAAGTCGTTAATCTCTAGCCGCCCGGCGGGTAAATCGCGCAATGACGCCAGGCGTTCAAACAGGTGTTGCCACCGTTGGCGGCTACCGTCTACGGAGGTTTTGATCGCCACCGTCAGCGTGCCGTCAGCCGCAGGCTCAAACAGAGCCTCCATGTCACCGGAGCCCACGACTCCGGTCAGTGCCTTACCCGGCAGCGTAATGCTGGCCGGATAACTCAAATCGATATGTTCCATAACATCCTCTGGATTGATTATTCAGCGGGCCGTAGCCCGATCGAGGAACAGCGCCGCAGCCAACAAATCGGCCGCGCCACCGGGTGAAGCATTGCTCGCCAATAGCCGTTGCTCCAGTTTGGCCAACGCTGCCTGCCCTGCCGGATGTTGATATCCTCCGGCATGCAGTACCTCGGCAGCCCCCTGCTGCATCGTTTTCAGCGCCGTTAATCCACCACGCGACAACACGCAGGTATCGCTCAGGGTGGTCATGATGGCCATCAGTGCATCAATCTGCGCTGCTGGTTCACTGGCCCCCTGGCTCCTGCTGTGCCACAGCTGCGGCAGCGCCCGTTGCATCACATGCGGAAAACCTTGCTGGGCCTCTTCCCGCGCGCCGGGTACCTGATAACGTTGAGTAGCTCGCAAGCCCTTGCTGAACACCTTCGGGCTGGCGTGATCCGGCAACTGCGCCAGTTGGGCGGCTAATGCGCAACTGCTGGATGGCGTTGCGTTACCGCCTTGCATAGCTACCGCCGTCACCAGCAGGCCCATCGCCCAGATCGCCCCGCGATGTGTATTAACACCGGCGGTGACTGTCATCATCCGTTGTTCGCCTTCCCGGCCAATCCGGCCCACTTCCTGGCGTAACGCGCTATCTGCCCGACGCTGCCAACCGGCAATCGCCAGCCGATGGAAGACCGGCGTCAGGCTGCTGGCCGAACGTTCCATCAACGCCAGCGTCAGATCCTGATGCGCGCCGGAGCCTCGGGCATCCACCAGCCCCGGTTTCGGGCTGAGGCGCGCCTCATCCACTAGCGCCTGCGTGGCAAGCTCCGCCAACCGCGCGGCAACAACATCCGCGTCAGAGGCGCTCAAACAGGGGGAAAGTTTCATTACCAGCTCCGGAATTTAGCTGGCGGGTTATACAGGCCGCCGGACCACTCGACCAGATCCGCTACGCTGCCCGCGGCCAGCAAAGAACGCGACGCATCGGTACGACGAATATCGAGATCTTCCGGGAACACCACTTTGCCTTCACGGCGCAGTTCGGCCACGCGTTTGGCATCCACACCCAGCCCGATATCGGTAATACCAGCCACCGCAGCCACCATGGCGCGGCGTTCTTCCAACGAGCGTGCACGATACAGATATGCAATACCCTCTTCGGTCAGCACGTGGGTCACGTCATCGCCGTAAATCATCACCGGCGCCAACGGCATGCCAGACTCTTGCGCCACATCGACGGCATCGAGTTTTTCTACGAAGGTCGGTTTGGCACCTGCCTGGAAGGTTTCCACCATCTGCACCACCAGCTTGCGGCCACGGGCCAACGGATCCGGCTCTTCGATCATATCCAACCAGGCAGGCGTAGCGTGGCGACGACCGTGTGGATCGTGCCCCATGTTCGGTGCGCCGCCAAAACCAGAGAGGCGGCCACGCGTCACGGTAGAAGAGTGGGCCATACCGTCGATCTGTAAGGTAGAGCCGATAAACATATCTACGGCGTACTGACCGGCCATCTGGCAAAACGCGCGGTTGGAGCGCATGGAACCGTCGCTACCGGTAAAGAAAATATCCGGGCGGGCGGCGATATAATTCTCCATCCCCAGCTCACCGCCAAAGCAGTGCACGGTCTCCACCCAGCCGCTTTCAATCGCCGGGATTAGGGTGGGATGCGGGTTCAGGGTCCAGTGTTTACAGATTTTGCCCTTCAGGCCCAGTTGCTCACCGTAGGTAGGTAACAGCAGTTCGATGGCGGCGGTGTTAAAACCGATACCGTGGTTCAGCGATTGCACCTGATGTTTGGCGTAGATGCCTTTGATGGCCATCATCCCCATCAACACATGCACCGGTTTGATCAGGCGTGGGTCACGAGTAAACAGCGGTTCAATAAAGAACGGCTTGTCTGCCACCACCACAAAATCGATCCAGGAACCGGGAATATCGACCCTTGGCAGGTCCGTTTCATCGTCGACCAGTTCGTTAACCTGAGCGATGACGATGCCGTCTTTAAACGCAGTGGCCTCCACCAGTGCCGGGGTATCTTCGGTACTTGGTCCGGTGTACAGATTGCCATGACGATCGGCCTTGAACCCGGCCACTAGCGCCACGTTCGGCACCAGATCCACATACAGGCGGGAATAGAGTTCGATATAGGTGTGGATGGCACCGATTTCGAGCTGCCCATCTTCCAGCAATTGGGAAATGCGCAGGCTCTGGGTACCAGAAAAGGCAAAATCGAGCTTGCGGGCGATGCCCTTTTCAAAAATATCCAGATGCTCGGCGCGGCCAACGCTTGGCATGATCATATGCAAATCGTGGACCTTGGTGGGGTTGACCTCGGCGAGCATACGGGAGAGAAAATCGGCCTGTTTCTGGTTATTGCCTTCCAGCACCACCCGATCGCCAGAAACCAGCAGTTTTTCCAGCACGCTGGTCAGATCGGCGGTGGGGATCACTTTGCCCTGCGACTGCCCTTGCACACTCGCGATACGGCGTTTTTTTTCCTGCCGCCGGGTATCCCAAACGCGCGTGGGGCTTTGATGAAGCGACATACCTCAACCTCCTGGGTTTACTTGGTTCTGTTCAGTACGGTTAGAGTAAGAGTCTAGGAGAGCGCCATCAATCAAGCAGGGGGATGGTTTGTTAGCCTGAGAGTAATGATTTAATAAAATAAATATTAATCAATTAGTTAAAATCAACATAGGCGGGAGACGATCACAAAAAAACGGGGAACCCAAAGGCTCCCCGTAATGATGCTAACTCGGTACCGAATTACACCGCGGTTTGGAAGATCACACCGTCGGCTTTTTCCGTGTACTGGGTCAACTGGTCGAAGTTCAGGTAGCGGTAGGTATCCGCCGCCGTCTTGTCGACCTGTGCCATATAGGTCTGATACTCATCAGGCGTTGGCAGACGGCCCAGCAGTGAAGCCACTGCAGCCAGTTCCGCGGAAGCCAGATAAACATTGGCTCCGGTACCCAGACGGTTCGGGAAGTTACGGGTCGAGGTGGAAACCACGGTCGCACCGTCCGCCACGCGTGCCTGGTTACCCATACACAGTGAACAGCCAGGGATCTCGATACGCGCCCCGCTCTTGCCAAAGACGCTGTAGTAGCCTTCTTCAGTCAATTGCGCTGCGTCCATCTTGGTTGGCGGAGCCACCCACAGACGGGTTGGCAGTTGGCCTTTATGCTGATCCAACAGTTTACCCGCCGCACGGAAGTGGCCGATGTTGGTCATGCAGGAACCGATAAACACTTCGTCGATCTTGCTGTTGGCCACGTCGGACAGCAGGCGCGCGTCGTCCGGATCGTTCGGCGCACACAGGATTGGCTGTTTGATATCGGCCAGATCGATTTCGATCACGGCGGCATATTCTGCATCCGCATCGCCTTCCAGCAACTGCGGATCCGCCAGCCATTTTTCCATCCCCTGAATACGGCGTTCCAGGGTACGGCGATCGCCATAACCTTCCGAGATCATCCACTTCAGCAGCACGATGTTGGAGCTCAGATATTCGGCAATCGGTGCCTTATCCAGCTTGATGGTACAACCGGCGGCGGAACGTTCTGCCGAGGCATCGGTCAGCTCAAACGCCTGCTCGACCTTCAGTTCCGGCAGACCTTCGATCTCCAGAATGCGGCCAGAGAAGATATTCTTCTTACCCTTCTTCTCTACGGTCAACAGGCCCTGCTGGATCGCGTAGTAAGGAATGGCGTGCACCAGGTCACGCAGGGTAATACCCGGCTGCATTTTACCTTTGAAGCGCACCAGCACCGACTCAGGCATATCCAGCGGCATCACACCGGTCGCGGCAGCAAAGGCCACCAGACCAGAACCGGCCGGGAAGGAAATGCCGATCGGGAAGCGGGTGTGGGAGTCGCCACCGGTACCGACGGTATCCGGCAGTAACATGCGGTTCAGCCAGGAGTGGATCACACCATCGCCAGGGCGCAACGAAACGCCACCACGGTTCATGATGAAGTCCGGCAGCGTATGGTGAGTCGTGACGTCCACCGGTTTCGGATATGCGGCGGTATGACAGAACGACTGCATTACCAGATCGGCAGAGAAGCCCAGGCAAGCCAGATCTTTCAACTCGTCACGGGTCATCGGACCGGTGGTATCCTGTGAACCTACCGAGGTCATCTTGGGTTCGCAGTATTCGCCAGGGCGAACACCAGCAACGCCACAGGCACGGCCAACCATTTTCTGCGCCAACGAGAAGCCCTTGCTGCTAGCCGCAATCGGCTTGGCAATGCGGAACACTTCGCTGTGCGGCAGACCCAGCGCTTCACGCGCCTTGGTGGTCAGGCCACGGCCGATAATCAGTGGGATACGGCCACCGGCACGCACTTCATCCAGCAACACATCGGTTTTCAGCTCGAAGCTGGCAACCAGTTCGCCGGTTTCATGATTACGCACTTCGCCCTTATACGGGAAGATGTCGATCACATCGCCCATGTTCAGGTTGGAGACGTCCACTTCAATTGGCAACGCGCCAGCATCTTCCATAGTGTTAAAGAAGATTGGCGCAATCTTGCCGCCCAGCACCACACCGCCACCGCGCTTGTTCGGCACGTAAGGGATGTCGTCACCCATAAACCACAGCACCGAGTTGGTGGCAGATTTACGGGAAGAGCCGGTACCGACCACGTCACCGACGTAGGCCAGCGGGAAACCTTTCTTGTTCAGCTGTTCGATCTGTTTGATCGGGCCAACGCTGCCCGGCTGATCCGGGAAAATACCTTCACGTTCGCTCTTGAGCATTGCCAACGCATGCAATGGGATATCTGGACGTGACCAGGCATCCGGAGCAGGTGACAGATCGTCGGTGTTGGTTTCGCCAGTCACCTTGAACACGGTCACGGTGATCTTTTCCGCCAACGGTGAGCGTGACAGATACCATTCGGCATCGGCCCAGGACTGCATGATCTGTTTAGCGTGCGGGTTACCGGCTTTGGCTTTCTCTTCTACATCGTAGAAGTTATCAAACATCAGCAGCGTATGGGAAAGCGCCTTGGCAGCAATCGGTGCCAGCTTTTCGTTATCCAACGCGTCGATCAGCGGATGAATGTTGTAACCGCCCTGCATGGTGCCTAGCAGTTCAATGGCTTTTTCGGGGGTAACCAGGGGGGAAGTGGCTTCGCCTTTGGCGACGGCTGCCAGAAAACCTGCTTTGACATAGGCGGCTTCATCGACGCCCGGTGGTACACGGTTAATCAGCAGGTCCAACAGAAATTCTTCTTCGCCTTTTGGCGGATTTTTTAATGATTCAACCAGCGCTGCCATTTGTGTCGCATCTAATGGCTTAGGGGCGATGCCCTCTGCAGCACGCTCGGCCACGTGCTTACGGTATTCTTCTAGCACGACTTTCTCCTCGCTCTCATTGTCATTTATTGTGCCTGGCGTTTTATATTCAAACCGGGTTTAGCGCACGGCGATATTTGACGGGGCACTTGCTGTCGATATCCTGGACTGTAAGTAAGGTACAGTGCCCGGTTCCGCCCAGCCAGCATATCAGGATTTGAATCGGTTGTTAATTCGTTCACATAAAAGCAACATTAAATCTTTGCTGAATCGTTGACCGCAGCGTAATCGGCTGCAAAGCAGGCGGGACGGGCTTGGGTTCGTTACGGCACAACAGCAATCTCAGCCCAATGAGCACAACATAACATCCATATTTTTACAATGGTTATTGATAGAGTTGGGGGAAATTGGCGGGCATTGGGCACAAAAAAACCGCCATAAAGACGGTTCTTTTGTATCCGCGCGGTGTTAGCAGGCACCGAACGGATTTTTTACATCGTTAAAGAACGATACAAGCACTACCAAGTTCCACCATTCTGCGTAAATATGGTTAAAAAATCAACCAATTTGATGCAAAAAAACGCTGTTTTATGTACTCTGATTTTGGGTCTGTTCTACCGGTTTAGCAGCCGGTCATCGGGCTTGAGAACAGTGCTGCAACTACTGCGATACAAGCATTACCAAGTGCTTGTTCCACCGGGGCTTTCCCGGTGAAGTCGCGGTGGTCGTGGTTCCACAAGGAACGCGCAATGAAAGGGAGATCACTCATTATCCTGCTCATTGTACTGGGATCGGTGTTTGGCGTCAGTAAAGGTGGCTGGTCAGTTTCCGGCAACCAACTGATCTTCAACGTCGTACTCCAGAACAAGTAAGCTACTGGCCGCTCTTTGAGCGGCCTTTTATCCGCTACTCACCAAATAAAAACGGCCCCTTTACAGGAGCCGCTTATCAACCTGATCAACCGCAGAAATTACTTCTTCTTGGCTTTCGGGTTTGGCAGATCGGTGATGCTGCCTTCGTAGATCTCTGCTGCCAGGCCCACGGATTCGTGCAGGGTTGGGTGAGCGTGGATGGTCAACGCGATATCTTCTGCGTCACAACCCATCTCGATAGCCAGACCGATTTCACCCAACAGCTCGCCGCCGTTGGTGCCGACAATCGCGCCACCGATGATACGGTGAGTTTCTTTGTCGAAGATCAGTTTGGTCATACCGTCTGCACAGTCAGAAGCGATAGCACGGCCTGAAGCTGCCCACGGGAAGGTGGACGTTTCGTAGCTGATGCCTTTCTCTTTGGCTTCTTTCTCGGTCAGCCCTACCCATGCCACTTCTGGCTCGGTGTAGGCGATGGATGGGATCACTTTCGGGTCGAAGTAGTGCTTCAGACCGGCGATAACTTCAGCCGCCACGTGGCCTTCATGCACGCCTTTGTGTGCCAGCATCGGTTGACCGACGATGTCACCAATCGCGAAGATGTGCGGCACGTTGGTACGCAGCTGTTTGTCGACGTGGATAAAGCCACGCTCGTCAACTTCTACACCGGCTTGGCCAGCATCCAGCAGTTTACCGTTCGGCACACGACCGATCGCTACCAGCACCGCGTCGTAGCGCTGTGGTTCTGCAGGGGCTTTTTTACCTTCCATCGTGACGTAGATGCCGTCTTCTTTGGCTTCTACCGCGGTCACTTTGGTTTCCAGCATCAGGTTGAACTGCTTGCTGATACGCTTGGTAAAGACTTTCACCACATCTTTGTCTGCTGCCGGGATCACCTGGTCGAACATTTCAACCACGTCGATCTGTGAACCCAGTGCATGGTATACGGTGCCCATTTCCAGGCCGATGATACCGCCGCCCATGACCAGCAAGCGCTCTGGAACGGTTTTCAGCGCCAGTGCATCGGTGGAGTCCCACACACGTGGATCTTCATGAGGAATAAATGGCAGTTGGATCGGACGGGAACCCGCAGCGATGATGGCATTGTCGAAGTTGATGGTGGTGGCACCATTCTCGCCTTCAACCACTAGCGTGTTGGCACCGGTGAATTTACCCAGGCCGTTGACCACTTTCACTTTGCGGCCTTTAGCCATGCCAGCCAGACCACCGGTCAGCTGATTGATGACTTTCTCTTTCCAGACACGCACTTTGTCGATGTCGGTTTTCGGCTCGCCGAAAACGATGCCGTGCTCGGCCAACGCCTTGGCTTCTTCGATCACTTTGGCAACGTGCAACAGCGCTTTGGAAGGGATACAACCTACGTTCAGGCAAACACCGCCCAGAGTGGAGTAACGCTCAACCAGAACGGTTTCAAGACCTAAGTCAGCGCAACGAAAAGCAGCAGAGTAACCTGCAGGGCCCGCCCCAAGTACCACGACCTGAGTTTTAATTTCAGTACTCATCATGACCTCTTAATTAGTTGTCCGGCGGGTCAGACGTCATTTTTATTGCTAGTCGATCTCATAACGCCCTTCATCCACCGGGACGCATACACCGCGAGCAGTTTACAGAATTGTTAATAATCTGCAAAGCGCGTTCGAGTGACCCGTGTCCCAACAATTCTGCCGAGTCATGCAAAACCCGACAAAACTGCTACTGAATTACTAAGGGCGCAGCATGCTGCGCCCTTTTTTCATTACATCACCAGACGGCGAATGTCGGCCAGCATGTTGTTGATGATGGTGATAAAGCGCGCACCATCAGCACCGTCAATCACCCGGTGGTCGAAGGACAGCGACATTGGCATCATCAGACGCGGTGTGAACTCTTTACCGTTCCAGACTGGCTCCATCGCAGACTTGGAGACACCCAGGATAGCCACTTCCGGCGCGTTAACGATCGGCGCGAAGTGAGTTGTCCCGATACCGCCCAGGCTGGAGATGGTGAAGCAACCGCCCTGCATTTCGCCTGCGGTCAACTTACCGTCACGCGCTTTTTTGGAGATCGCCATCAGTTCGCGGGACAGCTCAGTGATGCTCTTCTTGTTCACATCCTTGAATACCGGAACCACCAGGCCATTTGGCGTATCTACCGCCACGCCGATGTTAATGTATTTCTTCAGCGTCAGCTTCTGGCCATCTTCGGACAGTGAGCTGTTGAAGCGTGGCATCTGCTCCAGGGCAGCGGCAACGGCTTTCATGATGAACACCACCGGGGTGAACTTCACGTCCAGCTTACGCTTGGCAGCTTCGTCGTTCTGCTGTTTGCGGAACGCTTCCAGATCGGTGATATCGGTCTTGTCGAAGTGAGTCACGTGCGGGATCATGACCCAGTTACGGCTCAGGTTGGCACCAGAGATTTTCTGGATGCGGCCCAGTTCAACTTCTTCGATCTCACCAAACTTGCTGAAGTCCACTTTCGGCCACGGCAGCATACCTGGCAGGCCACCACCGGTAGCGGCAGGAGCAGCTTCGGCGCGTTTGACCGCGTCTTTCACGTAAGCCTGAACGTCTTCGCGCAGGATACGGCCTTTACGACCGGTGCCCTTCACTTTCGCCAGGTTAACACCAAACTCACGCGCCAAGCGGCGGATGACTGGGGTAGCGTGAACGTACGCGTCGTTTTCAGCGAACTCGCCTTTACCAGCAGCAGCAGGTGCAGCCGCTTTGGCTTCCTGCTTGGCCGGAGCCGGAGCTGCTTCTGCTTTCTGGGCCGGAGCAGCGGCAGGTGCAGCACCTTCCACTTCGAACACCATGATCAGAGAACCGGTTTTCACTTTGTCGCCGGTAGCGATTTTAATTTCTTTCACAGTGCCCGCGAACGGAGCCGGAACTTCCATCGAAGCCTTGTCACCTTCAACAGTGATCAGTGACTGCTCAGCGGCAACTTTATCGCCCACTTTCACCATCACTTCGGTCACTTCTACTTCGTCGCCGCCAATGTCTGGCACTGCGACGTTTTTCGCCGCGCTTGCCGCAGGGGCAGCAGCCGGAGCCGCCTGGGTAGCCGCAGCAGCAGGGGCAGCAGAAGCCGCGCCAGCCACTTCGAAGACCATAATCAGGGAACCGGTTTTCACTTTGTCACCGGTGTTGATTTTGATCTCTTTCACGGTACCGGCGAATGGTGCAGGCACTTCCATAGAAGCCTTGTCGCCTTCTACGGTGATCAGCGACTGCTCGGCAGTCACGGTATCGCCAACTTTCACCAGGATCTCGGTGACTTCAACTTCGTCCGCCCCGATGTCTGGCACTTCAACGTCTTTGGCTGCGGCAGCAGGAGCCGCGGCCGGTTTTTCTTCTGCCTTGGCGGCTGGTGCGGCAGCGGCCGCACCTTCTGCTTCAAAGATCATCAGCAGTTTGCCCGTCTCGGTTTTGTCACCGACGGCCACTTTGATCTCTTTCACCACGCCAGCCTGCGGCGAAGGCACTTCCATGGAGGCTTTGTCGCCTTCCACGGTGATCAGCGATTGTTCAGCTTCAACCTTATCGCCAACCTTCACCAGGATCTCGGTGATTTCAACTTCATCTGCACCGATGTCCGGCACTTTGATTTCGATAGACATTGTTCAGTACCTCTTATGCCAGACGCGGGTTAACTTTTTCTGGGTTGATGTCGAATTTCTTAATCGCATCAGCGACCACAGAAGCTTCAATATCACCGCGTTTAGCCAGTTCACCCAGAGCAGCAACCACCACGTAGGAAGCATCAACTTCGAAGTGGTGACGCAGGTTTTCGCGGCTGTCTGAACGACCGAAGCCGTCAGTACCCAGTACGCGATAATCGCTGGCTGGTACGAAAGTACGAACCTGCTCTGCGAACAGCTTCATGTAGTCGGTAGAAGCCACCGCTGGCGCTTCGTTCATCACCTGAGCGATGTAAGGCACACGTGGGGTTTCGGTTGGGTGCAGCATGTTCCAACGCTCACAGTCCTGACCATCACGCGCCAGTTCGGTGAAGGAGGTTACGCTATAGGTGTCGGAACCCACGCCGTAGTCTTTCGCCAGGATCTGCGCAGCTTCACGCACATGACGCAGGATCGCACCTGAGCCCAACAGCTGTACTTTACCTTTGCTACCTTCCAGAGTTTCCAGCTTGTAGATACCTTTACGGATACCCTCTTCTGCGCCCTGTGGCATGGCTGGCATATGGTAGTTTTCGTTCAGCGTGGTCAGGTAGTAGTAAACGTTTTCTTGCGCGTCACCGTACATACGCACCAGGCCGTCATGCATGATCACCGCGACTTCATACGCGTAAGCCGGATCGTAAGAGATGCAGTTAGGGATGGTCAGAGACTGAATGTGGCTGTGGCCATCTTCGTGCTGCAGACCTTCGCCGTTCAGGGTAGTACGCCCTGAAGTCCCGCCGATCAGGAAGCCACGCGCCTGCTGGTCACCCGCTGCCCAGCACAGGTCGCCGATACGTTGGAAACCGAACATCGAGTAGTAGATGTAGAACGGGATCATTGGCAGATTGTTGGTGCTGTAGGAAGTCGCTGCGGCCAGCCAGGAAGAGGCTGCGCCCAGTTCGTTGATACCTTCCTGCAGGATCTGGCCTTTCTCGTCTTCTTTGTAGTACGCCACCTGCTCGCGGTCCTGCGGGGTGTACTGCTGGCCGTTCGGGCTGTAGATACCGATCTGACGGAACAGACCTTCCATACCGAAGGTACGCGCTTCGTCGGCGATGATTGGCACCAGGCGATCTTTGATCGACTTGTTCTTCAGCATCACGTTCAGGGCGCGCACAAAGGCGATGGTGGTAGAAATTTCTTTGTTCTGCTCTTCCAGCAGTGAGCTGAAATCTTCCAGAGCTGGCATTTCCAGCTTCTCGGTGAAGTTCGGCAGGCGGGTTGGCACATAGCCTTGCAGCGCCTGACGACGTTCGTGCAGATATTTGTACTCTTCGGACTCTTTCTCGAAGGTGATATATGGCAGTTTTTCGATGTCGGCATCGGCCACTGGCACATTGAAACGATCGCGGAAGTGATGAACCCCTTCCATGTTCATTTTCTTCACCTGGTGAGCGATGTTTTTACCTTCCGCCGTTTCACCCATGCCGTAACCTTTGATGGTATGGGCCAGGATGACGGTTGGTTTGCCTTGAGTGTCCTGCGCTTTTTTCAGTGCTGCAAAGACTTTCTTCGGATCGTGACCACCACGGTTCAGCGCCCAGATTTCGTCGTCGGTCATATCTTTGACCAGCGCAGCGGTTTCCGGGAAGCGGCCGAAGAAGTGCTCACGCACGTAAGCGCCGTCTTTGGATTTGAAGGTCTGGTAGTCGCCGTCCAGGGTTTCGTTCATCAGCTGGATCAGCTTGCCGCTAGTGTCTTTACGCAGCAATTCATCCCAACGACCGCCCCAGATCACTTTCAGCACCTGCCAGCCAGCACCGGAGAAGATGCCTTCCAGCTCGTTGATGATCTTGCCGTTACCGGTGACCGGGCCGTCCAGACGCTGCAGGTTACAGTTGATGACGAAGACCAGGTTGTCCAGCTTCTCACGGGTTGCGATGGTGATCGCACCTTTGGATTCTGGTTCGTCCATCTCGCCGTCGCCCAGGAAGGCATAAACGGTCTGGCCAGAGGTGTCTTTCAGACCACGGTGTTCCAGATACTTGAGGAACTTGGCCTGATAGATGGCGCTGATAGGACCCAGACCCATAGAAACGGTCGGGAACTGCCAGAATTCAGGCATCAGTTTTGGATGCGGGTAAGAGGACAGGCCTTTACCGTGCACTTCCTGACGGAAGTTGTTCATTTGATCTTCGGTCAGGCGGCCTTCAAGGAAGGCACGTGCATAAACGCCCGGAGAGATGTGGCCCTGGAAGTAAACCAGATCGCCGCCGTCTTTCTCGTTGCGAGCACGGAAGAAGTGGTTAAAGCAGACTTCATAGAAGGTCGCGGAAGATTGGAAGGAAGCCATGTGGCCGCCCAGATCCAGATCTTTCTTGGAAGCACGCAACACGGTCATCACGGCGTTCCAACGGATGGCAGAACGAATACGACGCTCCAGATCCAGGTTGCCCGGGTATGCCGGTTCGTCTTCTACCGCGATGGTGTTGACGTAGTTGTTAGCCGCAGCACCAGCTGCAACGCTAACACCGCCCTTGCGGGCTTCTCCCAGCACCTGATCAATCAGGAACTGAGCGCGTTCAACACCCTCTTCACGGATGACCGATTCGATCGCCTGCAGCCAGTCGCGGGTTTCGATCGGATCCACGTCATTGTTTAAACGTTCTGACATGGTGGTATTCCTTATCTGTCTAATGGTTTGTTTGGAGCCTGTCTTCCTGCGTTCTGTCGTAAAACGCACGAAGACAGGCTCATCAGTTTGGTTGCCGCTTAAGTACTTAACTAAGCACTCCGAGCTTTATCTCCACAAGCTGGTGTGCCTTGAGGAGAACCACTCTTAATCCTTGCGTTGCTGGAGACGCCGCAGCGATCGATCACGCCGGGTGTGTTCCCTGCTGAGATCCAGCAAAATTTCCTCGATAAACGCCAAATGGCGGTGCGAGGCTTCACGGGCCTTTTCAGGTTCGCGTGCCACAATCGCCTCAAAGATCCCGGCGCGATGGCTACTCACTGTTGCCAACATCTCACGGCGCGAGTAGAGCAATTCAAAGTTCTGACGAACGTTCTGTTCCAGCATCGGGCCCATACAGCGCAGCAGATGGAGTAACACAACGTTGTGGGCAGCCTCGGTCACGGCTATTTGATACTGCATGACCGCGTCGGCTTCGGCGTCTAGATCGCCGCTGTCCTGAGCTTGCTGGATCACATGATGGCAGTCGCGGATGCGCGCCAGATCTTCGTCAGTCCCACGCAACGCCGCATAGTAGGCAGCGATACCTTCGAGGGCATGACGGGTTTCGAGCAGATCGAATTGTGATTCAGGATGGTCGGCCAACAGTTCAGCCAGCGGATCGCTGAAGCTCTGCCACAGATTAGTTTGTACAAAGGTGCCGCCACCCTGGCGACGCAGGAGCAGCCCTTTAGCTTCCAGACGCTGAATGGCCTCTCTCAGAGAAGGACGGGAAACATCAAACTGTTTCGCCAACTCGCGCTCTGGAGGCAACTTTTCGCCTGGACGTAGCGTACCCTCGAGGATCAGGTATTCGAGCTGTTGCTCGATAACATCTGACAACTTGGGTTGGCGGATTTTGCTGTAGGCCATGGGTGATTTCTTCTCTGCGAAGTGCCCGGAGTCAATTGGTAATACCAATTTCAAAAACGTGACGGTAAAGTAACAAAGTATTCACCTCCTGTCCATATGGGCCTTGATCGAAATCATGAATGCCGCACATTTTAACACTTCAATCCATAAGCCTTTGCAAACCAGTAACTCGGCGTTGGTAATACCATTTACGAGGTAGCCGCCAAATTTAACTTTTGTGAAACCTCTGGTTAGCTAGAATGCCGGGGTTATATGGCAAGGAGATTAAGGGTTATTTTTGCTTTACTCGCGTTTACCGATCACCATCCGTTAACAAAATAATCAACAACAATGGCGATTATTTTTGCGAATTCTGTGAGTTATTGCTTATTTCGTGCACACAATTCCCCCGCTCGTCACACAACCCGCATTTTGTTGCCTAAACTGCTGCAATCTTCATCATTCGAACCACAAAGCAGGTGCAAACTTTCGCACATACCATTATTCTCTGCCAAACGGTAGCGACGCCGTGGAATTTATAGCTATAACGTCGTAAACAAAAAACAACACACATCGTAATCATTACTTTACTGTAATGAGCATTATGTCAGCACAGAGGGGTTCATTGATGGATGGTCAACAACATGGCGACCAGTTGAAACGCGGCCTGAAAAACCGCCATATCCAGCTGATCGCCTTAGGTGGCGCAATAGGTACCGGCCTGTTCCTCGGTATCGCTCAAACAATAAAAATGGCCGGTCCGTCGGTCATCCTTGGTTATGCAATTGGCGGTTTTATTGCCTTCCTGATCATGCGTCAACTGGGTGAAATGGTGGTAGAAGAGCCGGTAGCCGGATCGTTTAGCCACTTCGCCTATAAATACTGGGGGAACTTCGCCGGTTTCGCGTCCGGCTGGAACTACTGGGTGCTGTACGTGCTGGTTGCCATGGCGGAACTGACCGCGGTGGGCATTTACGTGCAGTACTGGTGGCCGGAGATCCCCACCTGGATCTCCGCTGCCGTGTTCTTCCTGGCCATTAACGCCATCAACCTGTCAAGTGTGAAGGTCTATGGTGAAATGGAGTTCTGGTTCGCCATTATCAAAGTGGTCGCCATCATCGGCATGATCGTCTTTGGTGCCTACCTGCTGTTCAGCGGCCTGGGCGGCCCGGAAGCCAGCGTCACCAACCTGTGGGCCCAGGGCGGGTTCTTCCCGAATGGCACCATGGGACTGCTCATGGCGATGGCGGTGATCATGTTCTCCTTCGGGGGATTGGAGCTGGTGGGCATTACCGCCGCCGAAGCCGATAACCCGGAAAAAAGTATCCCGAAAGCCACCAACCAGGTGATCTACCGCATCCTGCTGTTCTATATCGGTTCGCTGACTATTCTGCTGTCACTCTATCCGTGGGGCAAAGTGGTCGAAGGCGGCAGCCCGTTCGTGCTGATCTTCCATGCACTGAACAGCAATATGGTCGCAACGGTGCTCAATATCGTGGTGCTGACGGCCGCGCTGTCGGTCTACAACAGCTGCGTCTATTGCAACAGCCGCATGCTGTACGGTTTGGCCAAACAGGGCAATGGCCCGAAAGCCCTGCTGAAAGTGGATAGCCGCGGTGTGCCGGTAGTTGCCATCGGTTTCTCTGCGTTGGCAACCGCGCTGTGTGTGCTGATTAACTACCTGATCCCAGGCCGTGCCTTTGAGCTGCTGATGGCGCTGGTAGTGTCTGCCCTGGTGATCAACTGGGCGATGATCAGCCTGGCACACCTGAAATTCCGCAAGGCGAAAAACCATGAAGGCGTCGAGCCGAAATTCAAGGCGTTCTGGTATCCGTTCAGCAACTATCTGTGCCTGGCCTTTATGGCCGGCATTCTGGTGATCATGTATCTGACACCGGGGATCCAGATTTCCGTACTGCTGATCCCGGTGTGGATCGCCATTCTCGGCATCGGCTACTTCATCAAGCAGCGTGGCCAACAGCCAGCCAGTGCCACAAATCGTTAATTTTGAAAACGTTTTCTCAGGCCCGCCAGCGCGGGCCTTTTTTTACCCTGCGTATTTTGCCAACTGGCTCACACTTCTTCCGCAGTGGCTGATTTGTCCATCTCTACAACCATTAATTTCTGATAGTTCGCCGCCACACAGGGCAATAATCGTTATCCAACAGTCCGATCCTGTCACCGCGGAGAAAATGTCCATGAAGAGCAATGCCCTATCGATAAAAGAAAAGATCGGCTACGGCATGGGAGATGCCGGTTGCAACATGATCGGCGGCGCAATCATGCTGTTCCTCAACTACTTCTATACCGATATCTTTGGCCTTACCCCGGCGCTGGTGGGGATTTTACTGCTGTCAGTACGCGTGCTGGATGCCGTGACCGATCCCATCATGGGAGCCATTGCCGATAGAACGCAAAGCCGCTTCGGCCGCTTCCGCCCGTGGTTATTATGGGTTTCCCTGCCCTACGTGCTGTTTAGCGTGTTGATGTTTACCACCCCGGAGTGGAGCTATAACAGCAAGGTAATTTACGCCTTTGCCACCTATTTCCTGATGTCGCTGACTTACACCGCCATCAACATTCCTTACTGCTCGCTGGGGGGCGTGATCACCGCCGACCCGCACGAACGGGTTTCCTGCCAGTCGTACCGTTTCATCATGGTCGGCATCGCGACGCTCATCCTCTCCCTGACCCTGTTACCGATGGCAGAATGGTTCGGCGGGGCTGACAAGGCCAAGGGCTACCAGATGTCCATGGGTGTCATGGCGTTGATCGCACTGGCCATGTTCCTGTTCTGTTTTGCGACGGTTAAGGAACGTATCCGCCCGGCGGTGCCTACTCACGATGCGCTGAAGGCCGATCTGAAAGACGTGTGGAAAAACGATCAGTGGGTACGCATTCTGCTGCTGACCTTCTGCAACGTTTGCCCTGGCTTTATCCGCATGGCCGCCACCATGTATTACGTCACCTACGTCATGCAGCAATCCACCTCATTCGCCAGCCTGTTTATCGGCCTGGGCGTGGTGGGCATGATGATCGGCAGCGCCCTGGCCAAACCGTTAACCGACCGTTTCTGCAAGCTGAAGGTGTTCTTCTGGACCAACATCGTGCTGGCCCTCTTCTCCAGCGGCTTCTACTTCCTCAACCCGCAGTTGACCTCGCTGATCGTGGTGGCCTATTTCCTGCTGAATATCCTGCATCAGATCCCTTCCCCGCTGCACTGGTCGCTGATGGCCGACGTGGACGACTACGGCGAGTGGAAAACCGGCAAGCGCATAACCGGCATCAGCTTCTCCGGTAACCTGTTCTTCCTGAAGGTCGGACTGGCGGTAGCCGGGGCGATGGTGGGTTTCGTGATGTCCTACTCCGGCTATCAGGCCGATGCGGGAGCTCAAAGCGCTGGAGCACTGCAAAGTATCGTCTTGCTGTTTACCGTGATCCCTGGCGTGGGCTATCTGATCACCGCTGGCGTGGTGCGTTTGCTGAAAGTGGATCGCAACCTGATGTCACAGATCCAGAGCGATCTGGAAAAACGCCGCGTCAATTATCAGGAACTGGCGGAATACCGCGAACAACAACTCGAAGCCAAACATTCTTGAGAGGAACAGATGTCTATTTATCCCAACCCGCTGATTGAACAGCGTGCCGATCCCTTTATCTATCGCCATAGCGACGGCTATTACTATTTTATCGCTTCGGTGCCGGAGTACGATCGCCTGGAACTGCGCCGCGCCCGCCAACTGACGGAGCTGGCACAGACTCCAGCGCAGGTCATCTGGCGTAAACCCGCGTCTGGGCCGATGAGCAACCTGATCTGGGCACCCGAGCTACACGTTATCGACGGTAAGTGGTATGTCTACTTTGCGGCAGCCCATAGCCCGGAGATTGCCGATGGCCTGTTCCAACATCGCATGTTCGCACTGGAGTGCAGCGCCGCTAACCCGCTGGAGGGAGAATGGGTAGAGAAAGGACGTATTGAAACCCCGATCGACAGCTTCTCGCTCGATGCCACTCACTTTGAACATAGGGGGAAACACTATTATCTCTGGGCGCAGCAAGACCCGCAGATCCGGGGGAACTCCAACCTGTATCTGGCAGAAATGGCCAATCCCTGGGCGCTAAAAGGGGCCCCGGTGATGCTGAGCAAGCCGGAGTTGCCTTGGGAAACCATCGGGTTTTGGGTGAACGAAGGCCCGGCGGTGATTAAACACGGTAAGCGGATCTTCATCAGCTACTCGGCCAGCGCCACCGACGAGAATTATTGCATCGGCCTGCTGTGGGCAGACATCGATGCCGATCTTCTCGATCCGACACAATGGCATAAGGCCAGCGAACCGGTGTTTCACACCAGCTATGCCAACCGCCAATTCGGCCCTGGGCACAACAGTTTTACCGTGGATGAACAGGGTAATGACCTACTGGTCTACCACGCCCGCAATTACACCGAAATTGAAGGCGATCCGTTATACGATCCGAATCGCCATACGCGAATTAAAGCTCTGGAGTGGGATGCCGAAGGAATGCCGCTGTTTGGCATTCCCCCGGCAGATAATCACTAATCTACGGACGGGGTTCGTGGGCTTTGCGCAGTGCCTTCACCTGCTCGGCGGTGATATCCGCCGGCAGTCCCCCCCAGGTGACACGCAGGTAATTCACCAGCTCAGCAATTTGCGCATCGTCCAGACGATCGGCAAAGCCCGGCATGCTCTGCATACTTTCGTTGCCGGGGAACTGCTGCGCCGGTAAGCCATCCAGCACCGAAACGATCAGGTTCTTGCCGTCCGGTTGGCGCAGTGTGGCATTATCACGCATCGCTACCGCCACGTGCGGTTTGCCTGCACCATCGCGCTCATGGCAGGCGGAACACTGATCGAGATAGGTGGTACGCCCGGCATCGCTGCCCTGCCCGATTTTGGCGGCCACCGGCTGTGGTGGCTTGTCGCCCATCAGATAGGTCACCAACGCCTGGTGATCTTGCGGCGTCAAATGACGAGTGCTGAGATCGACCACCATGTGCATTTCGCTAAACGCCGAGCCTTGCGGCGCTAACCCGGTGCTGAGGAAACGGCTCAGATCCTCTGGCGTCCAGCCACGCTGTGCCAAAGCCTGTGGCGTGATATCCGGTGCGATAAACCGCCCCAGATCGCCGCCCTGCATTGGCTTGCTCAATTCCATCTGCCCCAGCATCCCCCTTGGTGTATGACATTCACCACAGTGGCCAAGCACGTCAGACAGATAACGGCCACGCTGCCATTCGGCGGAGTTCCCCTGCGAGCTGGCTGGTAACGGGTCATTGTTGCGGAACAGCAAATTCCAACCGATCAGCGCCATCCGCTGGTTGAACGGGAATGGCATATCGTTGGCTGGAATGGCCACATCCACCGCCGGGCGCGACATCAGATAGGCATAAATCGCATCCGCATCCTCACGCGAAATGCCTTTGTAGGAGGTATAAGGCATCGCCGGGTACAGATGGCGGCCACCTGGGGCAACCCCCTGTGTCAACGCCAGGAAGAAGTCATCCTTGGTCCAGCGGCCAATACCCTGATCGGCGGAAGGCGTCAGGTTGCTGCCATAAATGGTGCCGAATGGGGTATCCAGCGGATAGCCTCCCGCCAGCGGTGCCCCACCAGCGGCGGTATGGCAGGCGGCGCAGTCGGCAGCCTGCGTCAGGTAACGCCCACGGGCAATCTGTTCACTGCTGGCCGTAACCTGCTGGACTGGGCCGTCGTAGCTGCGGTTTTCCCGCCACCACAGCACGGCGATGACAATCGCCGCAATCAGCACAATCAACAATGCGAGACGTTTTTTCATCACGCCGTCTCCTTCAACAGGCCAGGGGTGTTCAACACCACGTCACGCACCGCCTCGTAATAACGGACATAGCCGGTGCAACGGCAGATATGGTTCTCCAGCGCTTGTTCAATCGCGCCTTCCAACTGGTCACGCAAGATTGGCTCACGCTTGAGCTTCTCGACAAAGATGGTCGCGGCATTAACAAAACCCGGCGTGCAATAGCCGCACTGGAAGCTGTAGTGATCGAGGAACGACTGCTGGATCGGCGAGAGCTCAACCACTTCGCCCTGATTATCCACCTCCGCATGGCCTTCGATGGTACGCACCTGTTTGCCATTGAAAAAGTGAGCACCGGTGATACAGGTACGAATTTCTTCGCTGGTGCCGCTTGGATGGTCGAGGATCGCCACGCAGGCGTGGCAGATACCCTGGCCGCAGCCGAGACGTGAGCCGGTCAGATCGAGATATTCATGCAGAAAATCGATCATCATCAGCCCTTCCGGTACCTCGATGGGACCATATTGTTTGCCGTTAACGGTCAGGGTAATGGGTTGGGTTTTAATGCTCATGGTAAGACCTCAAGAATATTTTCGGCACGGACAGGCAAATCACGGAAACGATGACCGGTAGCATGGGCAATGGCGTTAACCAATGCGGCGACCACTGGGATCATGACTACCTCCGCCATCCCCTTCGGCGGATCGGTTTCCGACAGCGCAGGCAGGATGTCACCGGTCTGTTTCCAGATCGCCACATCGCTGGCACGCGGCAAATGGTAACGGTTAAAGTTCCAGGTGCCGTTACCCGGCCCATCTTCGTACAACGGCAAATATTCATGCAGGGCATGGCCGATACCCATCGCCAGACCGCCCTGTAACTGGCCGGAAACCAGCTCAGGCACGATCAGATTGCCACACTCCATAATCGAATGATGATTCAGCAGTTCAACCTTGCCGGTAGCGATATCCACCGCCACTTCCACCAGCGTACCCACGGCGCTGTAATAGGTCACCGCCGCGTTATTACGTTGGGTTGGCGGGTAATAAACCTGCTCACGTGCCAGAGTGCTGAATTCGCCATTGCCAATGCGTACCGACAAGCCGTCGACAGGCAGGCGCTCGCTGTGATCATTCAGCTTGAAGTCCGCTTCCGCCCACTGCCAGCGGTTGAATACATGCACTACCGCGCCGGTCAGGTTGCCCATCTGATAGGCTTTCTTCGCCAACAGCTCAAACGGCAATATCTGCATACCGGCCGCCGTCAGGCCACCTTCGACCCAGCGAGCATCTTCTTTACGTACCACCAGCGGCGCCGCCTGGCCGCCGCCAATACCAGACTGCCAGATAGACAGCGCGGCAGGCCACAGCCCCTGTTCAAACACCAATCTGGCCGCCTCGCGTGTGCTGTGCGAGAAATAGTAAGCGGAGTTGCTGGCGCTGGAAGGTGAGCAGTAGCTTGGCGTCCAGTTTGGATTGGTTTGCAGCTTGTCCTGCTCATCCTGCGACATCAGATAGGGATCGCCGCTGGTCTCCATCGGCAACAGAGACCAATCGGTCACCGAGAAATGAGCCTCATCTGCCGGTTTCCCCAGCCATTGTGCACATAGCACCGACTGCGACGTGGACATGCCGGTGCCCATTTCGGCCCCGCTGTGATACAGGGAGATACGCCCGTCCTCACTGAACTCCACGCGAGCAAAGGAGGTTTCGGCCCCGGTACCAAAGTCTTTCTGCACGCAGCCAAAACCTACGCCATAGCGTTTGCCAGGGTTCTTGCTCTCAAACTCCACCTTGCGTTCGGCGCGTTTACGCCACATCTCATGTTGTGAGGCTTTTACCAGCACCTCATCGGCGCGAATAGCCCCTGCCGGGATCGCCCCCTGGGTGTTTTTCATGCCGGACTTGAGCACATTGCGCAAACGAAACTCGATCGGATCGAGCTTCAGCTCCTGAGCCAGTTCGTCCATCATCATCTCGGTGGCGGCCATGCTTTGCAAAGTACCGTAACCGCGTGCGGAACCCGCATCGATGGCACGAGAGGCCAGCCCGACCGAGGAAAGATCGCTTTTCGGGAAGTAGTAAATCGACTGGGCTGCCGTCGCGCCAACCATCACCACCGATGGCGTAAAGTTACAGCGCCCACCACCGTCGGCGGTCATTGCTCCTTGGAATGCCTGCAATACGCCAGTCTTCTTATCTACCGCAATGCGGTAATCCATATCGAAGGCATGACGCTTGATCGAGGTCTGGAACTGCTCAAAACGGTCATTAGCCAGCCGCACCGGCAGCCCGTCGCCATACAGCGCAGCAACCGCGCCGTAATAAGGGAAGTTATAGTGATCTTTCGAGCCATAGCCCACGGTGTAACAAGGGTGCAGGATCAGTTGTTTGACCGGCTGATGACGTTTGGCCAACATGCGTGGCATTTCGTCCGCCACCTCCTGCGGGGACTGGGTCGGGATCACCAGATGCAGGGTTTGGCTAGCGGTATCAAACCAACCGTTGGCGTTGTCCGGCTCCAGGGCCGAAGTATCAATGGATTGCGTGGTATAGCGGCGTGACATCACCAGCCAGTCTTGCGGCGGGGTTTGCAGCTGATCGGCTATCATCCCGGCGTAATACATGCCTTCCTGATCCAGCTTGCCGCCTTCACGCCCTTCAGGCCACACCGGCAAATGTCTGCGCATCGACAGCGGGAAGATCGGCGTGTCTTTCAGGCTGGAGAAGCGATCGTCATCGAATGGCTTTTCGCCCCCGACGCGCACGTAGCGGAAACTGCCCCAAGGATCGCGCTGTAATGGGCCGGTTTCATTGCCATACTGGATCACTTCGTCGTGGAATTTCAGCTTGTCTTTGGCAAAGCGGAAACGAGCAAAATCATGATAAATCAGAATTGCCACCGCATGACCGAGATAAGCTGGGGTTTTCCCGGTAGGCAGCAACATGTCATCACCATAAAACGCCGGGAAGGCCAAACCGTCTCGCTCAAGATCGGCCGCCGTCACTATCCGATCCGGTTGCAGATCGTCACCCAGCAAGGAGAGATCGATACCGCTAAACAGACGATCGGCTTTAGTGGCGCGCAGAATAAAGGCATGAGCCTGCTGCTGCGGCCAGTGCGGCATATCAACGGCACGAATATCGCGGGCAAACACTTTCTGGCCCATGACCTTGGAGCGGCCATCAATACGGTAGCGAATACGTTGAGTCCGTGCATCCCAGTTGGGCGATTGCAGGATCTTCTGCTCAAACAGCGCGGCATAGGCGCGGCTGTAAAGAGGCGCGAGGTAAACAGACACCCCCGCTATCACGGCACCCTTGATAAAGCGGCGTCGTGACGGGTTGAAATTGCTCATAAAATATCCTTTACGTTCTTATCTACCCCTGGCATCCGGATGCAGGCATTAGCGCCGCCACCCGAAGGTTGGAGGTAAGTCGTTTTTTATCGGTTTTGTTGCGCAAACACTAATAACCTTGCCGAAGACGTTATAATCATAAGCTTATAACCCAAATTATGTGAGCATTAACATTCTGTTTTCATAAAACGAAACACTTGGAAACATATAATGCCTCTATAGTGTGGCTGATTTGCGCAAACGCGGGCAGAAGAGATGACGACAGGTATCGTGATTACCGCCGCAGGGCGGGGTGAGCGTTTTATTCAGGCCGGTGGCAGTGGCAACAAACTTAACGCCCTATTGCAGGGTAAAACAGTGTTTGAACATACGCTGCAACAGGCGCTGGCCTCCGGCTTGCCGGTGCAGGTCGTCACCCGGCCAGAAAACCTGCCGGTACAACAGGTTTGTGCCACACATCAGGTTCCTTGCACCTTACTGGCCAGCGGTGGGCTGGGTGAGTCAATTGCCGCCGGGGTAGCCGCAACGGCCGACTGGGACGGCTGGCTGATCCATTTGGCGGATATGCCATTTGTTTCGTCGCAGATCTTTGTACAGGTAGCCGCAGCCCTGAGCCAACACAGCATCGTCCGCCCCAGCTTCCAGCAACAACCCGGCCACCCGGTGGGCTTCACCGCCATTATGCGCAAACAACTATGTGTGTTGCGTGGCGATAATGGTGCGCGGGAACTGCTACGCAGTCACGGGCAGGTCTACCTGCTCCATCTCGATAAACCGAGCATCGTGCAAGATATCGATCTCCCCTCTCAGTTAGTGGCCAGCGAGTCCAATAATTAATGCAACACCTTGATATCACCGTAGTCAGCCAGGCAATGAACTGGCTGGAACAGCAGCCGGTATGGCTGTGTACCGTATTGAACACTTATGGCTCATCACCACGTTCTCCTGGCGCGTTGATGGTCGCTACCCGTGACGGACACTATTGTGGATCGTTATCCGGTGGCTGCGTGGAGGAGGATTTTTTGCACCGTCTGGCAGAGGGGGAATATCAAGCCGCCAGCCAGGTGATCCGTTACGGTGCTGGCGGGCTAACCCCCAGCGTGGCACTGCCCTGTGGTGGCGTGCTGGACGTATTGATCGAGCATCTGCCCGCAGGCCCTGCCAGCATTAGCTACTTGCGCAATATCGCCGAGGCGCTGGCTGGCCATTATGCTCTGGTCAAACACCTGACCTTGCCCAATGCCTGTAGCGCGCTGGAAACCACCAGCTTTGCTAGCGCCACCCAGGTCGTGCGCAACCAACAGGAGATCCAGTTGCACATCGCCGCCGCTCCTCGGCTGCTGATTGCCGGGCTTTCCAGCGTCGCGCTGTATTGCGCCGACTTTGCCAGCGCACTCGGCTTTGAAGTGTTGGTATGCGAAAGCCGCCCGGAAGCGCTGGAGAACTTCGCTACGCAGCTCAAACCGCATATCACCCTGCTACGCCAGTTCCCGGCCAAATTCATTGAGGAAGGTGGCTGCCACGCCAACACCGCGATTGTGGCACTGACCCACGATCCGCGCATGGATGATTTAACCCTGATGGAGGCGATCCACACCCCGGCGTTTTACATCGGCGCGATGGGTTCCCAACGGAACAGCGATCGCCGCCGCCAGCGGCTGCAACAGATCGCCGAATTCAGCCCGCAGGAACTCGACCGTATCCATGCGCCGATCGGCCTGCCACTCGGCAGTAAAACCCCGGCGGAGATCGCTTTGGCCGTGATGGCTGATATCGTGCAGCAGAAGAATCACCCCTCACCCCAACCCTCTCCCACAGGGAGAGGGAGCTGATAGCCCCTGCTCTTTTGGAAGCGATCAGATAATCTTACAACCAGGGTGAAACAGTCGGGGTTCATGATGAATCACGACACTTTCAGCCCAACCCGATCGGTCCCCTCTCCTTGTGGGAGAGGGTTAGCGTGAGGGCCCGTTTTTTCTGCGAAGGCTTTATCTGGCAGGATAGGGATCAGGTATTCGTATTCCAGGTGCAACTCTTCGTCACCATCGAGCGAGTAGCTATGCTGCGCGATATCGAACCCTTCCCGGCGTACCAGATTAAACTGCGGCAGCAGTTTGGTATAAACGCTGGCAATATATTCGTGAAGGGCCACCGGTTTGCCAGCATAGTGAAATCGGCAAAAACCGCCGCTGATTTCCGGTAGTTCCGGCAACAATTTACCTTTGGCAATCGCTTTATCAACCGCAACAAAATAGTCAACCTTCACCCGCTCACCATCCGGCGTAAAATTGGTTAGCGCATAAAGTTTGTCTGGATGTAAATTAAACTCATCACAAAAACGATCCTTTATTTCATCACGAATTACAGCGTGGGACTCACCCAACTGTTCAATATCGATGTGATAAGAATAATGCTGCCCGACCAACGAGTAGCTGTCCGGTTTAACCTCAACATAATCAATCGAGATATCGCTAGGTTGATTCAGCGACAGCGATTGCACCAGATGGCTGAAATCACAATTCCGTGCCTTGCGATAGCTGCTGGGCGTTTGGGCAAAGTGTTTTTTGAAACAGCGTGAGAATGTCTGTTGGGAATCGAACTGATATTCCAACGAAATATCCAGAATGCTTTTCTGCGTAAAGCGTAATGAGAAAGCTGCCAGATAGAGGCGACGAGCGCGAATATAAGCAGCAAGTGGCAGGTTGGTCTGTTGGCGGAACATGCGCTGCAGATACCATTTTGAGTAGCCGGATTTCTCGCAAACAATGTCCAGAGAGAGTGGATTGCGTAAGTTATTTTCAATCCAGACCAGTAATTCTTTGATATGCGTTGCCTGCGTCACCATTACTTTTCCTAGCCAAAAATGCCCACGGCAATGGTATACAGATTTATTTATAGCGTCCAAAGCGACGACACTATTTTACAAAGGCTGACGAATTCCTCACAAACATGACAGCTGATTGCCAGGGTCGAACATGTTTGACCCTGGCATTATCCAGACGGGCGCAACATGCTGCGCCCGTTGTGAGCCGGTCAATCAGATTACTTCACACAGCGCGTACATTGAGATCCCTGGATCTTCTGGAAGAAATCATTACCTTTGTCATCCACCAGAATAAAGGCCGGGAAATCTTCCACTTCGATTTTCCAGATCGCTTCCATACCCAGTTCAGGGTATTCCACGCACTCCAGGCTCTTGATGCTCTGCTGTGCCAACACCGCCGCCGGGCCACCAATACTGCCAAGATAGAATCCACCGTGCTTGTGGCAGGCATCCGTCACCTGCTGGCTGCGGTTACCTTTGGCCAGCATGATCATGCTGCCGCCGTGTGACTGCAACAGATCGACATAGGAGTCCATGCGCCCTGCCGTGGTTGGCCCCAGAGAACCAGAAGCATAGCCTTCTGGCGTTTTGGCCGGGCCCGCGTAATAGATCGGGTGATCTTTCACGTACTGCGGCAAACCTTCGCCACGATCCAGGCGCTCTTTCAGCTTGGCGTGGGCAATATCGCGCCCAACGATGATGGTGCCACTCAGGGAGAGGCGGGTAGACACCGGATACTGTGACAGTTGCTTGAGGATATCGGCCATCGGGCGGTTCAGATCCACCTTGATCGCTTCCCCTTCACCCGCGCGGCGCAGTTCCTGTGGAATAAATTTACCGGGGTTATGCTCCAGTTTCTCCAGCCAGATCCCCTCACGGTTGATCTTGCCTTTGATATTACGGTCGGCGGAGCAAGAAACCCCCATCCCCACCGGGCAAGAAGCGCCATGGCGCGGCAGACGCACTACGCGCACGTCGTGGGCAAAGTATTTGCCGCCAAACTGTGCACCCAGGCCCAAATTCTGGGCTTCTTTCAGCAGTTCCTGCTCCAGTGCCACATCGCGGAACGCCTGGCCGTGTTCGTTGCCTTCGGTCGGCAGCGCATCATAGTATTTGGTTGAAGCCAGCTTCACGGTCTTCAACGTGGCTTCCGCCGAAGTGCCGCCAATCACAAAGGCCACGTGGTACGGTGGGCAAGCCGCGGTGCCCAGAGTACGCATCTTGTCGACCAGATAGTCTTTCAGCTTACCTGGCGACAGCAGCGCCTTGGTTTCCTGATACAGATAGGTTTTGTTGGCCGAACCACCGCCCTTGGCGATACACAGGAATTTATACTCGTCACCATCCACGCTGTAGAGATCGATTTGCGCAGGCAGGTTGCTGCCGGTATTGACCTCCCGGTACATATCCAGCGCAGCGTTTTGCGAATAGCGCAGGTTGTCTTCGATAAAGGTGTTGTACACCCCACGTGACAGAGCCTCTTCGTCCCCGCCACCGGTCCAGACGCGCTGACCCTTTTTACCCATGATGATCGCCGTGCCGGTATCCTGGCAGGTTGGCAAAATACCCTTGGCGGCGATTTCTGAGTTACGCAAAAATTGCAGCGCAACGTACTTGTCGTTTTCACTGGCATCGGGGTCATTGAGGATATCCGCCACCTGCTGCTGATGCGCAGGGCGCAACATGAACGAGGCGTCGTGGAAAGCGTGCTGGGCGAGCAGAGTCAGGGCTTGCGGGTCAACCTTGAGGACTTCCTGGCCGGCAAATTCGCCGACGGAAACGTGGTCACGGCTTAGCAGATAGTATTCGGTATCGTCTTTCTTCAGCGGGAACGGATCTTGATAATGGAACGGTTTATTCGACATTGATCTCTCACTTGCAACATCAGCTGCGTTAAATTCACACTTACCCAACGTGCTCGGGGCGCGTTGCGTCAAAAAAACTCCCCACACCTTACGTATTTTTAGGTAGTCAGTTATTGCGCCAAATCGCAAAATAACCTGTATTAACGTAGGGACTTAACGCTGGCGATGTTTTTCTGACCTCATCCGGTGAGAACTGCGGGTACAGACTCATCATGCACGGATTATTATCCCGCAGTTAACACAATGATTACAATCGATGTGAGTCGATCGGCTTATCATTGTGGGAAAATAGCGTTGCAACGATTTCCTTACGGCCCCGTTTCCACACCAAGCCGTTTTCATTCATGACCTAGGCTATTTTTTCTTCCCCGGTAACGTCGCCATTAGCTCCTCTACCGAGATCCCCCCTGCCACACTCCCCGGCACCGGCATCCGCAAAATAGGATTTTTGATCTTCCCAATCACATGCATCTCACACGGCTTGCAGTCAAACTTCAACGTCAACGCCTCACCCTGATGCACCAACTGCATCGGCGATGCCCGCCCCTTCACGCCCTGTACACCCTTGGCCTGTTTAGGGCAGAGGTTGAAGGCGAAGCGCAGGCAGTGCTTAGTGATCATCACCGGCACATCCCCTTTTTCTTGGTGCGCCTCGTAGGCGGCATCAATCAACGTGACACCATAACGCTGGTAAAACTCACGCGCCTTCTGGTTATAAACATTGGCAAGAAACGTCAGGTGCGTTTCCGGATAAACCGGCGGCGGCACGGAAACCGGTTTGCGGTTACCGCGTTCGTTTAGCGCCAGGCGTGCGGCGTCCAGTGCTTCCACCGCATCGCGGCGCAGTTGATTGACCTGACTGTTGGGTATGAAGCAAACCACCGGCAGCTCAAGATGAACGTCACGCGGGTAATAAAGGGTTTGCCCCAGTTTGCTCAATCCGTCACGCAGTGTTACAAGCGCTTTTTCCGGCTGGTTGGCGGCGGCGAATTCGCCCTGCAGAGTATGGCTGACGCTGATGCCCTCTTCGCTGATCAGGGTCAGCGTCACCCCGTCGTTGCTTTGTGTCAGCAGAATATCGACGGCGATGCGGCGTTCCGCCGAGGTTTTTAGCAACGCCTGTTGCCAGTTGTGATCGAGGTTACGATTAAGCGGATGCTGTGGACGCAGCTTATGCAGATCTGCCGGCATTTCGTTAGGCCAAACCCGGTAACGCCCTTCGGCAATTTTCTCTGTCTTATTGGCACGGAAGCCGACGATATCACGCTTGATCAGCACGTTAAGTCCATCGCCATTGGTCAGCGATTCTTTTACTTCTACGTCCAGATGATCTTTACCCACCTTTAGCACTTCTCCTACCGGCAGGCCGATGAACTTGGGTGAATCGAAGGCGCCAATATCCACCTGGCGTTGGTTGACGAAGTAATCGGTACTGCCACGGTGGAAGGTTTTATCCGGCGATGGAATAAAGAAGTGTTCCGTGCGGCCTGACGATGCTGGCGTCAGATCGGAACGCTCGTTGAGAATGGCATCCAGATGCTGACGATAGTACGCGGTGATGTTTTTCACATAGCTCATGTCCTTATAGCGCCCTTCAATCTTGAATGAGCGAACACCGGCGTCGATCAGCGCCGTCAGGTTGCGGCTTTGATCGTTATCTTTCATCGACAGCAGATGCTTTTCATACGCTACTACTCGCCCCTGATCATCTTTCAGGGTGTAGGGAAGCCGGCACGCCTGCGAACAATCGCCACGGTTGGCACTGCGTCCGGTCTGAGCATGGGAAATGTAACACTGGCCGGAGAAGGCCACGCACAACGCGCCATGGATGAAAAATTCGACGGCAGCGTCGACGTTGTCACTGATAGCTTTTATCTGACTGAGATTCAGCTCACGCGCCAATACCAACTGGGAGAAACCGGCATCGGACAGGAAACGAGCCTTCTCTACGCTACGGATGTCGGTCTGGGTGCTGGCATGCAGCTCAAATGGCGGAATATCCAGCTCCAGGATCCCCATATCTTGCACGATAAGCGCATCAACTCCGGCGTCATACAGTTGGTGGATCAAACGGCGTGCCGGCTCCAGCTCGTCGTCATGCAAAATGGTATTGAGGGCGATGAACACTTTGGCCCGGTAACGGTGGGCAAATTCAACCAGCCCGGCGATATCGCTCAAGCTGTTGCCAGCATTATGACGGGCGCCGAAGCCTGGGCCACCAATATAGACCGCATCGGCCCCGTGCAAAATAGCCTCACGGGCGATACCAGCATCGCGGGCGGGGCTGAGTAATTCAATCTGGTTAGATAAAAGCATGACTATCGCCGTTAGGGTAAGGGTGAAATCGCCGCTATTTTAGACACAAACATCGTACATACAAGCTTTGCATAACGGTAGACCATATACTTTTCCTTACTGCTCCCGTTGCCAGCCGCCGCATCATTGCTTAAGCTAGCGCCACTATGAACAGAGTAAGAATCCCCATTGCGCTGCAACAGGCGGTAATGCGCTGCCTGCGAGACAAGTTGCAGCTGGCGCGGCAGCATTTTTCCGTCGAGTTCCCAGAGCCCAAGATCCTGTATCAGCAACGCGGCACCAGCGCGGGCACCGCCTGGCTGCAAGCCTGGGAAATCCGCCTCAACCCGGTGCTGCTGATGGAAAACCAACAGCCGTTTATCGACGAAGTGGTCCCCCATGAATTGGCTCATCTGCTGGTCTTCCGCCAGTTTGGCCGTGTGCCGCCGCATGGCCGGGAATGGCGCTGGATGATGGAAAACGTATTGCAGGTTCCCGCCAGCCGTACCCACCAGTTTGAGACCCGCTCGGTACAGAGCAAAACCTTTCCCTACCGCTGCCATTGCCAGCAGCATCAGTTGACCCTGCGCCGCCACAATCGGGTGATGCGCGGCGAAAGCGAATACCGCTGCCGCCAGTGCGGCGAAAAGCTGACATTTTCCGGTTAACCAAAACCGTTAACAATAATATTTATAAGTTAAAACAATCTATTATCTCTATTTGCACCTATCAGCGACTTCCGCTACCCTGCCTGCCTTTCCAATTTTGAGCTGTTTTGGAATATGCATCGCAAAATTTTATTTTTGGTCGTATTGATGGCCTCCAGCGGCACGCTAGCCAAGGGGATTAATAATTTTACCCAGGCCAAGGCTGCCGCTGCCAAAATCAACCAGGACGCCCCAGGCAGCTTTTATTGTGGCTGCAAGATCGACTGGCAAGGTAAGAAAGGCATTCCCGACCTCGGTAGCTGCGGCTATCAGGTACGTAAAAATGCTCAACGTGCCGAGCGTATCGAGTGGGAACATGTGGTTCCAGCCTGGCAGTTCGGTCATCAGCTGCAGTGCTGGCAACAGGGTGGGCGTAAAAACTGCAACAAGGATCCGGTTTATCGTCAGATAGAGATCGATCTGCACAACCTGCAACCCGCCATTGGTGAAGTGAACGGTGACCGTAATAACTTTATGTATAGCCAGTGGCGGGGTGGCGAAGGACAATACGGGCAGTGCCAAATGAAGGTAGACTTCAAAAACAAGCAGGCCGAGCCACCGGCCCGTGCGCGAGGTGCTATCGCCCGCACCTACTTCTACATGCGCGATCGCTACCAGTTGCCGCTTTCACGCCAGCAAACCCAGCTGTTTGAAGCCTGGAACCGCCTGTATCCGGTCAGCGCCTGGGAATGTCGACGTGAAGCACGCATCGCCATAGTACAAGGGAATCGCAACCCTTATATTCAACAGGCTTGTCAGCAACAAAAAGGCTGACCTACTATAGTGTTTTCGCGCTGCTCACCGGCAGCGCCGTTTCATTGAGCCAGGATCTGACAATCATTATGCGTAAACCCCGCATTTACCATCCAGAGCCCTTGAGCGCCAGTGCAGAAATTGCATTGAGCGAGGATGCCGCCAATCATGTCGGCCGCGTGCTGCGGATGAGCGCCGGGCAGGCACTGCAACTGTTCGATGGCAGCAACCAGGTGTTTGAGGCAGAAATCACCCGGGTGGATAAAAAGAACGTGCTGGTTCAGATCAACGCCGGACAACGGGAAGATCGCGAATCACCGCTCAACTTACATCTTGGCCAGGTGATCTCCCGTGGCGAAAAGATGGAATTCACCATCCAGAAATCCATTGAGTTGGGAGTGAACGTGATCACTCCGCTATTTTCCGAACGCTGCGGCGTTAAACTCGACGGCGAACGCCTGGAGAAAAAGCTCCAGCAGTGGCAAAAAATCGCCATCGCCGCCTGCGAGCAATGTGGCCGCAATCGCATTCCGGAAATCCGCCCAGCGATGTCTCTGGAACACTGGTGCGCCGAGCAGGACGATAGCCTCAAGCTGAACCTGCATCCACGCGCCAGCCAAAGTATCAACACCCTACCGCTGCCGGTAGTAAGCGTACGTCTGCTCATTGGGCCGGAGGGCGGATTATCCGCCGAAGAAATTGCCATGACCACAGAGTATGGATTTACTGATATCCTGCTGGGGCCACGCGTTTTGCGTACAGAAACCACCGCGCTCACCGCAATTACCGCTTTGCAGGTCCGTTTCGGCGACCTGGGCTAAGGACCTGTCTCACAGGTTCGTAAGGAGAAGAGATGATCAAGCTCGGCATCGTGATGGACCCTATCGCATCCATCAATATCAAAAAAGACACCAGCTTTGCCATGCTGCTCGAAGCGCAGCGCCGCGGCTGGGAACTGCATTATATGGAGATGAACGATCTCTATCTGCATGCCGGTGATGGCCGTGCCCGCACGCGCCTGCTGAACGTGAAAGAAGACCAAGAGAGCTGGTTCAGCTTTGGCAGCGAGCAGGATCTGGCGTTGCAGGAGCTGGACGTGATCCTGATGCGTAAAGATCCACCGTTCGACACTGAATACATCTATGCGACCTACATCCTGGAACGGGCCGAAGTGAAAGGCACGCTGGTGGTCAACAAGCCACAGAGCCTGCGTGACTGTAACGAAAAGCTGTTCACCGCCTGGTTCCCGGAACTGACGCCAGACACCCTGGTCAGCCGCAGCGCTGCCCATATTCGCAAATTCCACCAGCAGCACGGCGACATCATCCTCAAGCCGCTGGATGGTATGGGCGGAGCCTCAATCTTCCGCGTGAAGCAGGACGACCCCAACCTGTCGGTAATTATCGAAACCCTGACCGAACACGGCAGCCGCTTCTGCATGGCGCAAAACTTCCTGCCAGCCATCAAGGATGGGGACAAACGCATCCTGGTGGTAGATGGCGAACCGGTGCCTTACTGCCTGGCGCGTATCCCTGCCCAGGGCGAAACTCGTGGTAATCTGGCCGCCGGTGGCCGTGGCGAAGCGCGCCCACTGAGCGAAAGCGACTGGAAAATTGCCCGTGCGGTTGCCCCAACGCTCAAAGAGAAAGGGCTGATCTTTGTTGGCCTGGACGTGATCGGCGATCGCCTTACCGAGATTAACGTCACCAGCCCAACCTGCGCCCGTGAGATTGAAGCCGCATTCCCGGTTTCCGTCACCGGCATGCTGATGGACGCCATTGAAAAACGTCTGGCCACGAAGTAGGCAGACGACGCGCCCTCTCTCGTTGGGAGAGGGTATGCATTTTACTTCCCAATTGAATTAACGCCATGAATTTACAGCACCATTTCCTGATTGCCATGCCCGCAATGCAAGATCCGCGCTTCAAACGTTCGGTGATATACGTTTGCGAACACAATGACGACGGTGCCATGGGATTAGTGATCAACAAACCCGTGGAACATTTCACCGTGGAGACGGTGCTGGATAAACTCGACATCAATCCTTCGCCGCGCGATCCGGCGATCAGCCTGGATAAGCCAGTGTTCGCTGGCGGCCCGCTGGCCGACGATCGCGGCTTTATTCTGCATACCCCTCGCAAAGGCTTTGGCTCCAGCATTCAGATCTCACCGGCCACCATGATCACCACCTCAAAAGACGTACTGGAAACGCTCGGCACGCCAGATCAACCCGCCGATGTGCTGGTGGCGCTTGGCTATGCGGGCTGGGAAAAGGGCCAGTTGGAACAAGAGCTGTTGGACAATGCCTGGCTGACCGCCGAAGCCAATATCGACATTCTGTTCCACACGCCGATCGCCAACCGCTGGCGCGAGGCAGCCAACCGCCTTGGTATCGATATTCGCAACATTGCCAGCCACGCAGGACACGCCTGATGACTAACCGCACCATTATCGCCTTCGATTTCGGAACCAAAAGCATCGGCGCAGCTATCGGCCAGGAAATTACCGGCACCGCCCGGGCGCTGGCGGCCTTTAAAGCCCAGGACGGTATTCCTGACTGGCAGAAGATCGAACGTCTGCTGAAAGAGTGGCAGCCAGACCTGGTGGTGGTTGGCTTACCGCTGAACATGGATGGCACCGAACAGCCGCTGACCGAACGAGCGCGTAAATTTGCCAACCGGCTGCATGGCCGCTTTGGCGTACAGATTGCCCTGCATGATGAACGTCTGAGCACCGTTGAGGCACGGGCAACTCTGTTTGAGAGTGGGGGATTTCGCTCATTGGATAAAGGCAGCGTCGATTCTGCCTCCGCCGTGGTTATTCTGGAGAGCTGGTTTGAGCAGCATCCGGGCTGATTTTCCGTGCCGGAGCAAAGCGGCTGAACATGATTGCACCAGCGGTAGGCACCACTTCCTGTTCAGATTCAGGCAACTCAAGCGTATCCGGTAGCTCAAGGCTATCCAAGGTAAGGCTGTTTATGCGGTATGGCGTCAGATTGCTTATCAGCGCATAACCCCGCCGGTCGGTAGTTACACCATACTGATTATCGACCCCGATCCCCGGCGTACCCGGTACGCTGACGATAGCCATAGTATCTCCTAACGGCTGCCCCAGCGTGATCCCTTCCTGATGCGCCATCAGGCTACCGGAAAGCTCCAGATTCTGCTGGCGATACCCTTTACCTTGAGAATAACCGGCCCGCAACTCGCCAGCGTTATATTGATAATTGCTGCTCACATCCTGGCTGCTGCCATAGCGTTGGCTCTGACTGGTACTGGCGTTGTAGCTCAGGCTATAGTCGGAAAGCAAAGTTCCACTGACGCCTATCCGCCGGCTGTCGGTCCGGTCGTTAGCCAGCGTATGATCGTAGTTCAGTTTCATACGTGGTGCGCCCAGCGCGTTCAACGGCAGCGAGACAGAGAGCCCCAACTGCGCCTGCTCTTTGCCATAGGAGGGGCGGTTATATTCCGCATACAGCGAAACGTCTACCTTACTCAGGCTGGTGCTGAAGCCCATCTCGATGCTGGTTTCGCCTCTTTGATTACCCCGCGTGGCCTCTCGAACCAATGTCAGGTATAGGCTGTCTGAATCGGACAGATACTGGTTATAGCGCGCTTCCAGGCGATACTTCTTTTCCTCGTCAAAGTCACCGACAAAAATGCCGTCTTCCCAGTCCCACCAATAGGTGCTCTGCTGGTCTATCGCCTCGCCAAACGTACGATAGCGCTGCCGCGAATAATATTGCGCCATCAGGCTGAGGGAGGACTCCCAGGCAGGGAAAGCCTTTGCGTAGCGCACACGCACCATACCACCGGTATCCGGCGCTGAACGCCTTGGCTGACGGGCCGATGAAAACGTGTAATCCGCCGAAATCGCTCCCCACTGGTTAAGGCTCTTGCCAATCCCGATCGCCGCGCTGCGATAAATATCGGCCCCCTGAAAACCACCGTACAGCGTAACCTTTCCCGGTAGCCCGTAGCTGAGTGACGCCTGCGCAAAGCTCGGCTGTTCCTCTTCCATGCCATAATAGGGCTGGTACTTACCCACCGTAGCGTCGTAACGCCACTGGCCGGCGTAAACCAGGTTAGGCATGGAGGAGTAGGGTATTTTTCGTTCAGTTTCGGTACTGTCGCTTTCCCGTATTGTGACGGTAAGATCCCCTTCGAGCGCGGGCGGATAGACATCTTTCAACACAAAAGCGCCAGGGGAAACAAACGTCTGGTAGATAACTTCGCCGTTCTGCCGCACTCTCACTTCCGCATTGCTGCGGGCGAAACCTCGGACCCAGGGCGAGAATTGCCGTAGGCCATCCGGTAGCATCCGGCTATCTGACACCAGGCTGATGCCACGAAAGCGGACATTGTCGAACAACGCCGACGGCGTTACGCTGTCGCCCAAGGTCAGCGTGGCGCGCCAGGCTTTGAGATCCCGATAGGCTAGCGCCCTTTCGGTATGCCAGGTCGGCTCCCCCCAGGTATCTTTCTGATAGACGGGCTGATAACGCAGTCGCCAAGGGCCGATGTTGGCCCCAGCGGTAACATCAGCATACAGGCTGTCATGGCGTTGCGCAGCGCGATAATTTTCACCCGCATAATGACCATAATTAAGCTGGTAGTTAAAAAATGCCGCATTGATACCATCATCCCAGCGGTTTGCCAGCTTGTTGTCACCCAGCATCCCAGCCGGGATATCTACCGTCAGCAGTTGTGCTATCGGATCAAAGGACACCCCAATTTTTCTGGCACTCAATACGTCGGGCAGAATACAGCCCTCTGGGGTCGTTTCCATCACCATCGCGGCATCACGTATCCCCCACTCACGTAGCAAGAGGGCATTAATACACGGCTGCTCATCCCGCCCCAGATTAACGGCCACCTCGCCCTGAAAGTTATCGTTAATAATGAGATAAACGCTGTTTATTTCAGCCCTGACTCCGTTAACCAACAGGCCCAGCGATACAACGGCAATCTGAAAAGTGGATTTCATTCGTTCCCTGAGTGCTAACCACAATATTTACCCAACACAAAAAGAGGCGCATCTGCGCCCCTTAATTACCAAATCATGGCTGCTTATTTCTGTGCTGCTGCCAGCTCAGCGCGAGCCTGCTTCAGCTCTTGTTTGATTTCTTTTACGTCAGCCTGCTTTTCTTGCAGTTTTTTCTGGTACTTAGCCACTTTCTTGGCGTCACCTTTGGCCTGAGCTTCACGCAGGTCGGCTTTAATTTCCTGTACGTCCTGCTGCTTGTCAGCCAGTTTCTGTTCCAGCTTGGTGACTTTCTTCTGAGCGTCCTGCAGCACGCTACCGTTGGTGCAATGGGCATTAACTTCGCTCAGAGCACGCTTCAAGCCAGCTACACGGTTGTAGTTACCGTACTTCTCAGCCTGCTGGATCTGATATTCGAGCGCAGCACGTTTGGCGTTACAGTCGTAAGCCGCATTAGCCATGGTAGAGAAGCTTGCACCCAGAACCATAACCAGTGGCAGAATCGCTAATTTAGTCATGTTTTTCATCATTTTATCCTTAAACGCTATTACACATGAGGAACCCAAAAGCTCCCCTTCCTGTGCGACAAAGAATAAAGCGATCCCAGTTACCTTAAAATCTACAGAAGCCTTAATCGCCCTGTAGGAAGGGACTATTCACCTGTAGTCCGTTGTACTTTCCTTAAGGTGCTGAGCAGCCGTTGCGCTTCTCCCAGCACCACCGTTGCGGTTGCCTGAACGGGGTTGTCATGCAATGACTGACAAGCTTGATTCAGACTTTCAGCATTCACCAACCGGGCCGCGCCGGCCAATTTATGGGCCAATGCCTGTATGTTTAGCGGATCCATCGGTTGCTGCTGAATGTCCATGGCAAGCTGCGTACAGTCTTCATGCAAGCAATCCAGCAGGGTTTGGATAAACTCTTGCAATACCTTTGGCTGACGCAATTCCGCTGGCAAATCTTCCACGGCAAACGCTGGCTCCTCTTCAGCGTCCCCCGTAGCAGTCAGTGGCAACGTAGACAATTTCGTTTTTAATATGCTCAGGTTCACCGGCTTAAACAGGCAATCATCCATTCCGGCCTGCAGGCAAGCCTCACGGGCACTTTCTTGTGCATTGGCCGTCAGCCCCCAGATCACCCTAGGAACGGACTGCTGTTCACGCTCAATGCGCCTGATTTGGCGACTCAGGCTGTAACCATCACGTTCAGGCATCTGGCAGTCGGTGATGATCAGGTTGAAGCTCTCCTGTTCCAGCAACTTCAGCGCCTGCTCCCCATCCCCAACCGCAATGGACTGATGGCCAAGAAACTGCAACTGTTGGGCCAACAACATTCTGCCCGCAGGATGATCTTCAACGATCAGTACCCGCAGCTGGGATGATAATGCCGGGGTTGCTTCCTCCTGCGGTGTTTGAGGGGAGAATGTCAGCAATCTCGGCACTGAAAGTAGCACGGTGACGTCGCTGCCAATACCAACCTCACTGTTCAATACGATGGTCCCCCCCATCATCTCCACCAGCTTGCGGCAAATATACAGCCCAAGCCCCGTCCCGCCAGTCTCCCCATTGCCCTGAGTAAAGGGTTGGAAAAGGCGCTCTTGAGTGGCTGCATCAATCCCCTTGCCAGTATCAGAAACACGTAGCCGCAGATCCGCTCGTTCTTCGCTAATCTGATCGACCACGACACTGAGCGTGACCTGCCCTTGCTCGGTAAACTTGATGGCATTACTCACCAGATTGGATAGCACCTGCTTGAAACGCATGGGATCAACCAACACATCGCCGGTGATCTCCGCGTCAATATCCAACCTGAACGCTAACCCTTTTTGTCTTGCCACACCGTCAAATAGCATCGCCACGGCTTCAATCAGGTGACGGATATCTGCACGTTGTGGATGCAGGATCAGACGGTCCGCCTCAATGCGTGAGATATCAAGAATGTCACCAATCAAGGCCAGCAGAGAATGGGCTGACTCATGTGCAACGCTCAGCAGTTCTCGATCTACAGCTTCCTCGCGCTGCGGGCGGTTCAGCAACAGTTCCAACATGCCGATAATGGCATTAAGCGGAGTACGGATCTCATGACTCATGGTGGCCAGGAAGGTGGTTTTAGCCCGGTTGGCACTGTCCGCACGCTCTTTCGCCTGCTGTAACTGCGCAATCAGGCGATCGCGTTCGGTCACGTCGAACCACCCTCCGATTTTGCCTTCTGCACGCTGATCTTCAGTGATCAGCAAGTGGCCCCACTGCTGCAAAGTGCGCGACTGGCCTCCCAACTGCATAACAGATAAAACCTGCTCCTGCTCACCGCTCCGTCCGATATCCAGCGTGACCGGTAGTTGCAGTTGGTAGTTTTCCAGCGAGCTGCCGATCGCCGTCTCTGCAGGAACATTGATGGCATTAAAAAATGGCGCGTTAGCCATCACTATCTGGTCTTTCAGATTGGTGATGTAAATCGGCAAGGGCACGCTATCGATTACCGCCTGGCAGCGCTGCACCAGATAGCGTTTACTGCGTAACCTACTGATAAACAAAGTTATCACTAGTACTGCCAGCAACAGCGTTATCAGTAACCACGTTGTGGAATAGCAGTGGGCAGACAATTTTCCATCACCCTGAGTCCCTTCAAGCAGATAGGTATTGTTATACCAATTGCTGGTCATCGCATGGATATCCTCTGGAGGGATATTCAGCAATGCCTTGTCGAGGATGGTTGCCAGGGGGTATTCATTGCCAGAGATACCAATCACAAAACGCGCCGGTTCTATATCCAGAGCGCTCAGAATACTTAGCCCCGAGGAGGGCTCCCGAGCCAGGAAATAATCAGCGCTAATCATCGGCAACACCAATGCTTCAACCTTTCCCGCCTTTACCGCCTCAATGCCGGCTTGGGGTGACGGCACGGTAATTATCCGGCTATCGGGGTACTGTTCCCGCAAGAGAGCCTGCAGAGGGTGCCCAGCGACCAGAGCAATCAACTGCGGAGGATCATGGCTAATCTGCTCCTGGATCCCCAGTAATACCCAAGAGTTGAATAAATAAGATCGAGTCGTCAGCAACCCGTTAGGCCAGATTGCATCTAGCGTCACACCAGCGACAATGTCGGCCCGGCCAGTTTTGACCGCCTCCAGGGAGTCTTGTAGTGATTGTGCGCGGATAATGTCAAACTTGAGCCCTATACGGCTAGAGATAGCCTCCATCACATCAGCCGTCAAACCACGGAACTCCCCCTGAACGTCGAAGAAGCCCAAAGGGGCGAAATCGCCATTAACGGCCAGACGCACTCTGGGATGTTCTTCCACCCATTTTCTTTCCAGCGAGGTCAGCAACAGGTGTTCATCGCTTTGTGACATGGGGATCCCCCCATTCCAGCGGCTTTGGATCTCCGCTTGAGCGCTTTCCGGGATCCTCGCTAAAACAGCGTTCAATATTCGCTGTAAACGTACATTCCCGCAGGCCATGCCAAAGGAGAATCCTTTGATGTCCTGCTGTGGCAGCAGTTGCAAACGCAAATTGTTCAGGTTGCCCTGATTGATTAAATAGCGAGCCACCGTGGCATCACCAATAAAAGCGTCCAGCTTCTTAAACGACAATGCCTCCAGCGCCCGGCGTGGTATGTCAAAAACCTGATAATCCGCCGGAAAGCGTGCTACCAAGCTCTGATTACCGCTGTATAGACGCTCGATAGCAATGCGCTGTGGGGGATTCTGTTGCAGCAGGCTGTCGGTGCGCACCACCAATGCCGGTGAGGCAGAGACATAAGGTGTAGAAAGCAGCATGGTGGGATCGGCTACGCTTCTTGCTGCGACATTGCCGATCAAATCCACTTCTCCCTTATCCAGACTTCGCCGCAGGGCTGAAGCATCTTCGTAGTAACGTACTTTTATCTGTACGTTAAGATTATAACCAACGATCCCCAGGTAATCGGCATTGATACCACCATAATCCCGGGTGCCACTGATGATATCAAAAGGCGAATAATTGGGGGCCGCAATGCCGAAAATCAGCACTCGTTTACGGCGCAACCATTGCCAATCATCACTGGTTAGCTCGGGTTCGGATAATTGAACCTGGCTACGGCTAAGCAGATTGGTTTCACGAAAAGTTGGCCCTTCCCCTGCGAAAGCACCACAGCAAAAAAAAATAAGCATCAAAAGTAATTTATTCATCGTCAGGTCGTTCGCTCTGATGATGAAAAAAAGCCACCAAATCTTCCGTGCTGTTAATTTTTAGCTTTTCCATAAGACGTGTCTTATAAGTGCTGATGGTTTTATTACTCAAAATCAGGCGATCGGCTATTTCCTTATTGCTAAGTCCCTCTGATAAATAACGCAATACGGTCAGTTCACGATCAGAAAGCAGCGTAAGAAGATTCTTGCTTTTTAGCGGTACATTAAGCAAAGGCATCAGAGTTGTCTGTGGAAAACAGGCATATCCTTGCAGCACCAGCTGGCACAATGGAGCCAATTGGCTGATATCCTGATCTTTATTGAAAAACCCGCTAGCTCCGGCACGTAGCGCTCTTTCTGCGTAGCTCCCCGTGGGCAGGCTGGTATATACCACCACTTTAATAGCGCTGTCCACCTGGCGAATATGCTGTAGGATCTGCAGCCCATCCATTTTATTCAGCATGATGTCAAGGATCACCAACTGCGGCGTATTTTCCCTTATTCGCGCCATGGCATCCAGGCCGTTAGTTGCGGTCTGGATCGAGTCATTACCTAATGAAGATAAAATTGCTTTCACCGCGAAACAAATTGCGGGGTGATCGTCAACAATCAACCAGGAACCCATAAGAATATCCTTATCCTAATACCAACAATAATCCTAATAATAGCAACCAAAAGATAGCTACTTATACTGCAACACGGTTCGCTCCTGAGTTACCAATATACATCTCTCTCGCACGAAGCCTCGGTGCGATTGATTGCAATTAAAAATAAGGGGAAAAATAGTTAATCGATTGTGGCATTATAATATTCCCTGCGCAACACGCTGTTGCAAACCCTGCTCAAAAGTTTGCATTCCTGACTGCGCACCTGTTTGCAATACGCTGACCAACTGATGGGTTTTACCTTCGCGGATCATGCTGCTCACCGCCGCCGTGGCCGTGAGGATCTCGTAAATGGCAACACGCCCTCCCCCGGGTTTGCTCAGCAGCTTTTGTGCGATCACCGCCTGCAGGCAGCTGGCCAACTGGGCCCGAACATAGGCTTTCTCTTCCGCCGGGAATACATCCACCAGCCGTTCCACCGCCTGTGGCGCGCTGCGGGTATGCAGGGTAGCCAGGACCAAATGGCCGGTTTCTGCCGCGGTCAGCGCCAACCGAACGGTGGTGGTGTCACGCAGCTCCCCCAGCAGGATCACGTCTGGATCCTCACGCAGTGCGGCCCGCAGCGCATCGTCAAAGCTGTGGGTATCACGCCCTAACTCCCGCTGCTGGATTAGAGAACGCTGGCTACGATGGATAAACTCGATCGGATCTTCCAGCGTGAGAATGTGGCGGCGCTGATGCCGATTAATAAAGTCGATCATCGCCGCCAGCGTGGTCGACTTGCCGCTGCCGGTAGCGCCGGTGACGAGTATCAAACCATCTTCGCGCTGCAGCAGCGCCGGAATAATTTCCGGGGTGGTCAGTTCAGCCAACGTTGGGCACTGGCTGGCGATCCTGCGCAGCGCCACGGAGACCCCATCGTTTTGCAAAAAGAAATTGGCACGCAGCCGGGTACCGCCAGCCAGGGCTAACGCCAGATCGAGCTGCCCCATCAGCTGTAGTTGCTGCCACATCGTCTGCGACAACTGCGTTTGGCACCATGCCGCCATCTGCTGTTGGGTAAGGATTTCCCCACTTTCCACGGCCTGGAGTTCACCATCGATACGTAACATTGGCAGATGGCCGGTACAAAGGTGCAGATCGGAGGCATTATGCTTTACACTAAGGGCCACAAATTCATCGATATCCATATCAATCTCCCGGGTTAATCATGAGCACTATCCAACAGAATCTGCAGGATGTCAGGAGCCGTATTGCAGCGGCCGTTCAAGACTGCGCACGCATTCCAGAAGAAGTGACATTGCTTGCAGTCAGCAAAACCAAACCTGCGGAGGCGATCGCACAAGCCATTACCGCAGGCCAGCACGCGTTTGGCGAGAATTACGTGCAGGAAGGGGTAGACAAGATCCAGTATTTTGCCCAGCGGCCAGAAGGGGCTGGATTGGAATGGCACTTTATCGGCCCGCTGCAATCCAATAAAAGCAGGCTGGTGGCAGAGCACTTTGCCTGGTGCCACACCGTTGACCGCTTGCGTATTGCCCTGCGTCTGAACGATCAGCGCCCCGCAGGAATGCCGCCGTTAAACGTGCTGATCCAGATAAATATCAGTGACGAACAGAGTAAATCTGGCATTGTATTGAGTGAGCTGCCAGCGCTGGCCGAGGCGGTAGCCGCATTGCCTAACCTGTGCTTGCGTGGGCTGATGGCCATCCCGGCCCCGGAACACGACTATCAGCGCCAGTTGGCGACATTCGGCCAGATGAATGACGCTTTCCAGCAGCTCAAGCTGCGCTATCCGCAGGTGGATACGCTGTCGATGGGCATGACAGATGATATGCAGGCAGCGATCGCCGCCGGCAGCACGATGGTTCGTATCGGCACCGCAATTTTTGGTGCCCGTGACTACTCGCACACCACCGTATAACGAGGATTTGATGCAACATCGCAAAATTACCTTTATTGGTGCCGGTAATATGGCTCGCGCTATCATTGCGGGCCTGGTCGCCGGTGGCTATCCGGCAGCCGCCATCAGCGTTTGTGCGCCGTCAGCAAAAAACCGTGACGCCCTGGCCACCGAATATGGCATCAACAGCAGCGCAGACAACATCACTTGTGCAAAACAGGCCGACGTCGTGGTTCTGGCGGTAAAACCGCAAATAATGGCGCAGGTTTGCTTACCTTTACAGGAACAGGTCGATTTCTCCGGTAAACTGGTGCTGTCGATCGCCGCCGGTATTCTGGTGAGCCGTTTCTATCAAATGCTCGGTGAAGGTTTGAATATCGTGCGCATCATGCCCAATACCCCTTCGCTGGTCGGTAAAGGAATGAGCGGGCTGTATGCTCCCGAGCAGGTTAGCCAACAGGATCGTGATTACACTAGCGATCTGATGAGCTCGGTGGGTAAAGTCTGCTGGGTCGATGACGAAAACGGCATCAATGGCGTGATCGCCGCCGCAGGCAGCGCACCGGCCTATTTCTTCCTGTTTATGGATGCCATGCAACAGGAGGCCGAGCGTATGGGATTCAGCAGCCAGGCCGCACGCGATCTGGTGCAACAGGCCGCTATCGGTGCTGCGGCATTGGCCGCCGCCAACCCGGAGATCTCGCTAGCCACGCTGCGTGAGCAAGTGACCTCCAAAGGGGGCACCACCGCCGAGGCGTTGCGGGTATTCAACGAACAACGGTTGCCAGAGACCGTTGCTAAAGCCATGCAGGCCGCGGTTTCCCGTGCGCAGGAAATGGAAAAATCATTTTAACTATGCCCGATGAGTTGCAGGCCGCCAAGGCAATCGGCAACCAAGGGGATAACCCAGAAGTTAAGGAGAAGGGTAACTTACATGCTAACGCTGACTTTCCTGGTCAAAACCGTCGTTGATATTTACGTGATGGTGCTGCTGTTGCGCATCTGGATGCAACTGACGCGCACTGACTTTTATAACCCGTTTTCGCAGTTTGTGGTGAAAATCACCCAGCCGATCGTCGGCCCGTTGCGCCGCATCGTTCCTTCAATGGGGCCGGTAGACAGCGCCTCATTACTGTTGGCTTTCCTGTTGATGACCGTCAAATATCCATTACTGCTGCTGATCCAGAGCGGTACCCTGTCACTCAGCCTGTACAACTTGCTGTTTGGCCTGATTTCTCTGATCAAATCCGTCGGCTACCTGATCTTCTGGGTGATGATCATTCGCGCCTTGATGAGTTGGATCAGCCAGGGCCGCAGCCCGATTGATTATGTGATGTTCCAGCTTACCGAGCCGTTGATGGCCCCTATCCGCCGCGTGATCCCGGCGATGGGCGGCATTGATTTCTCTGCAATGGTAGTGATCCTGATCCTGTATCTGATCAACTACCTGGGGATGGATCTGTTTGGCGAGCTCTGGTTCCTGCTGTGAGTGCAGTCACCCCACAGCTGGACGGGCTGGTGGTCAGGCTATATATTCAGCCCAAAGCCAGCCGCGATCAGATTATTGGCCTGCATGGCGACGAGATAAAAGTCGCCATCACCGCACCACCGGTCGATGGCCAGGCCAATGCCCATCTCATCAAGTTTATCGCCAAGCAGTTTAAGGTGGCGAAAAGCAACGTAATCATCGAGAAAGGCGAACTCGGGCGGCACAAGCAATTGCGCATCCACAACCCGCAACAGATCCCTGACGTCATCGCGGCGCTGATCGAATAATTTCAAGGTATCTATTATATGCAAAAAATCGTTCTAGCCACCGGCAACCCCGGCAAAGTGCGTGAACTCGCCGAACTGCTGGCCGATTTCGGCTTCGACGTGATAGCGCAAACCGAGCTTGGCGTAGACTCCGCCGAAGAAACCGGCCTGACGTTTATTGAAAACGCTATTCTCAAAGCCCGCCATGCCGCGCAGATCACCGGTCTGCCAGCGATGGCCGACGACTCTGGCCTGGCGGTCGATGCCTTGGGCGGCGCTCCGGGGATTTACTCTGCCCGCTACGCCGGTTTAGAGGCCAGCGACCAGCAAAATCTGGACAAGCTGTTGGTGACGCTGAAAGACGTGCCTGCTGGCAAGCGCGGTGCTCAATTCCATTGTGTGCTGGTATATATGCGTCATGCGGAAGATCCTACCCCACTGGTGTTCCACGGCTGCTGGGCCGGTGAGATCACCTTTGAACCGGCCGGCGTTGGCGGCTTCGGTTACGATCCGATCTTCTATGTACCAGATTTGGGCTGCACCGCAGCAGAGCTGACACGGGAAGAGAAAATTGCCATTTCCCACCGTGGCAAGGCGTTGAAGTTGATGTTGGAAGCGATGCGTAATGCCAGCTAACAGCGTACCACTGCCACCGCTCAGCCTGTACATCCATATTCCCTGGTGCGTACAAAAGTGCCCATACTGCGATTTCAACTCGCATGCCTTGAAGGGCGAAGTGCCGCATCAGGAATATGTCGATCATCTGCTGGCAGATCTGGATGCCGATTTGCCGCTCACCAGCGGTCGTGCAATCAGCACCATCTTTATCGGTGGTGGAACACCGAGTCTGTTAAGTGCCGAAGCCATGCAGGCACTGCTAGATGGCGTGCGGGCGCGCATTCACGTCGTGGATGACGCCGAGATCACCATGGAAGCCAACCCTGGCACCGTGGAGGCCGATCGCTTCAGTGGCTATCAGCGCGCCGGGGTGAACCGCATCTCGATTGGCGTACAAAGCTTTAGCACCGAAAAGTTAACCCGTCTGGGGCGCATTCATGGCCCGGATGAGGCCAAGCGCGCGGCGCATCTGGCAACCGGCCTGGGCCTGCGCAGTTTCAATCTGGACCTGATGCATGGCCTGCCGGATCAGTCGCTGGAAGAAGCGCTGGACGACCTGCGTCAGGCTATCGCTCTTAATCCGCCGCATCTGTCCTGGTACCAACTCACCATCGAGCCAAATACCCTGTTCAGCTCACGCCCACCGGTATTACCGGATGATGACGCGCTGTGGAATATCTTTGAGCAAGGGCATGAACTGTTGAGTGCTGCCGGTTATCAGCAGTATGAAACCTCGGCCTATGCCAAACCGGGTTATCAGTGTCAGCACAACCTCAACTACTGGCGCTTTGGCGACTATCTGGGGATTGGTTGCGGCGCACACGGCAAGCTGACCTTTGCCGATGGCCGTATTCTGCGCACCGCCAAAACCAAGCATCCGCGCGGCTTTATGCGGGGTGACTATCGGGACAAGCTGCATGAAGTCGAGGCGCACGATCGGCCATTCGAGTTCTTTATGAACCGTTTCCGCCTGCTGGAAGCTGCGCCACGCGCCGAGTTCGCCCAATATACCGGGCTGGATGAGAGCGTGATCCGCGCACCATTGGACGAAGCGCTAGCCAAAGGCTATCTGCAAGAGACGCCAGAGTATTGGCAGATCACCGAGCATGGCAAACTGTTCCTTAATTCGCTGTTGGAACTTTTCTTGCCGGAAGAATAGCTTAGGTAGAATTGCAGGCTCAACTGTCACACGCTTATCTGGCAGGGGTAATAGGTTCCGTCGAGTTAGGAGCGCAGCTCTTAAAACAACGGAACCTGTTAACGTCAAACCTTAGTTCAGCGCCTTGACCAGATCCTTACGCTGGGTTTCCAGAGCCGTGACGCGCTTACACACGTCGCGACCAAAGTTCTGGAAGTCCTGCTCCTGATTGTTCCATTCGTTCTTGATGGCCTGCTGTAGCCCACCCAGGTTGCCCATGATCGCCTGCAACGGGTTGCCATTGCTGTTGGCGACCTGCTTGACGCCCATTTCGTTCAGGCTGTCCTGCAATACGCCGCCCATGCTTTGCTGTACGATATTACGGCCATCCTGCTCCACCTGAGCGATCGCCTTGTGGTGGAACGTGAGGCCGTCGCTGCGATGTTCGATGATACGGTTCATCTGCTGCTTCAACTGGTCGTTGAGCGTGGTCAGACGGTTACGCACGTTGCTGTCAGTGCCCAACTGCTGAACGATGACTTTATCCAGCGCTACACGCGCCTTTTCCAGATGCTGCTGCGCGCCCTGATCGATCCAGGGTAAATCTTTACGCAATGCGTTCTGGTAACTGAACGCCTTCTGGCGCTGGTTATCATTCAGGCTCAATGCTTTGCCATCACGAGTGACATCGCCGTCGGCGGTGATTTGCAGGTTACCGCTGGTCCCCACCACCTGCACGGTCTGTGAGCTGATAATCACGTCGTCCTGTGGCCTGACGCTGCACTGATACTCGGCATGCGCCTGTGAAGCCGTTAACAACAGCAAGGCCAATCCGGTTCTCTTTAACATAGTTTCTCCTGACTCCCTTCCAACCGCATATGCGATGGAGTTAAAAAATCGAACGGCTAATGCGTTGAGACAACAGTTCCAGTGCCGCAGTTCCCGCCAATGAGTTACCGGATGCATCCAGCTCCGGCGACCAGACGACAATCGACAGCTCATCAGGGACGATGGCGACAATACCGCCGCCCACTCCAGACTTGCCCGGCATGCCAACCCGGTAAGCAAATTCACCTGCACCATCATACATACCGCTGGTCATCATCAGGGCGTTAATCTGCCGGGCCTGCAACGGGCTGATCACCTCTTCACCATCAAGCGTCCGGCCCTGGTTAGCCAGGTAGACAAAGCTGCGTGCCAGCTCAACGCAGCTCATCCGTAACGCGCAGTAGTGAAAATAGGTTTGCAGCACGGTCAGCACGTCATTGTCGAAGTTACCGAACGACTTCATCAGATAGGCGATGGCGGCATTACGGTCGGAATGCTCAAATTCGGATCGCGCCACGCGGATGTCATAGGATAGGTCATCAACGCCTGCCAGTTGGCGCACCACTTCCAGCATCCGCTGCTTGGGAGCACTAAGCCGGGTTTGCAGCATATCGCAGACCACCAGCGCACCAGGGTTGATAAACGGGTTGCGCGGTTTGCCCTGTTCCATTTCCAACTGCAGCAACGAATTAAACGGCAGGCCAGAGGGTTCTTTCCCCACCCGCTGCCAGATTTCACCTTCCTGATAACGCGTTAGCGCCAGCGTCAGGCTCAATACTTTGGAGATCGACTGGATCGAAAAACGCTCCGTCGCATCCCCGGCCTGAAACAGTTCACCGTCAACGGTACAGACGGCGATTGCCAGCCGATCGGCGGCGACTTCCGCCAATGCAGGAATGTAATCTGCCACCTTGCCTTGCCCAATCAGTGGGCGTACCTGTTGCAGGATCTCGTCCAGCAACGCGTTATCTAAAGTTGTTACCACCGCGCTCACTACTCCAGAAAGAACACCAGATAGAACAAAGGTGCCATTAAGGCACCTTCGGCAATGCTAATCGGACCGGATCAATCCCACCAGATGTCGAACAGATCGCTGGTTTTCACATCGCTCAACTTGCGTGCTTCCAGCCAGTTTTTGATCAGCTCACGGTGTTGTTCGGTGCAATGACCAATCTTCTGCAGGCAGATCAAGCCTTCCCACTGCAGATAGCCACTGCCGTCAAACGCCAGGCCATTTGGCTCGATCACTTCATCGATAAACGCGTCCAGGGTGCTGTCGATATCTTCAACGGCAGTCCCTTCAGCAAAACGCCAGGCGACGGAAAAGCCCAGTTCCTGAAACTCTTCGATATGCAACTTTTTACGTAAACGACGACTACGGTTCTTAGCCATTATTCCATCCTCTCAAACATCAAATCCCAAACGCCATGTCCCAGACGCTGGCCACGTAATTCAAATTTTGTCAGCGGACGCGAGTCCGGGCGCGGTACGTAATCATTGCTCTCGGAGAGATTACGGTAGCCTGCGCTGCTGTTCATGACTTCCAGCATGTGTTCCGCATAGGGTTGCCAGTCGGTGGCCATATGGAAAACGCCACCCACTTTTAATTTGCGCAGCACCAGTTCAACAAACGGCGTCTGTACGATACGGCGTTTGTTGTGGCGCGCCTTGTGCCACGGATCCGGGAAGAACAGCTGCACCATATCCAGCGAAGCATCCGGGATCATATTCTGCAAGACTTCCACCGCATCGTGGCACATCACCCGCAGGTTGGCCAACTCAGCCTCATGGGCATCGGCCAGACAGGCACCCACGCCCGGCGAATGAACCTCGATCCCCAGGAAGTTCTGCTGCGGGTTGTTGCCCGCCATGGTGACTAGCGAAGCCCCCATGCCAAAACCAATCTCCAGCACGGTTGGCGCTGCACGGCCAAACAGCGCGGCGATATCGACAGGTTCAGCCTGATATTCCACGCCCATCACCGGCCAATAGTTGTCCAGCGCCTGCTGCTGGCCTTTGGTCAACCGCCCCTGGCGGCGCACAAAACTGCGGATACGGCGCATCGCGCGGCCGTTCTCATCAAATTCTGGAGAGATGACGTCATTAATCATAGTGCTTTCTGTCTATTTGGCTGCCAATTAGGGGAACGCGCATTATGCAAAGATACTTTGCTTTAGCAAGCGTTCATCATCATACCGGATGTGCTACTGCGGAAAGTTCCGGTTTACAGCACCATCACTCTATGCTGCAATCGCGCATCATTATTTATCTGCCGGATAGCGAACTCGCTCATGATGCAAGCGCAACAGTTCTCGCACGTAGTGCTTGACTGGTACCAACGCTATGGCCGCAAAACGCTGCCGTGGCAACTCGATAAAACGCCTTATCAAGTATGGCTCTCTGAGGTGATGCTGCAACAAACTCAGGTTGCCACCGTTATTCCTTATTTTCAGCGCTTTATGGCACGTTTTCCGAACGTGCGAGCCCTGGCCGAAGCGCCGCAGGATGAAGTCCTGCATCTGTGGACCGGGCTTGGCTATTATGCCCGCGCCAGAAACCTGCATAAAGCGGCGCAGACCATTGTCGCACAGCACGGCGGTGAGTTCCCGACAACCTTTGAAGAAATTGTCGCGCTGCCTGGCGTAGGCCGTTCAACCGCCGGTGCCATTCTCTCTCTGTCCCAGGGGCAGCACTATCCGATCCTCGACGGTAACGTCAAGCGCGTCCTGGCCCGTTGCTACGCCATAGCTGGCTGGCCGGGCAAGAAAGAGGTGGAAAATCGCCTGTGGGAAATCAGCGAAGAGGTCACACCGGCAGAAGGGGTTGGCCAGTTCAATCAGGCGATGATGGATCTGGGAGCGATGGTCTGCACCCGTAGCAAACCCAAATGCGAGATATGCCCGCTCAATATCGGCTGCCTTGCCAACGGCAACAGCAGTTGGGCCAACTATCCAGGCAAAAAACCCAAGCAAACCCTGCCGGAAAAAACCGCCTACTTCCTGATGCTGCAACAGGACGATGGCGTCTGGCTGGAACAGCGCCCAGGTGCCGGCCTATGGGGCGGGCTATTCTGCTTCCCGCAGTTTAGCGCGCGGATCGATCTTGAACTCTGGCTGCAACAACGCGGCCTCCAAGATAGCCGTTTAGAGCAAATGACCGCCTTCCGCCACACCTTCAGCCATTTCCATCTGGATATTGTGCCTATGTGGCTGAACATCGACAAAGCGGGTAGCGCCATGGATGAGGGTGCCGGTCTCTGGTATAACTTAACGCAGCCCCCTTCGGTCGGGCTGGCCGCGCCGGTTGAGCGCCTGCTTCAGCAGTTGGCCAAACAGTCCCCGACCCAACCCGGTTTATTTGGCAACAGCGCCATTGACGAGGAATTAGCATGAGCAGAACCATTTTTTGTACCTTCCTGCAGCGTGACGCCGATGGGCAAGACTTCCAGCTCTATCCAGGGGAAGTCGGCAAGCGCATCTACAACGAAATCTCCAAGGAAGCCTGGGGAGAATGGATGAAGAAGCAGACCATGCTGATCAACGAGAAAAAGCTCAACATGATGAACGTGGATGACCGCAAACTGCTGGAACAAGAGATGGTCCGCTTCCTGTTCGAAGGACATGAGGTCCACATCGAAGGCTATACGCCACCGAGCGAATAATGTTTTCCGGGCCAGCGCTGGCCCTTTTCCCCAGTTTAATTCTTCGCGTATACGGCTTTGACAAGATGAAGAAAATGTTAGCTTTGCTAGTGATAGCGCCTTTGCTGATCTCCTGTTCCGGCAAAAAAAACGACGTGGTCACGGAAGCCTATGTCAAAGACACCAACGCCTTTGATATTCTGATGGGCCAATTTGCCCACAACATCGAGAACATCTGGGGGCTGAGCGAAGTTCTGATCGCCGGGCCAAAAGATTACGTCAAATATACCGACCAATATCAGACCCGTAGCCACATCAACTTTGATTCGGGCACCATCACTATCGAAACCATCGCCAGCACCGATCCTGCGGCTCATCTGCGCCAGGCGGTGATCAGCACCCTGTTGATGGGTGACGATCCAGGCTCGATCGACCTCTATTCCGACGCCAATGATATCCAGATCAGCAAAGAACCGTTCCTGTACGGCCAGGTGCTGGATAACAAGGGCCAACCCATCCGCTGGGAATGGCGGGCGGCGCATTTCGCCGACTATCTGTTGCAAAACAAACTAAAAAGGCGCACCTCGGGCCTGCACGTGATCTACTCGGTGACTATGCAACTGGTGCCTAACCACCTGGATAAACGTGCACACAAATATCTGCCGATGGTTCGCCAGGCGTCCGAGAAATACGGCGTCGAAGAATCGCTGATCCTGGCGATTATGCAGACCGAATCCAGCTTTAACCCGTATGCGGTAAGCGGTTCCGACGCGCTGGGCCTGATGCAGGTGGTGCAGCATACCGCCGGTAAAGACGTGTTCCAGAGCAAAGGTAAATGGGGTACGCCAAGCCGCAGCTACCTGTTCGATCCGGAGAACAACATCGATACCGGTACTGCCTATCTGGCCATCTTGCAGAACAACTACCTGGGCGGCATTCAGAACCCGACCTCACGCCGCTATGCGGTGATCACCGCTTACAACGGTGGGGCTGGCAGCGTGCTACGGGTGTTCAATAGTGACAAGGCCAAGGCAGTCACCATCATCAACAGCATGCAGCCTGGTGATATTTATCAGACTCTGACCACCAAGCATCCGGCGGGTGAATCACGTCGTTATCTGGTGAAGGTTAACAACGCGCAGAAAAACTACCGGCGAAGGTAATTGTTGGTGGGGAAAATACAGGGCTGGGGAGCGATAATTCGTCCCCTCACCCTAACCCTCTCCCACAGGGAGAGGGAACCGACCGAGTTCACTATCAGTTGCCGAAACTTACCTGGCCACGACACTAACCAGCTCCCTTTTTGCAGTGAAACAGATTGAGCGCGGCACTCGACAACAACGCCAAATCAGCTCCCTCTCCCTGTGGTCGAGTTCGTTATCAGTTGCAGAAACTTACCTGACCACGACACTAACCAGCTCCCTTTTTGCGGTGAAACAGATTGAGCGCGGCACTCGACGACAACGCCAAGTCAGCTCCCTCTCCCTGTGGTCGAGTTCGTTATCAGTTGCAGAAACTTACCTGACCACGACACTAACCAGCTCCCTTTTTGCGGTGAAACAGATTGAGCGCAGCACTCGACGACAACGCCAAATCAGCTCCCTCTCCCTGTGGGAGAGGGTTGGGGTGAGGGGAAATGGCGCTCGCCGCACTTGGGCCGGATAAAGGGGGCTGTCCTACTTGATCATATAGCCAAATATCCGTTTCCAGCCGTGATCTTTCTTCTCGATATACACGCCCTGCAGCTCCGGTGAGAAACCAGGCAAGCGGTTAATACCCTCCTCCAGCGCCAGGAAGTAACGCTGTACCGAACCGCCCCACACCTCACCCGGAACCACACACAGCACGCCCGGTGGATAAGGCAAGGCACCTTCCGCCGCGATGCGCCCGGCAGCCTGAGCGATCGGCACCAGCTCCACGTTATCGCGGATAAACTCGACGTTGGCATCCTGCGGACCCATCATCACCGGCGGGAAATGATCCTGACGGAACATCTCCTTTTGCAACTGCTTCACGTCGAAGCTGACGTACAAATCGTGCATCTCCTGGCACAGCTGACGAAGGGTGTAGCCTGCATAACGCTGCTGATTCTTGCGATAGACCGTCGGCAAAACCTCACTCAATGGCGCATCTGCTTCGACATAACGTTCGAACTGCACCAGCATATCCACCAGATGATCCATTTTCGCCGGGTTCTCCGCCGGGGTGAGCAGGAACAGGATCGAGTTGAGATCGCACTTCTCCGGCACGATGCCATTCTCACGCAGGAAGTTGGCCAGAATGGTCGCCGGGATACCGAACTCGGTGTACTGACCGGTGGCCGCATCAATCCCCGGCGTGGTCAGCAACAGCTTGCAAGGATCGACCAGATACTGCCCCTGCGCATAGCCTGCAAAACCGTGCCATTGCTCGCCCGGTACAAAGTTAAAGAAGCGTGCGTCGTTGGCGATCAGGTCGGTATCGTAATCCTGCCAGTTCTTGCCTGCCACCTGCGGCGGAATAAAGGGCCGCAGCAGCGAGCAGCGTGCCAGCAGCTGTTTACGCGTGTCGATCCCCAGCTTGACACACTCCATCCACATACGGCGACCAGCGGCACCGGCATGCATCTTGGCGTTGACGTCCAACGCGGCAAACAGCGGATAAAACGGGCTGGTTGAGGCATGCAGCATAAACGCATTGTTGAGATGCTTATGGTTGCAGTGGCGCTTCTGGCCTTTGATATGATCGTCTTTCTTGTGGATCTGCGAAGTCTGCGAGAACCCGGCCTGCTGCTTATGCACCGATTGCGTGACGAAAATACCTGGATCGTGCTCATCCAGTTCCAACAGCAGCGGCGAGCACTCTTTCAGCATCGGGATAAAGCCTTCATACCCCACCCAGGCCGAATCAAACAGGATGTAATCGCACAGATGGCCGATGGTATCGATCACCTGACGGGCGTTGTAAATCGTGCCGTCATAGGTGCCGAGCTGAATGATCGCCAGGCGGAAAGGCCGTGCCGCCGCGGCTTTTTCCGGGGCAACATGGCGGATCTGCTCGCGCAGGTAAGCCTCATTAAAGCATTTAGAATCGATGCCGCCGATAAAACCAAACGGATTACGTGCGGTTTCCAGATACACCGGCGTCGCTCCGGCCTGGATCAACGCGCCGTGGTGATTGGATTTATGGTTATTACGATCAAACAGCACCAGATCGCCACGCGTCAGCAGCGCGTTGGTCACCACTTTATTGGATGCCGAAGTGCCGTTCAGCACGAAGTAGGTTTTATCGGCGTTGAACACTTTCGCCGCGTGTTTTTGCGCATCTTTGGCGGAGCCTTCGTGGATCAGCAGATCGCCCAACTTCACATCGGCGTTGCACATGTCCGAACGAAAAATCGTTTCACCGTAAAACTCGAAAAACTTGCGCCCTGCCGGGTGTTTGCGGAAAAACTCGCCGCCCTGATGGCCCGGGCAGGCAAAGGTTGAGTTCTCCATCTCCACGTAGGTTTTCAGCGTTTTGAAAAACGGCGGTAACAGCGCCTGCTCGTAGGCATCGGCGGCGGCCTCCAATTGCGCCATGTAAAACACTTTGGTCGCGGCAGCCAAGGCAAATACGCCGGTAATCAACGGCAGATGATCCGGGGAAAGCTGTTCATCCCCCTCAACGGCAACAAAGATCGGGATCTCAAAGCCGGTCGCTTTGAGCGTTGCCAGAATACCGTCATCCACATCGCTAACGGAGACCACGGCCGCCGCCACATCGGTATAGTCAGTCTGCCCCACGAGCACGATTTCACGCAGGGTTTCAATGCTGGCTACCAGGCTGGCGCTGGTTGCTATCTTCAATTCTTTCATCATGCTGAGTCTCAAACGGTTAAGGATGAGGGTGTGCCACTGGGCACATAATGAGATAACCCTGGTTATCCCGGCAAAGTGATGAGCCAAGGCGCAACCATGACCGGCCGATGCGGGTAGGCATCAGACAACTATCGGGGACTGGGATCGGCAGCGTCCGATAGACATCAGTAAAATCAGAACCGCAGCTCTATTTTTAATCATGCCTAACAGCGAGCATTGGCTAGCTTTACCGCATAACGGGCAGCGGCGTTCGCATAAATGGCGTTAAGGATACACGGAGTGAGGGCGTCATCAGACTTCTGGAGCGCAGCTGCGCTGAGGTGGTTAAACCCGTCATGCCTGTACTCCTCTGTGATGAAGTGGGGGATCCGCGCAATGATTACACGTTTTTTTCGAGGGTTCAAGCCGGTTAATAGTTACTATTAATGCATAATTATTTATTGATGCCGTGTGGGTTTCCCCACACGGCCAGGCAGGCTTTGCTTAGAATAGGTTGAACTTGTAATCCACCTGGAACTCAATCGAGTGGTTCTGAGCGCGCATCGGCTTGCCATCCGAGGTCAGTTTCGGCTGGTTGCTCTGGCTCTGGTAGTTCCAGGATGGGCCACCGGACAGTTGGAACGCCAGATTTTTCAGCGCCAGCTGTGACGGCGTCCAACGGGAGTAAACCAGGGTTTCACCACGCTCAATGCTATGGCCACGGTACTTCATCCCCCAGCCATAGTTGGTGACCATCCCCAGCTCAACCTCTGGCGTAACGGCATAGCCAAAGGTCCAGGCCAGCATCTTTTCCTTATCGCCCACATAGTCGTTACCCCAACTGTCGGCCATTGAGTTAAAGGTGCCGCGGCTGTGTTTGGCCAGGTGCCACTCAAAGCGCCCTAACCCGTTGCCATTGTCGAGTGAGGCCCGGGTATATGAAGCCCCAACCTTGTGCTTCCAACGCTCGGCACGCCATTCGGCATACATCGCATAATGGTAGGCATCATCATCGAAAGTTTTGTGACGGATGGACATGCGGGTCCAGTCCTGCAAACCATGGTTGTAATACAGCTGGCTGGCAAACTTGAGGCGATTTTCCGCCCAGGAAGCCGGTTGCCACCCCAGCTCTACCCCGTGGCGTTGCATATAATTATGGCTTTCACCCAGGAAATAGAGCGCGCTATAGCCGTGATCGCTATAGCTCACTTCACCGGTCGCAATACTGCTGACCTCCTTTTTATCCGCAGTGAGGAAATGGATCTTATCCGGAGAATCCCTGTCGCTGTAACGGGTCACGTAGGCACCGCGTACCCTTACTGGCCCGGTCGCCGCTTCACCACGCAGGCCCAGATAGGTACTTGGAATGGCGCGCGTGGAGTTGTTGAGTGCGCCCCATTTTTTAATCTGCTGCCAACCGGAATAAAGGTGCAGATAGGTATCATCATCACCCAAACGCCCTTTCAGGTAGAGCTGACCAATCTTGTTGAAGCCTTTGGCCTGACCGTTGTCGTTATATAACACGCTACGGCCCCAGAAATCATCGCTGGCGGCCAGTTTAATCACGCCATAATAAGATGCATCTACCCCCAACATATCCGCAAAATAACCGGACTGATAATCAAGGGTGATCCCTTGCCCCCAAGCCGTTTGGTTTGAACGCTGCCCATAGTCCTCGGTGCTTAAGTTTTTAAACACGTTACGGAAAGAGAGGTCCGCATGACTATCATTAATAAAGCTGGAGAAAAGATGATTATTTAGCTTAATTTCTTCAGCCGAGAGCGGTAAAGAAAACATCAGCGCAAACAGTGCCAGAGGTTTATTTATTTTAAATTGCCTTAATTTATTCATAGAAAAGTCCCGTTTTCTATTTACCCTCCGTCTTTCAAAACGCCGTAAGGCAACTTGAAATCCGTTAGGTATTTACTAACCCAGAGTTATTTTAATTCGATCAAGTTATTTCTAGATAATAATGAGAATGTTTCACCCTGCAACCAGGGTGAAACACGGCTAATAGCGTTATTCTGTAATAATGGTGTGGATCAGTTTTGGTACTTGCGCCTTATCGGCAATAGTGATGCAGTCATAGATTTTCGCCATGACGTTCGCCACATCCGGGCGGTTGGCATGGATCGTCACCAGTGAGTCACCGATGGCGACCCGATCGCCGACTTTTTTATGCATCATCAGGCCCACGGCCAGATCGATGTCGTCTTCCTTGGTGGCGCGGCCGGCACCCAGTAACATGGCTGCCACACCGATTTCGTCAGCCACAATGTTGGCGACCACACCAGCCTGCTTGGCCGGTACTTCAATCAGGTATTTAGCCTGCGGCAGCTTCTCCGGATGATCCACCATTGAAGCATCGCCGCCCTGATTAGCCAGGAAGTCACGGAACTTGGCCAACGCCTTGCCGTTATCGATGGCCTCTTGCAGCATGGCGCGCGCAGCCGGTAACGTGTCGGCCTTCTTCGCCAGCACTACCATCTGGCTACCCAACTGCATTACCAGCTCGGTAAGATCTTCCGGGCCTTCGCCACGCAGCGTATCAATGGCTTCTTTCACTTCCAGCGCATTACCGATGGCGTAGCCCAAGGGCTGCGACATATCGGAGATCACCGCCATGGTATTACGGCCCACGTGGTTCCCAATGCGCACCATCGCCGTTGCCAGCTCGACAGCATCTTCGGTGGTTTTCATAAACGCACCGGCACCGGTTTTCACGTCCAGTACGATGGCATCGGCACCCGCAGCGATCTTTTTGCTCATGATCGAACCGGCGATCAGCGGGATAGAGTTCACCGTGCCGGTCACATCACGCAGCGCATACAGCTTCTTATCCGCCGGGGTCAGATTACCGGTCTGGCCAATCACCGCCACTTTGTCACGGTTAACCAACTCGATAAACTGTTTGCTGGAGATTTCCACGTGGAAGCCGGCCACCGCTTCCAGCTTATCGATAGTGCCACCGGTATGCCCCAGGCCACGGCCCGACATCTTCGCCACCGGGATATCCAACGCCGCTACCAGCGGTGCCAGCACCAGCGTGGTGGTATCACCTACGCCGCCAGTGGAGTGTTTGTCCACCTTAACGCCTTCGATCGCCGAGAGATCGATCACATCACCCGAATTCACCATCGACATCGTCAGATCGGCACGCTCACGGTCGTTCATATCCTGGAAGAAGATCGCCATCGCCAGCGCACTGGCCTGGTAATCCGGTATATCTCCCCGGGTATAGCCGTTAACAAAAAACTCAATTTCTTGCGTGCTCAACTCTTTTCCATCGCGCTTTTTGGCGATGATATCAACCATTCTCATTGCCTTTCCCCAGATCTTTATTTCTGTAAATCGATCTTGTAAACGGCAAAGCCGATGTCGTCTTTTCCTACCAGCGTCATTGGGTGCTGTGCGGACTGTTTAATGTAATCAGCCGCATTCTGGCTTGGTGAGGTTTCCATGCGGATATCCAATGGTTTATCCGAAGTAATCTGCGCGATCCGCCAGCTGTTTTTTACCTCTGGCTTATATTCGCCATGCAGTTTGGTCTGCTCAGAGATGTAATTGGCCACGATAGTGCGCACTTCATCCGGTGAGGAGATAACGATATTTTTTTCACCCGTACCGGCGAACTTGCCGGTAAATGCCCGGTAGTTGTTCACAGCAACCAGGAATGGCGCGTCTGCCACCACCGCTTTACCTTTATAGGTCAGCGACTTGATACGCTGGGCCTGTGGATTAATCACGTTACAATCAACGTCATAACGCGCTGGCTGGGTCACGTCGATCTGATAGCTCAGGTCGTCAAACATATCGAAGTTGTATGCCCGGAAGCCGTTCCAGTTAAGCAGCGACTGTGGCTTATCGCTTTTCACATCGATCTGGTTGTACATGCCCGCAGAGCACTCCAACCACTCTTTCAGATCGCTGCCTTTCACTTTCACGGCCGCCAGCGTATTGGAATACTGGTAAAGATCGGCGGCATTACGGAAGCTCAAAGGCCCTTTACGCATATCAACGAAGGCTGCCGGATCGTTCTTCCTGCCACCCGCCTTGAACGGTGCCGCAGCCGACAGTACCGGAATATCCGCCAGATCGGGATCGCCCTGAACAAAGTGCTCAACATAGGCTTTCTGCGCCGCACGGATGATCTGGATGGCCGAGGAGTCCTGCACTAATGACAGATAGGTATTGGTATCTTCGGCAATGGTGCCAATCGGCTTGTTAACGAACTCACGGGTGTCGTTGTGTGCCTGCTCCAGCGTTTTCACCAGCGTGGCTTTGGCATCTACCAGGGATTTGTCATTCTTCTTATCAAAGATTGGCCGAGCTTCTGCACGGCTGGAGACCACCTTCCAATTATTGGTTTCTCCTTCCAGCACCAGATCGATCACCCCCAGGTTATCCGCCCAGTGGCCCGGCATGACCGCAGGTATACCGTTGACCGTACCCTTTTCAAGATCTACTCCAGGAATAGCGGCGAAATCCTTGCCTGGGAAAATACCGTGCGAGTGGCCAAAGGTAATGGCATCGATGCCTGGAACCTGCGTGAGGTAGTAGACCGAGTTTTCTGCCAGCGCCTTGTAAGGGTCGGCAGAGATGCCGGAGTGGGCGATAGCAATCACGATATCCGCCCCTTCTTTACGCATCTGTGGCACCAGCTCCTTGGCGGTTTCGGTAATATCTTTGGTGATCACCTTGCCCGACAACTTGTCCTTGTCCCACAACACGATCTGTGGCGGTACAAAACCGATATAACCAATGCGCAACTTATGCTCTTTACCCTCGGTATCTTTTACCGGCGTGTCCACGATCAGATACTGTTTGAAATAAGGCTTGTTGGTTTTGGCATCATAGACGTTGGCATTGATGTACGGGAATTTGGCACCGCTAATCGCCATTTTCAGGTAATCCAGCCCGTAGTTGAACTCGTGGTTACCGAGGCTGCCGACCGCATAATCCAGGGTGTTCATCGCCTGATAAACCGGGTGCACATCGCCCTTTTTCAGGTTGGCTGCGGCATAGTCCGCCATCGGGCTACCCTGGATGATATCGCCATTATCTACCAGCACGCTGTTGGTAGCTTCTGCGCGGGCCTTATCAATCAACGTAGCCGCTCTTACCAAGCCGTACTGAGCGGTGGCTTTATCTTTGTAATAGTCATAATCCATCATGTTGCCGTGAACGTCGGTGGTTTCCATGATACGGAGATCCACCGTTGCGGCATGCGCAGCACCTGCAACCAGCAGGGCCAATAACGATATCTTGAGCGGAGAAGTCATTTTCATCTCATATTCCCTATTGTTATAGCGTTATCAGGCCACAGCCTCTAGATGTAGCCTTTTGCTAATTAAAAGAAGAAACCTACGACGGCGGCGTTCAGGAAGCTAACCAGCGTGGAACCGTAAAGCAGCTTCAGGCCAAAGCGGGCTGCGGCGTTACCTTGCTTGGAGTCCAACGCCTTGATGGCACCGACAATAATGCCGATAGAGGAGAAGTTGGCGAACGACACCAGGAACACCGAAATAATCGCCATGGTACGTTCAGAGAAGTTGTAGTTGCCCTGTGACAGATTGAGCATGGCAACAAATTCGTTGCTGACGATCTTGGTTGCCATCAGGCCACCGGCCTGCACTGCCTCGTGCCACGGCACCCCCACCAGGAAAGCCAGTGGTGAGAACACGTAACCCAACACGCCTTGGAAGGAAATGCCAAATGCAGCGGTAAATAGCGCGTTAGCCATGGTGATCAGCGCAATAAAGCCGATCAGCATCGCGCCAACGATAATGGCGACCTTAAAACCATCGAGAATGTATTCGCTCAGGACTTCGAAGAAGCTCTGTTTCTCCCCTTCGACGACGTCAAGAATGTCTTCCTCCGGCTTGACCTGATAAGGGTTGATCAACGACGCCATGATAAAACCGCCAAACAGGTTCAGCACCAAGGCTGTCACCACATAGCGCGGGTCTAGCATCACCATGTACGCACCCACAATCGCCATTGAGACCGTCGACATAGCCGAGGTACACAGCGTATACAGGCGGTGCTCCGGCAGCAGGCCGAGCTGCTTTTTCACCGAGATGAACACTTCAGACTGGCCGAGGATCGCCGAAGCCACAGCGTTATAGGACTCCAAGCGCCCCATGCCGTTGACCTTGCTCAAAGCCAGGCCGATGTACTTGATGATAAAGCCCAGAATGCGCCAGTGTTGCAGAATGCCGATCAGCGCAGAGATAAACACGATGGGCAGCAAAACGGACAGGAAGAAAGAGATCTCGCCGTGATTCACCAAACCACCAAAGACGAAGTTCACCCCTTCGTTAGCATAGGAGAGTAAATTGCCAAATACTTCAGCGATCACGCCAATCACTTTATTGCCTACGTCGGTCTTAAGCAGCAGTGCGGTCATCAAAAACTGGCAGGCCAGCATGACGAAAATCGGACGATAGCGTATGTTTTTGCGATCGTTGCTCACTAACAGTGCCAAAACACAGATAGCAAAAATACAAACTATCCCTATGATATATTTCATCTTTTCCCCAAAATTATCTACGAACTTTTACGTTCCGTTATCCTGTCTTGTACCCTGGCGTATGCCGGGAACTAATGATGTTATTATTAAAACATAACACAGATAATATGTTATTAAAGTTACAGAGATCACATTTAAAAACGACAATCCCCTTATAATACATATATGTAACATGTTGTACTTATCACTAACATTATCTTGGTTATAGAATGGTCAGGAGTGAACATTATTGGGGTGAGTTTTTTGATCTCTGGCATCGGATATTTGGGGGGGGGAAAGGGAGAATGCTGGCACAGGAAGGTAGCAATGCCCTGCTTGAAATTAGAGCAATCGCTCGGCTTTGTGATAGAAACCCATTGACGACACTGGGCCAAATACGGTTTAATGCGCCCCGTTGCCCGGATAGCTCAGTCGGTAGAGCAGGGGATTGAAAATCCCCGTGTCCTTGGTTCGATTCCGAGTCCGGGCACCACTATTTAGAAGAACCCGCCTATGGCGGGTTTTTTGCTTTATAGCTCAATAACTTGTTGGTTTATCAGTGATTATCCCTTTTCTCCCGCTACCGGCCCCGCTTCCCGGTGGTACAGGCTGAGCGACGGTTATACTCCGTTGTCCATTTCCACCGCGCATTGCTCCCGCTCAGCCGCTGATTAGCAACCGCTCGGTTACGGTCTGCGTACTCACCCGGCCAGTAACCTGCTCCCTTTCGGGGAGGGATGAGTGCGCTGATTTTCTTACTGCGCAGTTCATCGTGACATAATCGGGTGTCATAAGCCCCGTCCGCTGCCGCTGACCTGATTTTTCGGTGGGTCTGCCTGATGAGACCCGGGAAGGCTTCTGCATCGGTCACATTGTTCAGTGACAGGTCCGCACAGATGACTTCATGCGTTTTGCTGTCAACGGCCAGATGCAGCTTCCGCCAGATACGACGGCGTTCTTTACCGTGCTTTTTGACTTTCCACTCACCTGCACCGAAGACCTTCAGCCCGGTAGAATCAATCACCAGGTGTGCAATTTCACCCCGAGTGGGCGTTTTAAAACTGACGTTAACCGACTTGGCCCGCTTACTGACACTGGTGTAATCCGGGCTGCGCAACGGAACACCCATCAGGGCAAAAATGGAATCAATAAAGCCCTGTGCGGCCCGCAGGGTCAGCCGGAATACGCGTTTAATCACCAGGACAGTCGTGATGGCAAGCTCAGAATAGCGCTGAGGTCTCCCCCGTGATGAAGATATTGCTGACTCATACCAGGTCTGAATAGCCTCGTCATCCAGCCAGAAAGTCATGGAGCCTCGATTGATAAGGGCTTGGTTGTAAGTGCGCCAGTTGGTGATCCTGAACTTCTGCTTTGCCACGGGACTGCCTGTGTTGTCAGAGGATGCGTGATCTGATCCTTCAACTCAGCAAAAGTTCGATTTATTCAACAAAACCTGTATCTGTATGTAAAACAATTGTTCGGAGGTCATCTGACCCTGCGGAATTACGGTGCCCAGGTCGGAGAGGCTATGGCCATGATCCGTGGCTTAAACAAAATGACGCGTGCAAATATACCAGAAAGTGTACGAATTACCTGAGGAAGAGGCTGACAAGCTGATATTTTATCTAAATTCGATTTATTCAACAAACCCCCCAGCGTCTTAATTTTATTTTCGACTATAATTTGCCTGCCGCCATTGTCAGGAAACAGGCAATTATACCGTTTCTGTTTACATCCTCTAAGTCAACAATGATTTTTAATTAAGGGTTGAACCATTAAATTTATAATAGCTCCTCATAGTGGATTGACCGCATACAGGACATTCTATTTAGAAAATTTTAAATTAACATCAACTTTGCGCGTAGGTACTTTCTCAAGGCCAGAAAGAATACCGCTGCAATTATAACAGGCCGGGAACTCTTGGTTGAGTTTACCAACCAGCCTGCGGGTAAATATATGGGTATTACTGAGGGCATCGGATAGATTAAACGATCCTCCTTTTGATTTATTTAACTCATTAATCATAGCATTGAGTGCCTGAACTTCCGCATGTAACCCAGGGAGCCCATCAAAAACAGATAATTCATAATCATTATTTTTTAAAAAGTCCCTTATCCTTTTATCAATCTCTGCATGCATTGGGTTTTCGCTTTTCGTATAAAGTCTGTGAACTTCTTTCATGTATGCCTCTACATCGCTCACTTTATAACGTAATTTTTCACCACCAACCTTATCAGGAGAATACCTAATCTCCTCAAGTTTTTGTTTTCTTGCTTGCACACTAAGATCTTTAAAGTTTTTCCCTAGCGCTTTCTCAAAGGTAAAGTTTTTTAAGGTCGTTGCATCTGACAGCTCTATTCCCGGAAATAATTTTTTCTGACTTAGGCTACCCTCAATATTAACGAATCCCTTCAGCAACTTAATATTGACTTCATCAGAGATATTTATCACACCGGCGTGCGCCGCCTGTTTTTTAAGTAAGCTAGGCATGCTATTCTCAATCAATTCCTTAGTAAGATTTTCTATGCTAATACTTTTATTTCTGGCAATACTATCAACCTTAGATATAGCTTTAAAATTATCGAATGCCCGATTCGCTTCAATACCCAGCCATTCCAATTTTTTCATTTTGTAATTATCATAACCAAACCTGCCATCAGGTACTTTATCATTATAATACCATGTTCCGTTATTATACCGAACCGGAATTGAACGGCCCTCATAGTAAGTATATCGTTTTTCAACTGGGACAGATTTCTTGCCTGTCCCTTTGATGCTCAGTGATTTCCCCTGTTTTTCCGGGCCAACCATCACCCAGGAATCCAAAGCATCATCCCTGATCACTCTGTAGTAGGCTGTTTCTACCTTCAGGTAATGATTATTGCTCCCATCGGAGTAAATACCTTGATCTTGATTTCCTTTATTGCTCAGGGTAAACGTATTATTGCGGTCGATCACTCGCCAGCTCGCATCTACATTTACCGTATATTCACGCGGCAACAGATTTGGGATAGTCTTACTTTCAATATGCGTCACCCCTAGCCCATGCCCTGCATTTTTTAATTTAGACTGACTAATTCTCAGGCTACCTGTTGTTTTTTGGGTATCAATCTGCCACCCCCCCTGGTGATAGCTCATACGGCTAAAGCTATTTCTACGTTCTATCGCACGTTTGTCAATAGCATGACCCGTATTCAGCGGCTCCGTCTTCAGTAACTCACCGGTAATGTCGTATTCAATATTTTCTGAAACGGAATTATAAATCCTTATTGAATGCTCATCAATATTTTCAATATGAACATATTGCTTTTCGCTATCTTCAAAGTAAATATTAGAAGGTGATAATATTTCGGGTTGTTTAGGGATCACTAAATCATCACCACGCTTAATAAAATAAATCATCGTAGTATTTTCATCATCACACGCGGCTGGTTTTATCGATACAACTTCACGTCCCTTTTTATCACCTTCGCCTGTAACAGTGACCTCCAGCAGATTATAAACGATACGTTTTGGACCACTAGACTCACCAGACAGTTCACTGATTGTGAACGGAGTCGTTGTAAATAATGCCTGAGCCATCTCTGAGGAGAGCGTCTCGGTCTTAATTATATCAGCGAAGTCTGAATAAGTAGAAGATATGGTAGAAACATCATCAAGAATGTTTGATACTTTAAGTCTTTTCAGCTGGTTTTTTACTGGTTTATTAGCTTTAGTCATCTTAAAAAAAGCACGCTTGGAAATATCAGTAAATGGAACACCATCAAGGATAATATTTTCAATAATCTCCTGTAAAATTTGCCCGCTAGCCTCAACCGTTGCAACAGCAATTTTATTCGTGAGTGTCTGAATGATTTTACGTCTTGGAACACCGGCTCGTGTCATCGCTTTCACAATGTCAAACAGCGATGTAGCAGATTTGGTAAGGACATTCGCCATACCAAAACCGCTGACCGCCAACAAAGCCAGATTAATAGACTCCAACAATATATCCCCAAAATCAGGGGTGTAACCCGGATCGTTACGCATATTTTGTATGATATCATAAAATGGAATAAGCGAGGTAAACAACGAGCTAAAACTCATATCCTCTGGCGGTTGGTGAATTTTCTTTAATATATCAACACGCTCAGTCAGGTCCTCTTTAATGCCAAACCATAGTAATGAATTCAGTTTACTATGTTCAGTAATCTCTTTATCGTAAACAAAACCGACCTTACTGTTATTGGGAGCAGAAAATGCAAATCCTAATTCCGATGAAGAAGATTCCACCCTTCTGGTTCTTCCTGACTCAATTTCCAAAACACCACAAGGCTCAAAGTCACCAACATTTTTATATAAATAATCAAACGTTTCATTATCGTTAAGTAGTTGATACATCCCCATCACTGTACTGAATGCTTTCGTCTGGTCCTTATAATCGTGAAACACATATACACGCCCAGGTAATGGTTTCCATTCTCCTTTTCCTTTTGTTTTCCCTTCTACAAAATACTCCATTTTATAGATAATCACGAGCGGCTTTTTAAGTTTAAGTTCAAATAACCATGGGTCATTATTGTAATATTGCAGAATGATTTTATTGGCACTATCAATAGCCTCTACATCAATACTGCCATCTTCTTTATATTGATAAAATTGTTTGTTATACTTAAACTCAGGTGAGTCATTTTCATTACCCGTCGGGTCACTGATCGGGTTAAAATTTTCCTCAAGATCAATCTGGCGTTTTTTCATCAGGTGTTGAATTGGAATTGACGTGCACCCCCTGATGGTACTATCACCACTTTCTTCCTTATGGCTTATGCTGTCTAATAATTCAGAAATAGACGACATGCATGCTGAAATCACTGGTCCTCCACGCATTCTTGGGGGAGAAAGATTAACGCGCCTACAATGATCCTTAAGAAATTTATGTCTTTCAATATTTTGCTTTTCTCTATCTTCAGCCTGAGGGTCAAAATCAGAATATGGCAATATATCCTTTATAGTATTATATTTCTTACTCTTATTAAACCCCTTAACCTCTTTTGCCTTATCCAATAAAGTAACGTTATTCTCCATCAAACTTTTATTATTATATGCGTTGCGGACGAGCATATCCCAGGATATCATAGAAATACTAGATCCAGAGGCAAGAACAAACATAGCATATTGAAAAGAAAGAAGTTTATCATTATCTCCTGACTGAGCGCCGGGCTTAGAAAAGATCGCCGTCTCTTGGGTAAACTTACGATATAATTCAGCGTAATAATTTGTTTCTCTCTCCTTCGCGTCATCTGGATTTAAATATAAAACATTAACTGAAACACGATCGTTAATATACTCAATAAGTGCTTTATCATAAGTATAGGCCAAAGCAATAGCGATAAGCTTAAAGTAGTTATCTCTATTTACAGCCCCCAGATTTAACAGATCGTCAGTATTATAATTTTCCTTTCTAGATGTCACGCGAACTAAATCATCCTGCTTACCAACATAGTAATTACAAATATCTTCCACCGTCTTGGCGATCTCAACATCCTGTTTCAATATCGGGTTAAATATAATAGATTGACTTGCCTTCTCTTTAAGTCTGCGGGCTGCACTACAATGTTTTACACGAATAGCATTAATACAATAATTATAACGCTCCAGTAAATCTGATGTTGAAGTCGGTTCTTTTAGCTTTACCTCCTCTTCTATTTTAAAAATATTCATTGCTCGTTGAAACTGGCTGTTGCTACCGCTATCCTTTAAGATACCCGCATCAATCATATAGTAGTCTGCCAGGTTACTTTCCACCTCAATTTGATTATCCTCTGCCACCTCCCATTTGATAGATTTAAATGATTCATGCAGCGGAGACTTCATTTTTTCAATAAAGTTGTCTTTTGAAAAAGCTATCCTAAACTCATCTGCCCCCCCTGAAACAAATTGTGGAATACGAAGAATACTTTCGAATATAAAACGGAAGCAGATAAGATCTGAATAAACCTCGCTCATATCCTCCACATCTCCTGGCGACAAACCGATGCTACGACTATCCTCATTTGATTTTAAATTAAGCTTTTCATAATATGAAAAAGCCACATGCCAATTGGTTTTTATACTATCAAGATTAGAGTGTTTTGCATTAACCGCCAGACCAAGGGCATAGGTAAATAGATCATAAGCATGAATATTCCCCGTTGTGCTGAAAGAAATCGCTCGAAAACCGTCATCCGGTACAACACCGTTATAAAGCTGACGCCACTCATTTTCACTCAATGAAGAGAAATAACTCTCCATCCCAGCGGTGAGGTTGGAGAAATTTAAATCATCAACAGCCTCATCAAATAACGTTTTTTCTGAATCACTTGCCTCCCACCTGAGCTCTTTGGATGAGTTCCTCTGAGATATATTTAACATGTTCGCAACACACTCTCTCGCCACGTCCAGCAACCCCTCATCATCTTTATACGGCTGCTGACTTTCTTTCTCCTTTTTTAAATAGGCAAGGATATTTTTGTATACTCTGGAGTAAAAATTCCAATACGAGATTTCTATCTTGCCTTCCAAATTTGTATTTTGGTTCTTTTTTATAATCCTTCTTATGATTTTTTTTATGATTTCTATTACAATATAACTTACTTCTGCAGAGTAACTGTTGAAATCCAATCGTTCCAATAGCTCGACTGGGATATCCGTTACCGGGCTGTCTGTGGATGTCGGTACCGAAGCCTCTCCGGTGCTCCTTCTCCGCCTGCTGTGAGCACTGTCAGCAGGATCGCTTGCCTCATCATCCGCATTGTCAATTTTTGCCACTATGTCGTCAATGCGGTTCCTCTCTTCCTCCGTTAGCGCCTCACCATTGCCTGAAAAATAATATTTATAGGCACTGGTGGTTAACCCGGCACTGCCAATAAAAAGGAGCAGTGCCGGCCGCCAATATTGGTAAAGGGATTTATTACCGTCAGGAGCAAGTGGCCTAATACCATCCTCATTAGTAGCCTCATCATCATTCTGTCTTATTCTGGCGTAGCGGCGGCTTTGTTTGATCTTCAGAAAATCGGCTAGTGCAGCCGCAACAATAATTCCAGACAGTGGGCCGAGGACATAAGTAGTTGCCACGTTATTTTTAGAAGTATTTCCCGTCGTATCCCGGTACAGAAACTCCAAATCCCTGGTGGTGATTTCCATTATCTCATCCGCACCGGAGTTTTCATCGGCTACAGACGCTGGTTGCGCGTTCTCATCCTCCTGTTGACCCATTGCATTAAAATCGGCCTCTGTAACTTCCTGGCTCACTGGACGCCTTCCTGCTACAGGGACCGGAGCAGCTGCCGCAGAAGGGAATGTTAAAATAGAGGGTAGAGCGGAAATTGAAGAGCTAATCGCCGCGGACAACAAAGAAACAGTGTTTTTGTACAGTTTTTCTCGTAACTCAGCCATCGCGAGGCTATCACTGTTTGCTAACGCATTAAGCCACCGGTTAATCCAGTCCAGTAAATTATTTGCTGGCTCCTGTTTCCCCACGATGTTTTTTGCTTTCCGCAGGGCGGGTAATAATGGTAATAACTCGAGAAAAATTTCTAACTGTGGATAGGCCTGCACAATATGGCTGTTTTTTAACTTTGCCGCCAAATTACGTAACCCCTCCTCCATTTCTTCATCACTATCAGCATTAAGGTACTGATAAATTTCCTTACTTAACATAGCCTGTAAATATAGTGTGTAATAATAATTAATTTGCTGGTCTTTACTTGTATCATGTTCAAGAAACCATCTTAATGTCATGTCAATATTGGTACATTTCGAAATATCATTTGCATACTTTATTGTAAGACTCGAGATAGGATCAATACTGAACAAACCCAATAAAGGTATCCATCTACCATTTAGTAAAATATTGCCTAACTCACGATCTTCACCGACAAACATGTTTAAAAATCGCTCACCTACTTTACGCCATGCATCTCCCCAGCTATCTTTTCTATTATAATCATTACAGATCTTAATTATCTCTTCCGATACCTGTTGAGGTAAATAATGATTACCAGCGACAATGGCAATTTTCGGCAAGGCCATGGGGGCCGATATCTTAAAAATATCAGTTAATAAACTAAAAATGGTGGACACACTTGGTTTTGAGCTCCAATCCAGATTTATTAGCCGCTCAAAAAATGCCACTCCTTCGGTATTCTCAATGAAATGGAGTGGAATAAAGCTCTTAAACTCTCTGATAATAACCTCGCCGGGATGACTAACGGCCTGAAACAGAGAAAAAATCTGATTAACCTTTTCCTCATCAACATCTCTCGCCATAAGATGCAGCCGAATCTCATCGTGGTTCTGTGGGTCGGAGAGTATTTTAGCCAACCACTGAATCTGTGTAATGACATCTTGCCCTCGCGGAAATGGCGTGTTCCGTTTTGCCAATTGATGCATTGCCCCTAAAGCCTCTCCCAGTTCAATCGTAGATTTACCAACCATGTCGAGAATAAAATCATCGTATTTAAACGCTGACATATAATCTTTTATTCCGGCATCTTCCGGAAGGTTCTGTACTGTCTGAATAAGAATAAACAGCTGTTTAAGTTTAACCAATAGTGGTTTGACTCTCTCTACACCCATTTCAGAAACTTTAGGGATGGATATTATTTGCTCAAAGAGTCCAAACAAGGCGATTAGCTTAACTAATACTGGCTCGTCACCTAAAATATTATCGTAAATGCTTTGAATCTTATTAAGATAATCACTGATTTTTCTAAGTATAGGCACTAGGCTATTTAAGTAATCACGCACGTGATTATACGCTTCCCCTGCCTCTCCTCTTTTCCCTTTTTGAACAAAATCTTCAAGAACTATAACCACCTGATTGAACTTTCCCTTTAGTGTAAAGTTCCCTTTATATATACATTCTATTTCCTCATATACAGATTTAAAGGATTTTAGCTCGCTAAACATACTTGAAAAAACTTGGTTTGTTACATCAGTAGCCAACCTATAAAATATATCCATAATCATATCACGCGCGTAATTATCACTCTCCGCGCCTGAGTGTAAGCTATCAACAATTCCTTCTGACACACCTGTTTTTTCCTTCTCATGTAATTTACCTAGCAATATCGCCACATTATCTTGCTGATTTAAATCCCCTCCTGCGTTATCATTGATATATTCAACCGATAACCCTATTGATTCCTCTGCTGAACTTGATAATGGAAGAACCAGGTTATTTTTTTTATGTTTTGTTTTTTTTTCATCTCTGACGTATGTCATTTAACACCTCGAAAATTTATTTTAGTAAAACACGCCAAAAGCACCCAATAGCCCGCTGAAAAGCAGTCGTTTAGGTGCATCGCACTGGGAATGATTTTGTGTTTGGCTCATGGAAATTGGAGGCCTTACTTTATTACATCACATACCCTAACGAGTCCGGGTAGCAAAAAATGAGTAATAATCTCATTTAATCGGCAGTATGTCATAGCCCGGGCCTTATCTCCGATGATGTTAATAACGACAGCAGTTCGTCTTCCTAAACTTGTCTGGCGGTATCCCAGGTTATGCTGCTCAATCCGTCCTCTGCAGCATCCAGACAAATTTAACGCGAAAATAAAATGAAGCCACGATAGGAAAGTGACTTCAGCGTAATATATTGATCAACATACCGGGTTTTATTGAGAGAATCGGTCACCCGTCAACGTTCGGATGAGAAGCTCGTATGCCGACAGCTTACTGCCTGACGGGCAGATTTAAATAAACACCAGCGCCTCAGAGTCAATATTTTCAACATAAATGTCCCGTCCATTTATTTCGCTCACAGCATCTTTCCCCTCACGCCACTGGCTTAAATGAGTCTCCAGAGACGCCTGATACGTTTTATCGACTATACCGGCTACCGTCATATTAATGGTCACCGCAGTATGCTGATCCTCAGCACCTGCTGCCGGCAGGCATTCCAGCACCACCCGCGCCAGCTTTTCTTGTGCGCCCACGCCCATCTGTTTGCACAACGTTTGCCATAATTGCCGGTTAAGCGCTTTGTTATCCACCGCTGCCGTCTGAATAAATTCGCTGCTGACCGTTTTCACCAACGTCTGCGGCACGCTGTTATCCAACAGAATCGGAACCGTGACCGAATACATCAGCGAAAGGCGTGGCCGATTACCCAGCGCCTGCCAAAAGTTACCCAGGCTGTTTAAATTTTCCTGTGGTGGAATAATCCGCGTGTAAGCCCCGGCAATACCGCTGAGCTCACGGTTATTGAGCAGCGCTTGCAACGTCCGGGTCATAACCTGGATGGCCTGATTATCCGGGCGGCTATCTGGTCCGTTACCGTCACTGCCGGCACTCTGGGCCTCCCAGTAGGTAATGAGATAATTACAGCTCAGATTAATCCAACCTGCACGCAGGTGGCCAGCGCTGGCATTCAGTCTGGCGGGTTCACTCTGCCGCAGTTGTAAATCCTCATGTACGTCATAAAGAAATACACTGACCGTCGGGGATGGCTGCATACTGCCCAGCTCCGGCAGATCAAAACGGATATCAACGCCTGCTGACTCTTCAGGGTTGAGATACTGTTGCAGAATGGTTTGCAACGCCTTATTGACTTGCACAATCGCATTGGCAGATGTAGTGATAGAACTCATAAAAACCTCACGATACACAAAGAGAAAATAGGATAAATCAGCGTGGCAGGCGGCCCAGCTTGCCGAGTTCACGGCTGACGGCACGCTCAATGTGATGCAGCCGTATCTTGCCACTGCCTTCTTCTGCCGCCAGCACAGCGGCCAGTAGTGCAACATTGCGGATATTCGCCCCGGTCAGTTCGCTGCCAGCTGCCAGTGCGGCGAAGTCCACATCTTCCGCCAGTGTCAACGTTGACGGCCATATTGACTGCCACATCTGCGTCCGCAGTTCGACGTCCGGATAAGTAAAACGCGTGATAAAGGTGAAGCGCCGGTTAAAAGCGCTGTCGAGATGGCTACGGTTATTAGTGGCCAGGATGACCAGGCCGGGATAACTTTCCAGCCGCTGTAGCAGATAGGACACTTCAATATTGGCGTGGCGGTCCTTTGAATCTTTGGTTTCACTGCGCTTACCAAACAGCGCATCCGCCTCATCAAAGAACAGCACGCCGCTGTCTGCCTGCGCCAGATCAAAAATACGCGACAGGTTCTTCTCGGTTTCACCAATGTATTTATTCACCACGGCGGAGAGATCCACCTTGATTAAATCCACGCCAAGATGATGAGCCAACACTTCTGCCGCCAGCGTTTTCCCTGTACCAGAGTCACCATAAAACAGCGCACTGAGCCCGGTTTTCCCGCCAGTTTTGTGGCCAAAATGTTTTTCCGTCACGCTTTCCCGCAACCGAATAGTCGCTAGCAATTCGCCCAGCTGTTTTTTTAGCACAGTGGAAAGAACAATATCGTCGAACGTACGAACCGGGGTAATACGCTGCGCCAGTTTGCCAAAGTTTTTACGCGAGCGGCGTGCCAGCGTCTGCTGCAGATCTCCCACGCTGAACGGGGCGTTTTGCTCCCTAATCTGGCGGTAATAATCCGCCTCCCGCATCAACAGCGAAAGATCGGCAGGATCGAAGGCATAGCGAGCAACCAGATTCTGCAATGCTGACTTATCATCCGCATCAAGATCGCCAGGCCAGGCCATCTGTAGCATCGACATCCTTTCAGAGGTCGTGATCTGTGGCATGGAAAGATGCACACTAGCCAAATGGGAAAATACCGGTGCGCTTGCGCTGGCATCGTGTAAAACAAAAACCGGTAGCCGGACCAACGGCAACAATCTGTCCAATACGCCAATCACCGCGTTTTTTTCCGTCGCCAGTTCCCCCCCTTTCTCCAGCACTAGTGCCGCATTATCGAGCAGAGCATCACGGATAATCCCGATCATGCTGTTTTGCTGCTGCACGTCAGGCTGGCTAAGCAGGCTTTCTGCATCAACGCACAACACCGGGCGGTTATCATCAGCCAGAATGTTGGCCAGCGCTTGTTTGCGACCGCCCAGCTCCTGCCCCTCCAGCATCACCACCGGCAACGTGTCGCCATCAGGGTGCAGACACAAACTGGAAATTTTTTCACCGAAGGAGGCCGGATACCATGCCAAATTATCCGTTTCTGCACGCCGGACATACGGATGACGATACATCACCGACGAGCCGTTACCGCAGAAAAAGTGCCATACAGATTCGTTGACGGTATAAATTGGCGATGATTTCCCGTTTAGTCCCAGTTTTCCCTCTGATAACAGCTGAAACTGAAACAGTCTCGAAGCAGGATGCAGCGCTGACAGCAAGAACCGATACTCCAGTTGCGAGGTCGAAAAAAGACGGCCCAGCAACGGCTGGCTCACCCCGTCTGCAAATCCACTTTCGGGCAGCAGTGCATAGTGGTCACTCAACCTCGGCAGCAAAGCGGCCAACAGGATGTCACGCTCAAGAGACGTTAAATCGAACGCCGTCATCAGCATCTGCAAACGCTGGGTCAGCGCCTCATCGCAGCCTGGCAGGCGCCCTTCCGGCATCTCTGACCAGGCGGGTCTGCCATACGGGAAACGGAGCCGTTGCGTAATCTTGACTTCGGGCAAAAAATAAGGATGCAGACTGGCCGGAAGTTCTCCCCGCTGCTGTAAATATTCCTGCTGAAACCGCAGGTCAATACGCTCAAGACAGCGACAAAAATCGTTATCTTCGTGTTCTTCGTATTGCGGCGACACAGCCGCGTAATCAATTGATAAAGTCATCGCTTATCCTGTCAGGCTATTGATTGGCCATACCACGGTCAGAGGTTGTTCAGACCAGGGGAATGACGCTAACGTCATCGGCCACGGCCAGTTTCTGAGTAAATAGTCATAGGGTTCCGATTTTACGAGAATCTGAGGGAGAGCCCCTTCTGTGCTGATTTCTCCCGCACGCTGTAAAAACAACTGGCGGATATCCGTCAGGCTCAATGCTTGCCAGCCGTGGAGTTGCTGACCGATAGCGGTTAACCAGCGATCAATCTGCTGCTGCTGCGGTTCGCTCAGGTACGCTGGTGCAGGTAGCGGGGTAGCCAATGAAATGCCGCAAAGTAGCTGATTTAGAATTAACCGATCTTCGTCTGAATCAAGGTTGCCCCATACCAGCCAGTCCAGGCAATACAGTGCCTGCCAGCGTGTGCTATCACTGATAAACTGCTGCTCTTCACAGAATCCAAGCTGCGCAAAGAGCTGAGACAGCAAAGGCCAGAGCAGCAGCAGCCCGGCATTGCTGATGTGCTGGCCCGGAGAAACAGAACCGTTAGTTCCATTACTTTCCCGCCGCGCATCTTTGCCCAGCGGCTGTAAACAACGGTGCAAATAAACAGCAATCTGCTGTTCATACTCTGCCCCTTTCCGTTTTCGAATAGCACGACGCACCGCGCTTTGTTGCCATAAGGGCAGTAACCAGCGCATCGCCACCAACGGCGGATGTACAGGCTGTACATTGCCAGAAAGCCGACCGCCGGTCAGGAACTGCACTACCTGTTCGGGCGGGATTTCGCCCTGAGCAATCGCTTCGCTCCAGGCTGTCACCTGGCTGGCAGTGGGCATCTGAAGACTCAGCCAGACCAGCCCCTGTTGGCTATTCAGCAAGTACCACACGGCAGCCATCGACAACCGGCTGGCCGTCACCCGGCTGAACCAGGTTACCGGCAGGTGTTGCCGGGGGGGCTTCAACAATAGCTTAAGCCACTGTTGAAGCCGCTCCGACGGGGTATTCCGTAGCCGTTGCTGCAAAATGCCGGGCTGCAAACAGCCCACCGCCAGCTGATACAGGCTCTCGCCTTCATGATTAAGCACGCTAAGTTCTCCCGCCGAGTCGGGCTCCAGCCTGCTGACAGCAGGCTGAGAGTCGGCAGATGTCTGTTCACCAGCAAGATAGTCGGCAAACGCCTGCGCCAGTCGCGGGATAAATAACGTGTCGAACTGGTTAGCCGGAATCGCCCCCAGATTAATCACCCCTTTATCCCTGCTTATTTCGTCCAAAAATGTTATTTCTTGCATCACCTGCCTTAGCGTATTTTTAATACTTCCGGCATTTAGTACGGATGATGACAATATTTCCTTCCCCACATTTTTGCGTGGCGATCTGATATTACATATCATCTTATTGATATTGACGGGTATCATAAACCTATCCTTTATAGTTTACGCTAAAAAAGACCAATAAAGTCCAGCCGATATACACGCAAATCCTTGTAATTACAGCTTAATAATAAACGCCAGTATATAATAGGGAGGAATGGCATTTATATTATGCTGATGAGCATCTTGTGTCGCATTGGCGTCATGCTTATGCGCTTTTTAATTCCCCTCTGTAGAAGTATAAAGCTGAGTTCCTGAAAATTAATTCATTTTTTTAAAGTTTCAATATTGGCAAAATGGTAACCCTCATCGGGTGATTTATTTGAAAGTTTATAACCGTATTCTTCTGTTTTAGATACACCATAATCTACAACCTCATAATAATAACTCGAACGCATCGCATCCCATCGAAGTGGTTATGCGCCGGAATTTGTGCTAAAGATAAGGCATGTTCATTCACCGCCACGCTAATGTTGGGTGTTTGCGCATTGGATTTAACACTAAATTGCTTATCTGCATGACTCCCTGTCACCTGCTGGTTATTGGTTTTATTGACATCGCTAAATGCGGCGCCCCCCAGTACAAACCTGTCGCATAAATCCGGTCAGCCCTCTTGGCCATCACATAATGCCCACCCCGCTGGCATTTCAGTCTCTGTGCCAGCAAACATCATTACCATGCCTTTTGGGAAGGTTTGTTCTGGTTTCAGACCAATACCGTCCTTATCAACCTTAATGCCCCCACCCGCGTTTAACTTTAATTCCAAACGTCCCGTCTCTGAGAGTGTGAAACCCTCAGCAGGGCCAGTCTGCCCTGCTGATTTCCCTACCGCCTTACGGCCATGCTCGGCCACATCAATTAAATTCGAAAAATCAGTTTGCAAGGGAATACTTCCCACCTTGAATCGGTCTTTTAATTCTTCTGCGGTCACCCCTTCCTGGGTATTACGTGATCATTTTTTATAGACAATCATTTAACCTCCAGAAAAATTTCATTCACAATAATTAAAAATATAAAAACATCATCTCAAGCAGCGTGGAGTCAGAAATCAAGTCTTAATAATAAAAGCAAGAGTATAATATGGTGGCCTGATATTAACATCGTGTTTATGCGGCGTTTCACTTATTTTCGTTTGATGACTGTGTCCTTGTCCACCACCAGTATTTCCAGTTACCCTTCCAGATACGGGTTCTTTATAATGCGGATAATTAATCTGTGGAGCCATATCATATAAACAGATACATGAATAACCCGAACTAAGAACATTATAATCTATAGCACTATGAGTATGAGCAGGGATATGTTCTATTCCAAGAGTGGTATTTTCTACCGTAACGCTAATATTTATCGCTTGTGCTTCAGATGTAACAGTAAACTGCTTGTCTTCATTCCCCCCAGTTACCTTCTTGTTATTGGTTTTATTGATATTGGCAAAACCCGCAGAACCCAGCACAAACCTGTCCTGTAAATCCGGCCGCCCGTCTTTACCATCACATAATGCCCACCCCTTCGGCATTTCAGCCTCTGTGCCGGCAAACATCATCACCATGCCTTTTTGGAAGGTTTGCTCAGGTATAATGCCAACACCACTTTCATTTACCTGAAGGCCATTACCGGCGATAACCCAAACGCCATCACTTCCTACGCCTACCCCACCTTTTTCTTTGGCCTTAACATCCAAACCATCACCAAATCTCAACCCCCACCCCAACGGCAGCGATACGCCACTATTATCAACCTTAATTCCCTTTCCTGCTTTGACCCCAATGCCATTAGCATCGACTTTTATCCCCCCATCCGCGTTTAACTTTAATTCCAAACGCCCCGTCTCTGAGAGTGTAAAACCCTCAGCAGGGCCAGTCTGCCCTGCTGATCTCCCTACCGCCTTACGGCCATGCTCGGCCATATCAATTAAATTCGCAAAATCGGTTTGCAAGGGAATACTTCCCGCCTTGAATCGGTCTTTTAATTCTTCGGCGGTCGCCTCTTCCTGGGTATCACGTAATCCTTTTTTATCGATAGTCATTTTAACCTCCAGAAAAATTTCATTCACAATAATTAAAAATATAAAAACATCATCTCAAGCAGTGTGGAGTCAGAAATCAAGTTTTAATAATAAAAGCAAGAGTATAATATGGTGGCCTGATATTAATATCGTGTTTATGCGGCGTTTCACTTATTTTCGTTTGATGACTATGTCCTTGTCCACCACCAGTATTCCCAGTTACCCTTCCATGTACGGGTTCTTTATAATGCGGATAATTAATCTGTGGAGCCATATCATATAAACAGATACATGAATAACCCGAACTAAGAACATTATAATCTATAGCACTATGAGTATGAGCAGGGATATGTTCTATTCCAAGAGTGGTATTTTCTACCGTAACGCTAATATTTGTCGCTTGTGCTTCAGATGTAACAGTAAACTGCTTGTCTTCATTCCCCCCTGTTACCTTCTTGCCATTGGTTTTATTGATATTGGCAAAACCCGCAGAACCCAGCACAAACCTGTCCTGTAAATCCGGCCGCCCGTCTTTACCATCACATAATGCCCACCCCTTCGGCATTTCAGCCTCTGTGCCGGCAAACATCATCACCATGCCTTTTTGGAAGGTTTGCTCAGGTATAATGCCAACACCACTTTCATTTACCTGAAGGCCATTACCGGGGATAACCCAGATGCCTTCACTTGATGTGCCTAATCCACCATTTACCCGGGGATTAACATCCAGTCCCAAACCACCATGCCTCAACCCCCACCCCAACGGCAGCGATACGCCACTCTTATCAACCTTAATTCCCTTTCCTGCTTTGACCCCAATGCCATTAGCATCGGCTTTTATCCCCCCGTCCGCGTTTAACTTTAATTCCAAACGGCCCGTCTCTGAGAGAGTAAAACCCTCAGCAGGGCCAGTCTGCCCTGCTGATTTCCCTACCGCCTTACGGCCATGATCGGCCACATCAATTAAATTCGAAAAATCAGTTTGCAAGGGAATACTTCCCGCCTTGAATCGTTCCTTTAATTCTTCGGCTGTCGGTCCTTCCTGGGCATCACGTAATTCTTTTTTATCGATAGTCATAAAAATATCCTGAGCGGTTATTATAAATGGAGGTTAATTAAAAAATTAATCGACATGTATTACACCTGTCATTCATTATCCTGGTGGATTTATTTTCACGAATTAAGAGTCTATCCCACCTGGTGGGGAAGACTCTAAGTGCATTTAATAACAAGAGATACATCACCGTATTTCATGCGTGGAAAAAATCACCGCGCATGTAGGTAAAACAAATGATAAGCACAAAAGAAAACAGTTAACTATCAGACGGTATCTCCTGCGGTAAATAAAAAAGCTCTTCACTGAGAATAATATCGGAATGCCACTCGCTGCCGTCACTGCCGATAACCTGAGTGCGCTGTGCTTCGGTGGCAATACGCATCAAACCAATATCCAGTTGTGTGACCGGCAGGTGGCCTAAGGTCAGCATTTGCATAATGGCAAAGGCATCATCACCCAGCGGGATGCCATTATTTTGCCAGCGCTTATAAGTGGCACCAAAGTTTTTAAACGCCGCGTCATCTAACCAGTGGTTAATCAGCGATATGTGAGCTGGGAACTCCGCCATGATGGTTTCCTGCATCCAGGCTATCAGCTTATCGGGCACAATATTTTTGTTTTCGATTAAGCGGCGGTTATGCACGGCACTCACCACAAATGAGAAACGGTCGGTGGTGGCATAGTTGGCATGGCTGAAATTCCACTGGTAGCGAAAGCTTTCCTCTGCGGTCGGAAAATCTTCCGTACTATCGGCTGCCTTTTCAATAAGCAGAGTACCCGTGACCGGATCGACGGCTTTAATGGTCGCCTCAAGCTGCCATTCGCCATCTGCCACAGACCGATGCGCTTTGCTGTCATCTGACCTGGAAAACTGAAGGCCGGTAAGACTGAGCATTATCGCATCGCCGACGCTGACCATGCTGGGGTACGGCGTTTGCGCGTTGCTTGCCAACAAACGCTGCTGCTGATTGGTCGGCTGCTGCGCAGCGGCGGCATAATTGAGCCGATAGTCCATATCTTGCAGCCAGACGTTGCTGTTCTGCCAGCGTAAATTACCCGCCTTCCAGGCATCCTGCAGGCGTTGCAGATTATTCTTCAATTGCTGGCTGTTATCGACGCTTAACGTAAAACGCTCTCCCTCGGTGATGGTCACCAGTAAGCGACTGATATGATGTCGATTTCCCCCATCAACCAAAATCAAATCAATGAGTTGCCCCTGGACAATTTTGCCCGCGATCCCGGCCTGTGTCAGGCTAATCAGAGACCCAGCCACGGTGAAATCCGTCGGCGTTTGCTCGCTATTAAAGCTGCTGTCCGGTGTCAGCGGTAGCAGTTGACGATGCTCAATCAAATAAAATGGCAGGTGGCTGAGATCCGGATCATCGGCAAAGCAGCTACTGTCTAAACCGATACGGGCCGCAATACGCTTTTGCAACGCAGAGACCTGGTCAATACGGATATTAACCCGGTCATAGCCAAGATCGGGCTGTTGTGCCAAATACGCACGCTGGGTAGCAAGAAAGTCAGACATATCCAGCGTCAGCGGCAACGCCGCACGGTGGGTACCAAAATAACCCAGCAAATAGTCCAGAAAATTCAGTTCACGGGCAAAATTAGCCTGATTTAGCGTACGGCCATTATCCGTAAAGATCGCCGCATCCCGTTGCTGCACCTCAGTCAACGTCTCGGCATAGGATTGATGGACATCCTGCTGTACCGAGGTATTGGTATAGGGCCAACGGGTGCCGCGAATGGCATTGCCACGCTGTTTAAATGCCAGCAGCTCCGGCAACAACGCCAGTTCTGCGCTGCCGTCAGCCAGCAACTGGTCAGCAGAGAGCAAAAACTGATGCAGTGCGCGCGTCGAATCGTCAATCACCGCATCCGGCTGTTGTAGCAAATAGCATTCAGGCAGGCGCTGCCCCACCGGAATATAGGTGGTCAGATCACGTAAGCGCCCGACGGGTAGCACCGTCGGCTCCGTCTGAATCAGTTCTGGTACCGTCAGATAATTCGCCATTCCCTGTCGGGTCGGCTGGCTATAAATACCGCCTTTGGCAATCAACACTAGCGGGCTGTTTTCACTTGCCAGCAGTGTCAACGGATCGTCCCCCCACAACAAGGGAAAATAACCACTGGCAACCTGCCATGACCAGCGATCCGCTTTAATCGCCGTAATGTGCTCAGGCAGAGAGTCAACCGACAATTGATCGAGGCTGGCCACTCCAGGGATAGCCAACAACTGGTTCACCAATGGGCTGAGGTTGATGGTAATTCCCTCTGGGCATATCAGTGATGGCATCGTTTGCTGCCAGCCATGTCGCAGCAGCGGCCCCTCAAAAATCACCTCATCGGCATCACCAAGTGCACGCCGCTGTTCCGTGGTATAACGCGTGGTCGTTAGCTGTAGAAACGCTTCAGTGGTCTGATAAATTTGTGCCGCAACCTGGTTGATATCACTCACGTTCTCGGTCAGTTCAATCGTGAGGCTCGGGCTAAACGTAACCGGTTTCAGCCAGGTAATCCGCGAAATTCTTTCGCCCAGATTACGGTGCCCCACCAGAAAGTCGGTCAAATATTGCGCGACGACCGTCTGTTCCTTCGCCGATAACGACTGGGTAAAGCGGGTCGGAATCACCGATAACCAGATGTTCCCACGCAGGGTTATTTTTTTCTTGTCCTTTGAACTTGTTGGATCACTGAAACAGTATTCTCGCCGTTCGGCGTTGTACCACCAGTGGAAGCGACTCTCTTCGGGCTCTTTGATCAGACGCACATCGCTGAATAAAAAATCCCGCTCCGTAGTCGCAAGTTTGGTGTCACTGCTGTGCAAATCCAGCAATGCGCGGCGATAATCTTCCGCCGTTACCGCATTACAGGTGAGCACACGGTCAGGACCGAACTCTGCCGGAAATAGCGTCTCCTGCCCTTTAGCCGTGAGCAGATCGTGTAGTGGCAACGCAGTGCGGTAACTGAGATCAGAGCAGTTCCAGGTGACAGACTGTAGCAAGGTCACGCCGGGATCGTGCTCACCGGTATCTGTCCAGACATCCCCACTGAGTGTTTTCACCTTTTCGGCGGCTTGTTGCCAAAGGGCCTCAAACGCAATCGCGTCTTTCACCACCGGGAACAAGGCGTTTTCTTTAGACATGTGCTTCTCCTGTCGAGAGGGAGGTGTTTGAGTACAAAATAAGGACTTCGTTGTCTTTGGCGATGATGGTTTGCTGCGTTTCCTCGTCCTTGCTGCGGCTCAGCGTCAGCGCGACCACACGCTGAACCAGCGGCGACTGTTGCAGCGTGGCGAGCAGCTGATAGTAATCCACCTGATTCCCCGGCGTGACCGCCAGACGCCGATCGTCACCCCACGGCATATATTGTTGTCGTAATTGCGTTTCCAGTTGGCGATAACCATAGTCAGGGTGAATCCCCGACATAAAAACAACCTGATAGTGAGCCGTCACCTCGATATAGGTTGGGTTGAGCAGCTGTGGTTCGGCCCACGGGGAGATGTACTGACTCAGCCACTGCGTCATCATCGCCAGGCGCCCGCTACTCAGCACCGGACGCAACACGTCATCGTTATCGCAATAACGGCTGTCAGGGATCACCATCAACGGTTGAACCTCAAGCGCCGGAATATGATTCAGTTTCTCCACATCGGGAAAGCGCACATCAAAAATCTGTGGATACTGTTCCATTAATAAACTGCGCATATTGCCCCAGGTGATCGCACGCTGTCGGTGGGCGATCCGCGTGGTTGCGCGTTCAGTCAACGCCTTCTCCGTTTCCCGTGCGCGGCCTCCCGTAGAGAGTAAAGGCTGGCTAACGCGACTGATGGCCGCAACCGGAGAGACTAACTGGCTGATGGTGTCGGCAGGCAACGGTTGGGTAAAATGTTGATCATCAACTTCCGCAATATTATTCAGGGTGGCGGTCATCGCATTGGCCATAATGCCCTGTAATTTGGGCATATCATCGGCTGAGAACGTCTCGCCAACCGTCGGTATCGCCTTTATCCAGTAGTACGCTGGTGTCAGGTCGTCCCCTCCCAACTGAATATCATCCGGTAACGTTGCCCGCCACAGGTTACTGACGGATAACCCTGCGGTGTCGTCTTGCACTACCGCGTCTAACGCTGCCCACTTACCACCTGTTTTGTAGTACTGCCATGAGAGTTCAAGCACTGAGGAAGCACGAAGAGACCAGTAAACCGACAGGGTTTCCTGTGCAGTAACGCCACTGAACCCGAGATATAATATCTGTGTTTTCGTCTCCTTATCCGCAGGTGCCTCCAGGACAGGCAGGGATAAAGGCTGTTGAAAACGCGTGTCAATACGGCTCACCTGAGGCGTCCACGGGGCATTTTTAGCGGCAGGGTTTTGCTGCCAATTGGCGTGGAAAAAGTCCGTACCGCTTAGCACCACACTGACGGTAACTTCCGCATCCAGAGGCAACGTGCTATCCGCAGGCAGCATGACGTTAAGTGGTAACATTTGCGGAGCGTCTTCTCCACAAAATAGCGCTTGCTCCTCACCCAAGGGGGAGCACCCTTTCGGCGTTGTCAGATATAGCTGTACTTTAAATGCCTCATTTCCGGCTGGAGGAACAGGATAATTCGCATACCATTGAGCGAAATTCTCCTGTGGCAGAGAGCTCCATTGAGGTTCAATGGTCAACTCCCCCCCCACCTGCAACATTAAAGCGGGTAGCCTAAGCTCAAAGGCATAACCTGAACGCGGTGACGTGCCAAACGGATAGCTAAAGGCATTCAGATGCCCATGCCCGCCTTGCGCAAGGTAGCCGATCTCCTGACAATTATTGAGTGCCATACTTAAGGTGGCGGGCCATGCTACGGGCTGCCCTACGGGATAGTGTAATGCCAGTGAAGCGCATTTCTCCGCCGTAAGGTGTGCTTTTGCATCCACCGAGACATGAGCAGGAAGCCGAAAAAGATGCTGATGCGGGCTGAGCTTGTCGGCACGAAGCACAAAATGCCGATCGCCGCCATGCCAGACTACCTCCGGTATAGCGGATGAATGGGCATTTTCCGCTTCCCAGTTCACTGTGACCGTTTTCTCACCGTGCAATGATGCCAGCGGTGTGTCGAGACGCATTTTTGTTGTCCACGGCGTTTCATTTTGCGTCTCTGCGAACAACCGAATCCCCTCATCCGGCAACGCGATATCATTATCCAGATCCAGCGCCGTACAAAATTGCCACGCCTCTTCTGCGTCTTTCCTGGTCCAGCATAGTTGCTTCAATTCTTGCCCGGTTACCAGCAGGCTGGCATCGGTCTGGTAAGTCACGTTATTGCCAGCACTATCCTGCCCGGCATCTAACAGGCTACCAGCGGGTAAGTGATAAAAGGGGGTGTTTTTCTGTAGCGTAAAACTCACCGCAACGCTATCCGGCTGATTCTCCCTGGGGGTAAAACCCAATAAATCGCGATAGTAAAGTGACCGATGGCGTGCGGGCAGCGTATTCAATAAGGCCTTAGGTGTCTCAAAAATCCGCAGCAGTGCCAGCAAAAAAGCCTGTTGTACCGGCAATGTTTTAGCAGCAAGTGCCGGATTGTGGTAAATGTTACCCAGTGCGGCTGGTGTGGTGTCATTCGCCATCCAGAAGGATTCCCAGAAAGCATCGGCATGGCCTGCAAACGGTACGTGTCGGCTATATTCCGCCACATTCGTTAGCAGATCGCCTACCGTCCGCGAGTCCAGTAAAAACTCGTTTTCTGTCAACGCACTGGCCAATTTTTGTTGCAGTTGTTCCAGGTCAGACATGATGTAACCCATTCGATATTTGATAATAAAAGGAGGTACCCTGAGAGTTATCCCGCCGTGACAAACGATTGACTATTGATCAGTTTTCCTGTCCCGGGCGTGGGCACGGGGCTTGAGTCCGGGCCGAGTTGAGGATCAGACGCGGGTGCTCCAGGCGTAAAGAGCGCGGTAAATTGACTGCCGGCCACAATGACCGGGGTGGTTGTTGTGACAAATTCAGCCTGCTGATCGGCCGCCAACTGGGTGATGGTGATCGTTCCCGTCCCCTTAACTAGATAATTAGGTTTCGTGTACTCCGCCGAAATAGAAACATTTTTTTCATCACCCAGAATACATATTTTATTATTCAAGATACTTGCTTCTCCCGTGCCGCGAATCAGACAAGGCTCAGTGGGTGTAACCGTATTAATGCCAAACTGGGTTTCAAATATCAGCGAATCACCGTCTGTTATTACCAGATTACTCATAATAACCTCAATGTTTGTCCTTTATTTATATCCAGCGTTCCTTCCACCGTTTCGGTCATATCACTACCGGAGAGATAAACGGAAATTTGCACCCGCAGACGGCTGGCTTCAGTCTTCGCGGGTTGAATAATCACATCCTTGAGAACTGCGCGAGGTTCATTACGCAGAATACTTTCTTCAATACGGTTGTTAATTTTTGCCAGCAACTCATCCGTCACATTTTCGAAAATAAAATCATGCATGCCTCCTCCCCAGTTCTCGCGCATAATCCGCTCACCTGGCTCCGTCATAAAGAGCACGCGAAGGCTCTGTAATACAGCTTCAATACCTTCGGTCATTTGCACACCGATATCAGGCGAAAGCTGTAGCGGAAATGACCAACACCGCCCTAGCGTATTTATTAACTTGTCATTATTCATCTCTGCCTCATTGTTAATATATTATTTTTTCATATTGATATTTGCACTGGTAATTTCCACCTGCTGTTTACCGGAAATTGACACATTGTTTTTTGCCTGTTGAATTAATATCTCTGCGTTAGATCGTAGTGTTTTTGGTGTATCCAGCGTAATGCCGTCTTCATCGGTTAACGTGAGCGTATTATCACCAACCGAAAGCTCCACGGTTTTCTTTTCGGTATCTATCAATAGCGCTTCTTTTTTACCATCTTTATCCACCACCAGTCCCTTGCGATTATTTTTTTCATGCGGTGGAAACGGTGCGCTATTTTTTGGATTATGCATTGCCCCTAGAATAATTGGATATCGCGGATCGCCTTCAATAAACCCCACGACAACCTCATCACCAGGTTCAGGATAAAAACAAAATCCGCTTTTTTTACTAGCCCAGGGTTTACCCAGGCGCGCAAAAATAATTTCCTCAGGAAGCCCTAGCGCAGGAAGATGAATAGCAATACGATCCTGATGTTTTGTATCGGCCTTAAATTGTGCCACCTTAGCAATATGCAACGATTGCGTCGGCGGGATGGGTTCCAGCATATGAAGAGCCATACCTATCAATAATTCAGTGCGCCAACCCTGATCAATATCAAACTGCTGATTCACCCCAGTCAGTATTACCGTACCATCCAGTCCTGCACCGAATCGGTTGAGTTTAATGCTTTCTCCCAGCTTAAAGTCTCGCGTCCCCGATAACAGAATATTACCCTGCACGCCGGTCAACTGCTGATGGTTCAGCCAGGATTTCGAGAGTGTGTGCAATGCCGTTTCAGGCATGTCGCTGAACGCCAGGGCATAATCTTGCTGCCAAGTAGTGGATAACGTCGCTTCAGTAGCTGATTTCCACGGACGAAAGCTTTTGGCCTGACTCTTCTGTGCAGACGTGAGTTTTTGTTCGTTAATATCCCACCCTTGCAACGACAGGCTATCCAGCGTAAACCGGTTGTCGAAGTTCAGATTAATGTTGTACAGGCTATGACCCTGATTTTTACCGTCACATTCGAGCGTTTGTGAGGCGTTAGCAGGCTCGGCTAGCGGGCTGATTACTACCTGGTTACTGGCAGCATCAGGCAATAGCCAGCAGTTGGTCGATAACAGGCGACTGCGAATAAACTGCCAGTCACTGAGACGAAACTGGACCATTTGGTCATGCTTGTCATTAAGCTCCTTAGCCACATTCAGGGATAGTTTCACTCCAGCAGGCTGAAATAATCCCTTCAGTATGGCGCCATCATTCTGTTCCAGAAAAACCCGACTACGCGGTACAAATGTCAATTTTTGCATTATATGGTACGCGTCTAAGCGTACTGACCAGTGCGAGCCTTCCAACTGCATTTTTTTTTGCACGAGATAGCCAGTAAATAGCGTTTTTTTATCCTGAGAGATAACGACAGCGGCCCCCATACTAAAACGGTTAACTTCTTGTTTGACTGCACTATTCTTAGCGCCGTTATTGTCGGTCGGTATGCGCAGTTCAATGCGCGCGGTGGGTATTTCATTAATCTGTTGTCGTATACGTATCCAGCCGATCCCCAGTGAACACGCCTGACCAGCAATTTCCAGGGTGAGGTTATTCATGTGTTATCCCCTTTCGTCGCCTGCAGATTATCACCGGCCTGGAAGTCATCCAGATTATCCATATCGTTATCCCACGCTAACGACAGACAGTCGATGCTGCTGGCAAGTGCTCCCGCCGCACTAATAGCCAAGAGCGGTAATGAGACCATATCGTTAACACTGACTAATGCATGAGCAGGGGTGTTTCGATCTTTGAGGGACTGCTGGATAATAAAACTTTCATCTGCTACCAAGCTCAGGCTTACCGTAGCCCGCAACGGCGTAGCATCACGATCGAAAAGCGTATAGGTGACCGATAAATTACTCGCCCGGCCAGCAAACCAGCCTTTATTCTCCCAGCGCATTTTCCCCCAGGTAATACGCAAAAAGTAGGGCGACTCGGTGGACGAATCCACCGCGCAGAGTGTTTTTAACATCGCCAACTGGGCTTCAACTGGTGTGGTATTCCCTGGCATCTGGCTATCAAACAGCAGACTGAGATTGAGCCCAACTGGTTCAGAAATAATATAACGGTTACTTTGGGAAACCTTATTAATGGTGTCTTCTGTTTTAAAATGCGTCTGATAATCCAGCTGGATACTTTCCGGGTTATACATCACGCTCATGGTGCCCGCCGGGATTTTTCCTTCCCTGTCTTTCCAGGCATGAATGGTCAACTTTGCTAAACCACGCTCAAGCAAGCTCACAGATACCCCCTTTCAAGCAGGTGCTCAAGCACCTCTTTTTTCATTTTTTCTATCCAGCGTTGTTCATCCAGATCGGCATAATTCCCGGAAGGTATGGGCAACACGGGTTGCGAAGATTCCGTCACTTCAGCCTGAATAATCAGTTCCCGAATTTCGACTGTCATAATTTCACCCCCAGCATACGCATATCCTGATAACGCAGCTCAAGCGTATTGATTAACACCGTGTTACTACTGGCATCCAAATCTCCCATTTGCCAACGTACTGGCAGCGCATGACTTAATGTCCAGGTGGTCACCGGTATTGAAGACTCGTTCAGCAACATAATCACCACGTTCGCCCATTGCGTGCTTTCCCGACGCAATACGCGGTCAAACTGCCACGTGAGGAATGACGCATTCATTACGCCACGTTCCAGCACCAAACTTCCGTGGTTAACCTTTTCAGCCAGCCAGATATTGCGGGCGTTTTCGCCGCCTTCCCGATGCTGACTCACCTCCAGCGTACGAGACAGGCCTGATACGCGCTGGAAGGCAATATCAAATGGATTAGGAATGTTATTAAATAAAAAATTCACGATAAAACGATGAGAAACAGCCGGTGTATTCATCATCATTGATCTCCAGATTGTGCGATTGCTGAGCTTTCACGCAGATCCAGCGTTAAGCTAACATCAATAAATTCTGCCGGTGCCAACAACGCCAACTGAACGTGGAGGATCATTTTTCCACGGCGAATATCGTCCTCAGACATGGTTTCATTTAATCCAATACTGAGCGAAAAAGCCTCCTCCTCTACCGTGCCGAAAAAAGCGCCAGCAAGCCATTTCTGACGCAGCCATGTCCAGACCTGCCCCTTTAATTTCATCCAGGTCTGTGCGTTATTCGGTTCAAATAGATAGGAACGTGCCAATTTGCTCAAATAATGCTCCACACTGTTGACCAGTAAACGCGTCTGGATATAACGCCAGGGAGAAGCCTCATCATTGACCAATGTCCGACATCCCCACAGACGAACACCTTTCCCGACAAAACTGCGGATCAGATTGCAATAAACACCTTTATTATTCAGTAGTGCTTGAGCCGTCAGGATGTTTCCCGTCGGTCGGAGGGTTTGTGCCAGCGGAATATTGGCTGGCGCTTTCCAGATCCCCTTTTCATTTGCACTACGCTGGATGGCGGCAGCCACAGCAGGAAGAGGGGATAATAAAAGGTACCCTGCCGTTGTCTGCTCCTCATCAACGTAGCTGGTTTGCAATCGAGGCCACCAAGCGGCACCACACGCAGATAGCTCAGCCGAAAAAGAACTTTTCGTCAGTGCAATAGCCTTTTCCGGTGATTCCGGTAATTCCAGCAGCGCAAAGCGCTGCTGGCCATGACGACACAATGTCAGTAAGGCTTCCCATCCCTGATACCAAAGCAAAGCCGCATCAAACTCCGCTTCATCTTGCCTATTATCCTGCTTGAGAGAGGAAGGAGATACGTCATTTAACTCGCTCATCTCTGGTACCAACAACAGGCCGGTTTGGTTATCCGCTAAAATGGTTTCCATCATGAGCGGAGACTGTAATGTACTAATCAGTGACTTCAGACGATCGGTGGATTCTCCCTCCCACGGCCCAAGAGAGAGAACGAAGCAGTGCTGCCCGCCGTTCTCAAAAAAGTGGCGCAGGGAATAAGCCAGCGTTCCACTCTGTCCAAAGTGGGTGATAGCCTGCGTCAACGATCCCACGCCGATCGGCTGCATCGCTGCTACAGGAGTAGCAACAGCCTCATCGGGGAGAGCGTAACCAATAAACAGTGGCATCGTCACCGGATCATCATTCGACGCTTGCGTTAACAGAGTTTCATTATGCAAAACTCCGGGAAGAATCATCGCCATTACGTTATCCTTATAAAGGGTCAGTTAAGGGCTTGCGCCGCTTACTGAGCCATATCCTGAGTGAATTGAAGGATGATGAATTCTGCCGGACGTACCGCCGCCATCCCCACCTGGATAATCATTTTCCCTTGATTAATATCATCTTGCGTCATGGTGATACCTTTACCGATACGCACCGAATACGCCTCTTTGGCTTTATTTCCAGCCAGTCCACCCTGCAGCCACAGGCCGTAAAGGTAGTTTTCAATCGCCGCCTGCACCCGTTTCCAGGTCGGTTGGCTATTCGGTTCAAAAAGCATCGGACGCAGAGCTTTTTTGATGTCTCGTTGCGCCGTATCAAACAGGCGACGAACCGGGATATAACGCCAGTTATCATCATCCTGCAGCGTTCTGCCTCCCCAAACGACGAGCCCGCGATCGCTGAAATGACGAATAACATTGATACCAGCCAGATTCATGCCCCCCTGAGCGTCATCCGTCACCCGCACGCTAACATCGCTGACACCATTGAGAACCACATTCGCGGGGGCTTTCCACACCCCACGCTCGCGGTCTGTTTTGCAATACACACCCGCCATAATCGCAGACGGCGGGATCACCAACTGAGCAGGACGCTTTTTGACAAGTTGCTGGCTGATGTCTTTGGCCAGTTCCGCGTTAATTTTTTGCAGATCGGCCAGCGTGGCAACGGTAGTGCCGGCCTCGTCGACAAACCCTTCAATCGCGACACGTTCATCGTCAAACTTCGTGACTTGTGACGCACTCATCAGGTCTGGGTAATACACCGCAGCATGAGCAGAGCTGTTTAACCCGTCAGGTTTGCCACCGTCACTGCTGTCTGCCAGTAAGAAATACCCTTTCTGCTGGTCCAGCGAGACCATTAACGCGCCATACACCGCCGTACGATACGCTTTCTCCGTTTCCGGGCAGGCAAGCAGCGTAATATCACCCACTTCATCGAGTAACCCCGGCAACGCACTCAGTTGAGTAGTGTCATCTTGATTTTCAATAGGATAGATGTAGCAAGGACCACCACCGTTCTGGAAATAGAGCTGCAAGGCAACCGAGACGGTCGGTACTAAAACCTCAACGCTATCAATGGTGTAGGTATACGCTTGTTTCTTCACATCAGCCGCGGCTTTGGCCGGTTTTTTTACCGCTTTGGACGATGTAGATTTAGTCGCAAGGGACGCTTTTACTTTAGTTTCTGGCTCTGGCTCAGCAAGCGTTGACGTCAGCACGACTTTTGCTGAAAAAACCGTGGTTGCGTCAAACAGGGTTGAATAGTCAAGCCAACTGCTGATTCGGGTGATAACACCCTTTTGTTTGGCTTTGAGAGGGGTAAAACGGCCAATAAATAACGGAACTGCCGTTGCTCCCAGGCTGACCGACATAGACGGAGAAGCCTCTTCCTCAATATACACACCAGGTACAGATGTGACGGTAGGCATACTATTTTCCTTCAGTGAATTACTGTGCAATATCCTGGCTGAACTGCAGGATAATAAATTCGGCCGGACGTACGGCGGCAAGGCCAATTTTGATGATCATCTGACCCTGATTAATTTGTTCCTGAGTCATGGTGATATCTTTGTCGACCTGAACAAACCAAGCTTCATTCGGAGAGTCGCCCGCCAATGCACCCTGTTGCCATAGAGAATGCAGATAGCTATCTACTGCGGCTTTGACGCGTTGCCAGGTTGGCTGGCTGTTGGGCTCAAATACCAGTTTGTTCAACGAGTTCTGAATATCCCGCTCGACCGTGTTAAACAGACGACGTACCGGGATATAGCGCCAGTTATCGTTATCTTCCAGAGTTCGCGCGCCCCATACGACGGTGCCACCGCCCGTAAACGTACGGATCATATTCAGGGCCTTACCCTGATTAAATCGCCCCTGAAAATCATCACTGACCGGATATTTTGGCGTGACCCCATTGATGGCCTGGTTCGCTGGAGCTTTCCAGACACCACGACTCCGATCGGTTTGTGCAATAGCGGCAGCAGCAATAGCACTTGGCGGAACATCTTCACCTGAGGTCAATGTTCCCCACGGGTAAAATACCGCGCCATAAGGGGATGTGGGGTAATCTTTCATCACCACATCCGGCTTATCAGCAGCGCTGATTTGCTTTAAAGGACCGTCAAAAAGACCAAAAATGCGGTAGCCTTTATTCACCAGTTCGCTAAACGCGTCAAAGGAGGCGGTGTCGGTTCCCGCTGAGACAATCAGCGTAATATCATCATATTGCGCGACTGCTTCTGCGATATGAGCCTCGTCGACCAAATAACACTTACCACCGCCGTGCATAAACCATAATTTAATACTGGTATAAAAATGTCCTGCATTTGGCGTGTTATACACTGCAACGAATTCCGCCCAATTATGGAAGATCTGGATCTTTTCACCCGCCGCCAGACCTTCCTCAGGGGGGTAAGCAAAGATGGGTACCGCTGTCGCGGCACTGTTTACCGAAAAGCTCGATACCGCATCTTCACTCAGATAAACGCCGGGGTAACTGGTTGTTACACTCATGGCAACATTTCCTCTTTATTAGGCAGTTTGAATAGTCACGCGGTCAGCCATGAGTTTGACTTGCTGCACGGCGATTTCATTACTCGTGGCATCAAAAGAAGGAGATGTCAGAGAAGTAGGAAAAGCATTGGTAATGTTCCAGCTGACGAGAACCTCCGTACCTGCTTCATTAGTCAAACTAATCATAATATCTTTCTTTTCAACCTGATTAAGCTGAATTGAATTAACCCATTCATAAAGCATATTTTTCCCCGGAAAGACGCCTTTACTCAACGTAATATTTGGGGCCTGACGTTGACCCGGCATTTTAAACCAGTTACCCGTACCATCACGATATTCAACCGTATCAAAATTGATATCCAGTCCCGATGCATTGGTAAATGGAACCTGTTCATCTCCCAGAGAGACGATGAATCTATAGGTTGGAATAGGATACTGCACTGCAATTTCATCTGTGGTAACAGCCATAGTATTAACCCTTCTTTTTCAGTTAAGAAACAAATAACGTTAAAACATTATTTTCGTACAAAGATAAATAATTAAAAATATTTTCACTTACTGATAAAAAGGCACGCTACCGCCCCTAACTTTCGCCAGTACCTTTATGTAAGTTAAAATTTCGTTATATTATTTTATCTTGTTATTTTAAGAAAAGTGTTTTTTCCGCTTCTCTTCTTTTAATCAATCCGGCGATTCCTTCCCCACCAGAGTGAATCCAACGCAGTAGTTCTTGTGCGCAGCCATGATAATCATTAAGATTGATTTTTTTTAGCAATGTTGATTTGGAAAAATTACCTTCACCTACATTAAAAACAAAAGATACAAGTGCATCAAATTGATTTTGAGTAAGAGGAGCATTGACAAGTTTATTTACAACTCGCTCACTATCAACAATGTCTAGTTGTAAGAAATTATCGGCTTCCTCCAGGGTGATAACATCATCAGGTCGCACACCTCTTGTATGTCCATAACCAATTGTCCAGACGTCAGCCGAACACTGATAAGCCTGAAGTCTCAGCCCCTCAAAATCTTTTATTAAATTCGAGCCGTGAGTACTAATATTCATAGGATATATTTCCTTTTCATTACCAGACTTAACTATTTACTTTCCCTGATGTTACTTTTTTCAGACGAGGTTTCGTTAAATGGGTACAATAGCTCGGTAATTACCGTTATAGTGGAATTACACTTCGCCAAAACTAAATGAAGCCTGGCCACGTAATCCGGGTAATCTCCCCAGGTCTTCACATTAAAATCCGGAGCCAAACAAGGCGTCAGTAAGTTGCGTGGCACCAGAATTTCAGGGGCGAGCGGTACGACTGATGGCCTCTCGCTGCAAGCTGATAACATCAGCAGGCACAAACTCACTGGCACAACGGTTCTTCGCCAAAGCATGGCCGAGTTTCTCACGGACAGCATGGTTATTTTCCTCCAATTGTTGCTGTGCTCTCTGCTGTGCTGAAATAGCAGCTGCCAGCGTGGCCGCCTGGACTTTAACCTGTAAAAGACGCTCCGTAAGCTGTTCTGTTTGCATATTCAAGCGCGTATTCTGTTGCCGCAAGTTGTTCAGTTGACGATGTTGCATACGTAGCCACTGGGCACCAGCAATCATCCCTAAAAAAGACAAAATGAACAGAGAACTGCGGAAAATGGTTAATATGTTCATATTGCCCTCTTGATTTTTATTAAATTTATGACCGGAAATGATTGGAGATAACCACCCCTACATCACAATATTAAACTGTCACATTTAAAAGGATTTCATCATACGCATAATCATATTAAACAGTGCGTGCCATTAGTTATAACCTTTCATTTCCCTCAGTCAACTCAGTAAAGTTAAACGCGGATTATGAAATAGTTAATACGGCATCACTTGACCATGTTACGAACTAGTATTCTGCTGGCAATAACATCTATGGCTCCACTTCCCATGGCACCAAACAAACCAGCGATGGCACAAGTCATATATATGCTGCTGCCTATTTCGAAGCTCAGTAACCCACCGAGTATCCCGGTAAAACCCGATACGATTATTTGAAACACAACGCCAACCCATCGCCATTCCGCTTTGTCATTTTTAACATCCATGATGTATCTAACCACCCCTCCCCACGTAGATACTAGCCCGATCAGCATCCAAGTTATTAACTGGGTTTCGTTAGGATCTTTAATTATCACCCGCCCCTCCAAATGCACTTTAATAACCCTGACCATTAAATTGTATTATAAATAGATTACAAACATAATCGCATGATGTAAAATCAGAAAAACTTAATAGGGGTTAAGAATTTACTCATTCACTAATATTTTATAAACTGCAATAATCCATGAAAAATACAATAAAAACACATATTTCCAGGGGAAATAAAATCAACCAAAAAAAGGAAATATAATGTTCACATCTAGAGAGCTAAATACTTTCATCTGTGTTTCAGAAAAAAAGTCAATCAAACTGGCAGCCGAGGAATTAAACATATCCTCACCAGCTGTTTGTTCAATGATTAAAAAGCTCGAGGGCAGAATAAATAGTAAGCTTTTCATTTTTGAAAAAAATGAAATGATGCTAACACAATACGGAGAAAGAATATATGTTTTAACGAAAAGTCATTTCCATGCTTTGAAGTCACTCGAAAAAAACATAAAGGAAAATAAAAAAATAATAAAAATTTTTATTAGTGAGGATATATCATTTATTTCCTCGTTCATTATTAATAATTTTAAGAAAAAATCAATAGATATTATGATTACAAATATTATTGATGACTCAGTTGATTATGTTATAAGTGACATGCCCAACATAAGCATTTCCCATGATAATTATGAAACGATTTTCTCCAGCCTGAACCTATACCTTGTCAAGGATAAAAATACAACATGCAAAGATATCTTCATCCACAAAGATTATTCCCAATTACTTAAAAAAAATCTCACGTCAGAAATCATAGCTAACATAGAAGATGAAATTAATGGAGAGTTCAAGGTTAAGTTTTCAGATAATCTTACATCTATTGTCGAAATGCTCCTTTTCTCTTTTGGCTTCACAATACTCCATCATTTATGCCCACTACTATCATGCCTTGAAAAATCAGATCTGGAAATTAAAAAGATAGAAAAAAACATTCCAATTTATATTTACGCACATAAAAGAACGGGCAATGAAAAAATTGAATTAATGTTTGAAGATCTCACACACATGAAGAACAAACTTCCCCATACAGGACTGCTTTCATGAGGCTTACCATTAATATAGGTTCTTGGTGATGTTTTATGCGAACACAACTCTTAGCCAAAGCCATTTAAAATCGAACATGTCGATTAAACACTCCTAATTACGCATAGGAATTTATAATGCAGACATACCAAAGTCTATATAGGGTAATAACCCTCCCATCCTCGGGATAGTACCGCGTAAAAACTCACGCACATCAGGTAGTACCGGCTTGATCATGGCTAGCACCGTATGGTTTTTTTCCAGCATGACCAGCTCCAACATGATAGAACGGCCCCCTGTGAATCAATGATAGCCACATCATAACCAGTAAATAGAGGATGCTGCAGTAAGTTACGCGGGCGAAAACGACCATCAGGTGCATGCATCATGGTCGTTTTCAGCAACTCGTGGGGATCATTAGAAATAATCAGATCGAGATTGATAATACTGGTATGGGAAATAATCTGTTGGGGTTGGCCGAGATCTACCGTCTGCATCAATAGTTCATACAAACCGTTAGGCGCTTCATATTGCAGGCGGTAGTAACTGGAGGCCGTGGGCTGGGCATAGTCACCGTCAATCAACAAGGTCCTGAGACCGGCATCAGCACAAACATGACAAAGGTCAGCGTGACCACTACCTTGGGGTCATAGGCACCAAAACAGCATCACAACCATCGCCTTCATCAAGATACCAGCACCATTGGTAGTGCCTGCCACAGCGCATCAAACGCCGGTAACTGGGTTGCTTGTGCCGAAAATGCGCCCAGACCGCTTATCATCTGTTTGAAAGTAGTATCAAGGTCTATCCCTGTTGTCGTCCCCCCGCTGGCTGCCATGTAAGTTTCTTTACCGCCTGATATCAGAGTATTTTGCGGGCTAACCATCCAACGCAGTAGGTTTTCCTCCCAGTTTTCACCGTCTACGAACTTCATTCTGTTAGCTACTTTCGTGTTATAGGCCCCTGCTAGCCGACTTTTCAACCCTGTACTGGATGCACTCCACCACTCCTTACACGTTGGATACCTGAAACTTAAAGCATTTGGTATGCAGGATCTCGACTTCACCGGTATTCCTCCGGTGCGTTTCAATTCATTCGCCCGGTATGCTGAAATGATTTCAGTGTACAAAATAGCCCGAATGCCGCCCGCAAGACGAACAGCAATGCTGATTGCCTTGTTCGTTCCTGCGAAATATCGGCACTAGATGACGCTCTGGACGTTCTGGATGGGGTTATCGCTGATATCGGTCGGGAGGCGAAAAAAACTGGGCAGAAAAAACGCCTGAGAACGCTGAAGGACCTTGATAAATCAGCATTAGAACTGGCGCATATCTGCTCAGTGCTTCTGGATGAAAATGTCGACAGTAAGCGACAATATTTGAAAAATTCCCTCCAGCCGGCTGGCCGATACCATCACATTTATAAATGCTATTGCCCGGTCTCCTGACGCCAGTTTTCACGATGAAATGGTGGAACAGTATGGGGGAGTCCGCCGCTTTCTTCCCTGTTTGCTGGAAAATATTGAATTAAGCGCCGCTCCAGCAGGTGAAACCACGCTGGAGGCTATACGACGGTCAACCCGGAAGGCAGCATATTGATGATGCACCAATGGTGATAATTACCGGCCCTTGGAAGCGACTCTGCTATGGTAAAGACGGTCATTTATCCCGACAGGGCTATAACCCTCTGTGTTATGAATAAGCTACAGGACAGTCTGCGGCGGCGTCCTCTCTTCAGTGAATTACCAACACACTACTATCATATCCATATTTCTGACAGTACTGGGTTGTGTTTCCTCAACATTTTCATGGCTTGTTGGTATGAACCTTATATTCATTGCGATCGATACTGGATTGATTTTTTTCTTTTTTGTTATGTTATTTACGTCGTCTAAGGAATGTTCGTAAAGATTCAGTAGCAGTGTTTGAAGTTTTTTTATGGTTCTTTAAGTTGAATACGAAATACCTTTGTTAATTTTATTTTTACACGGTTTATGTTATGATCGCCTTCGAGGCTATCGGAGGTGTTACGTCATGTAAGTGCAATAAAAAAAGGCAGGAGGATAATAGTTGGGAGCAAAGCATTTTACAGATGAGCAGATTGCGGATTTCCTTTCACAGGCCAAAGATGGCGTGTCAAATAAAGTCCTATGTGAAAAATATAATTTCAGCACCAGTACGCTTCGACGCTGGAAAGAACTACATGATGAATCCATTAGAAATGAATTAAAGAAAATGGAGTCTACATCTGCAACGATTTTTTTGTGTTTAATTCTCATTAACTTAATTCTTACAGGAGTGTTATCTAAGGCTGTAGGAGGCCTGTGCATTCCATTAATATTAGGTCATTGCATTTTTTATATCATACGATTTCGGAAAAAATCATCTGGATTTATTATAAGTGAATATGTATTTCTTTCTCGATCAGGCCGAGGAGAAAGTAATGCATTTTATAGATTTAGCTGACTGTTTGTTATTTGCTTTGTTTTTATTCTTGCTTATGCTGTCATAAATTAACTGGTTATGTATCATTGTATTTAACCCACTATTGCATTGGTGGCGGTTACGTTCTGGTAATAAAGGCCGCCAATGGCAAAACCGCGCTCATACATTCCGCAACTTCCCTAGCGGATAATATCCATCGTTAGCGTCTAGCGTGTTTTTTCGCCTTTCTCGTTTACGCGTTCGATAAACTTATCTGGAAAAACCATTGTATAACCGGTTATCCCCGCTGGGTAAAACCGCCTGGGTAATGATCCGCCTTTATGCTCAGCAAAACGACGGAGCGGTGCTCCCCACCAACGAAGAGCTGCAACTTCAACTTGCCCCCATTCAGGTAAAGCCTCCCGAGAAACTGTCAGCCGCACCTTGATGATGTTACGACTCACCGGCTGGTTGAGTTTGTGTAAGCGAGTCAGGGATGACGGTGTCCGTGGCAACATCTATGCACAGCATGATGAGCCTTTAGGGTTACGTGATGCCGAGTATTTTGACCCCGGCTGGCTGGATACGGTGGCACAAACGTGTCAGCACGGCAACAAGACTATCCGGTTAACCGCGCTTTCTGTACTTGGAGAAATCAAACGGGATACGTCTATGCGTCACCGCCATTCGTGCATTGCATTGATCGAAGCGCGTTTATCCTCACCTCAGTCTCCTCAGAAACTAACATTGCGACAGCAGGCCTCTTTGTTGGGTTCGGAAACCAAACTCAGCCAAAAAAAGTCTCTTGTTACGCGCCGATCACCGAGTTTGGAATCCGAACTGTTACTTACGTAGTTTTACACAGGGTGTAAAAGATACGTACGTAGGGTCTTCAGGAAAAAATGGCAATAGGCTTCGATGGCTCGTCAGTGCTGATTGAAAATCTGAGCACGTCTGATCGTGATAACGTGGAGCCGCAATTGCAGGTACTGCCGGAGCCTCTGGGCAGCAGATCCTGGATGAGATTGCGGATCATGTTGGCACTGGTGAGATCAAAAATGTGATGACCTGCTTACCTGCTTGGCACATGGAAACGGGCCAAGAATGGACAATTCAATTCAACGGCTGGCGCGGCTAAACGAGTGCAGCAGCGAAAACCTCAGGCTGTAGAATCTGTTAGCTTTCAAGTACAGGGATAAGGGAAAAATCAGAGAACATCAGCGGAAAGCATTGCTCGTGTGATGGCGAAAATACGTGCTGCTTACAGGTGGTAATTGAAAATCATACGGTGTTGCGGGGCGCAACATTGGTTTGCATTTGTGGATCGTTATTTTTTCGTTGCCTTGTGGGTGCACGAGCATTTCGTTTTTGTACATGTTTTGAGTGTTTGAGAGTTGCAACGAAACTTGCAGGTGATATTGAGGATAGCTGGCCAAGAAAACGGGCCGCCCCTCAGAGCAGTGATCAAATCTTGGGTCAACATTCCTACAAAAATGAAGCTGTGGGGAGCGACGAACTTTGTCATAGGATCTGCTTGTTGGAAAAATTCTTCTGGTAACTGCATATAGCATAGGGGCGCTACGTAAAATCTGCTCATTATGACTCCACGTCAACGTTCAGATTTCACGTAGCGCAATCTTGTCCTAAAACGTCCACTTTTCCATCCTGGACGCCAGTGATGATCGCCGGTCCCCCAAATTATCCCCAAAATGCTGTCAGCCTGCATTTTTAAAATTCGTCGTGAGGATCCTTTTGAGGGGCTGGATCGTTTCCGACTTCTGGCATTTTACCATCAAAAAGCATCCCTGGTGATTTTTACAGCGGATTTTCCATCGACCACATTCAGGGTTAAACACCATATTTAGTTGCTTATCCAGCTGGTAGAACCACTACATGTGGTAGTTGGTGGGGCAAGGTGCCGACTTGCCGGAAAGTACAGAGAACGGAAAGGCCGATCTCACGACAGACAAAGAGCACCAGTTCGAACCGGCACACTCTTCCAACTAAGTTAGAACTATCACTCGCATTCCTTTCCGAGAAGGCTGACATCGGAAAGGGGCCCTTTTTTATCCGAGCCCCATAGCTTCTGAGGACTCTTTTTACGAGTCGGATTCCAAAAACCGATCAAGGGACTTCCCACGCAAAGATATTCATCCTAACGTTCACTGGCGGCGTACACAGCGCCGTGATGTAAAAACATTATCGGGTGCGCATCCTCTTTTACCACCTGAAGTAGTACCTGCCTTTTTGCCGCATATTGTAATTATTACGGCTACCCAATCCAGATCTGAAATTCACATTCAGAAATAAGATCATTCCAATAATTAGCTGTGAAATAATACCTAGGAGTTTGCTTGCAACTTCCTATTTAGTGTGATTCCTGTCATTATTTACATTTATTAATCACTTTCTCATTGTAGTTTGAGGTACATTGAAAAATCCTTCACATTTGTGGTGGATTTCAATAAAAGGATGGATATTGCAATGAGATTATTATCAAAAATAGCATTAATAGTTACGTTATCAGTTCCGTGTATTGCCTCTGCCAGTATGGATACCAATACATCACTCAATAATAAAACATCGCCATTATTAATGCAGAAAAAGGACTCAACTATTGACTCAAATGAACACAACTTTAGATTAGAACGACTATGCTTTAAAAAATATTGCATTTGGGTGATTAAATAATAATCCGAGGTAGGCTCGTGAGGGCCTACTTTCAGTTCATTAGTCATCATCGCAAACATGATTTAAATTCTCTCGTCACCTTGTACACTTGGGTAAACGTACAGCGGCTTTGTTGAATAGATCAGGCCAATTCTGTCCAGTCGCCCAAGCTATCCCCAAAAATCAGCATCTGGTATCGTTCGCAGCTGACCGGCGCACAACATGTAGTGTGTCAGGTTGGCCGTCTTCTTCTCCCCTACCCCGCTCAGCGCCGGTGGCTACATCACGTACCTGGACAAATCTGCCCTATCGGAAAAAATGTCCAACCTAGGCGCCGAGCTGATCAGTCAACTAGTGAACATCTCATTATCTGTCACACTGCACTCAATAATGAAATTATGGAAAACATACATTTTCATTAATATTACTGCTCATGATTACTATATATAATAGTTACTAAGAGTTGGCCTATTTAATGTGATGCGTGTCCGTATTTTTGTTTATTAGTGTTTTTTCTTATTGATGATTGGGATAAGTTCAGATGACATCACTGATCACATGGTGTATTCAACAAAAAACATTGAAAAGTAAATTAACATAGGTGAATTATGAAGAAATTCCTGACTGCGACACTCTTTGGCTTATCAATTTTAGCAACTTCATCTGTACATGCCGTAGGCTTCCCTCACTGGTCCTCTTGGATATATATAGGGTCTGTAAATGTAAATGGAAAGATAATGTGTCAATATCAACGCGGGTATGTAAATGATGTTGGACATATGGTTTATACACAGCGTAAATTTCAAGGTTATGGATGGAACTGTCCTGGAACTGTTAGATAAGTAATTTCCTCATCACATGCGGCCTTTCTTGTTTCCGAAAATAACAGAGAACGGAAAGGTCGCTCCAAGTTTGCTAACTCGCTGCCAGTAGATGATCTAACATGGAAACTCTCGATTATCCCATTATCGTCAAGATAGCTGTCGGTGCATCCAACGAATAAAGAAAGTTATACATGTAACCACTGTAGCAAATCAAATAAAGTAGATATTGCTTCCCAGCGGTGGACGAAACCAGGAGGAACAGATGGTTGAGCAAAGGTAGTTGGGTTTCCGACTTCTACAGAGAACGGAAAGGGTGATTCAAATCAGGGGGAAGACAACCACGCCTTAGTTTGGAGCATCCCATCAGCTGATTAGTATCCTTGAACGACTGGGTGTCGTTGACGCTTCTTGCTTGGTCGAGCTCACTTTCGGACGCCGGCTAGGTACTTTCTGTTCACTGCAGCGTTCATGGTTAGGAACATCCATCTCCTAACCATCAAGTAACGTAGGGATATTATATTTTTGTGCAAATAAAAATGGGGACACCGTAGGTCGTAAACACATATCCGGAATCACCTTGGTTAAATATACGAATTCGGAAACCTCGGTCTTTATATAAGTAAAAATCCGGTATAATCGCATCCAACATTCTGGCCTGTGCATCATTCAATGCAGAATGGGTGGATACCATGAACAACTCATCGTCATGACGGCTATAACTAAACAATAGCTGTTGGGATACGCGCCGGATCCGCTTTCCTGACTCACTGTATTCACCCAAGGTTATAACCTCTCCAGTTCCGCCATCAAACGTGTATTTGACATGCACAGAGTAATTTCGTTTCGAATCAGCAAACTCTACTTCCCCTTTGCAAGAGAAATTACCTTGATGATTTAAGAATTAACGATCTGGTTATTATTCACGTAACTAAAGCAACAATAAACATATTTCAAAGGATATTAAATCTTAGTGGAAAGGTTAAACTTCTGTTAGTAAGTCAAAATAGTATAAACCTAGGAGCAATATGTGATATTAATGAATCAATAAATGAACACGCATCAGTAGAACAATTTTTGTCTGCCATTGAAAACACCGCCAATAATGAATACTATTATCAAGAACGATATAGACTGCTGACAGCTAGAGAACGAGATGTTTTAATTGACACATTGAATGGAACAAACGTCAATGTGACCGCACATCGATTAAAGCTATCTACAAAAACTATTTATGCGCATAAAACAAATGCTTTTAAGAAAATTGGCGTTAGAAAAATTCAAGATATTCTACATTTAAAGGATCTTATTTTTGAAAAAAACAAACAAATGATGTGGATAAGGTAGTCAGCCGCACAACAGTGTGGGAGACAATCAACCAATAGTATTTTCTGATAAAATGAGGCTCTCTCTGGGTAGAGAAAATACTGTAATTTTATCTTTCATAATACCCCCATGTTTACCCAATTAAGGCTTTTGCCTTTGCACGTACATCTGATAGTACCGACGCAGGTACCGTTCCCTTTTTTATGGCATTACGTTCTTTCCAATCCAGGCTCTTAACTTGATCGGCAAGGACTGCACTCTCACGTTCACCAGGGACAATGACTTCAAAAGGGTACCCTTTAATTTTGGTCGTCATCGGGCAGCACAGCATTAACCCAATCCGCCCGTTGTATACGGCTGGGCTTAGCACTAATGCAGGGCGATGGCCAGCTTGTTCATGCCCCGCCTGGGGATCAAACTCTAGCCAGACAATATCACCGGCGTCAGGAACGTAACCCTTAACCATCATAGTGCCTCTTTGCCAACAGGCTCACCAAACGACACGACCTGGTGAATGTTCTCGTCCGTCACGCCTGCCAACAGGCCGTCAAGCGAATAGACCCTTGCCCGCACCGGTACAATGACGATACGTCCTTCTTCGACGCTGACCTCAACAGTATCATCCACGTTGAGTGATGCCGCTTTCATGATGGCTACAGGAAGCCTGACTGACGGGCTGTTGCCCCATTTTTTAACCACAACTTGAGACATGTTCCCCTCCTTATCAGTCGTAATGTATCTACACTGTAGAAACATTAGTCAAATCACTGCGAAATGTCAACAATGTTGATACATTGCTTTCCGACTTTCACAGAGAACGGAAAGGGGCCCTTTTTTATCCGAGCCCCATAGCTTCTGAGGACTCTTTTTACGAGTCGGATTCCAAAAACCGATCAAGGGACTTCCCACGCAAAGATATTCCTCCTAACGTTCACTGGCGGCGTACACAGCGCCGTGATGTAAAAACATTATCAGGTGCGCACCCTCTTTTACCACCTGAAGTAGTACCTGCCTTTTTGCCGCATATTGTAATGATTACGGCTACCCAATCCAGACCTGAAATTCACATTCAGAAATAAGGTCATTCCAATAATTAGCCGTAAAATAATACCTAGGAGTTTACTTGCAACTTCCTATTTAGTGTGATTTCTGTCATTATTTACATTTATTAATCACTTTCTCATTGTAGTTTGAGGTACATTGAAAAATCCTTCACATTTGTGGTGGATTTCAATAAAAGGATGGATATTGCAATGAGATTATTATCAAAAATAGCATTAATAGTTACGTTATCAGTTCCGTGTATTGTCTCTGCCAGTATGGATACCAATACATCACTCAATAATAAATCATCGCCATTATTAATGCAGAAAAAGGACTCAACTATTGACTCAAATGAACACAACTTTAGATTAGAACGACTATGCTTTAAAAAATATTGCATTTGGGTGATTAAATAATAATCCGAGGTAGGCTCGTGAGGGCCTACTTTCAGTTCATTAGTCATCATCGCAAACATGATTTAAATTCTCTCGTCACCTTGTACACTTGGGTAAACGTACAGCGGCTTTGTTAATGGAATGGTCGCCCCCTACATCTTGTGCCACAGTGGGACGATAAATCGTCACTACTTGAGCGGAGCGGCCATCATGAACGTTAAGACTATCGGCATCGATTTGGCAAAAGAGGTTTTCCAGGTCCACGGAATTGACGAACACGGCAAGCGGTTGTTCAACAAGCAACTCAAACGAGCAAAAATGCTTTCCTTTTTTGCCAACATCCCTCCCTGTTTGATCGGCATGGAAGCCTGTGCTTCTGCCCACTTTTGGGCCGGCAAACTCATGTCGATGGGCCATAACGTCAAGCTGATGGCCCCTCAGTTCGTCAAGCCCTATGTCAAAACCAATAAGCATGATGCTGCAGACGCAGAGGCTATTTGCGAAGCCGTCACACGACCCAACATGCGGTTCGTGCCGGTCAAGACCCCTGAGCAGCAAGCTGTATTGGCACTTCACCGGAGTCGTCAGAGTTTCATCAAGCAACGGACCGCTCAGGCGAATCAAATTCGGGGGCTATTGGCTGAATAACGGGTGCGCACCTTCTTTTACCGACATATCTGGCGAATTATCAATATATTAACATCCAATATATTTATCATTAAAACTATTAATCACCCAATAATAACTAGGAGTATGCTCATTAATTCCTGTTTAGTGTGATATTAGTCTTGTTTTATTTCTTTACAGCTTTATCTTATTGACCGTTCTGTTTATTATTAAATCACCAGCCCAGCTTGGTTAGGGTGTTAATAAAAAGGAAAAGAAAGATGAAAATTAAATTATTGTTTATGGTGTTGACTATATTTTTAATTTCACCGCTATCGGCAAATGCTTATGACCCAGGATGCACTGAAAGATGGGGTAATTGGCAATTAATATCAAAGAGCGGTGTAGATTTCGGAAATAAAACCTGTAAATGGAAGCGCCCATTCCATACTAGATTCTGCACAACTCAGTGGGTGTATAGAACAACAAGTGGCTTATATAACTGCCCAACGCCATAGTTGTGATGCGCATCCGCTCTAATAATATCAATAAATAATAAGGCTGTGTACGCGGTCTTTTCTTTATCCCTCATTTAATTCCTCGCCCACCTGGACATACCGCTCATTCTGTCCAAGGGCCCTTCCGGCGTTCCTGGCCATCAACATGTAGTGTGTCGGGCTAGTCGTCTTCTTTGCCCCTGACCCGTTCGCCGGTGGCCGCCCCGCATACCTGGATAAATAAGCCCCATCGGAAAAAATGTCGAACCTGGGCGCCGGGCAGATTGGGATTTATTTTTATACAGGTGTTTCCTACTTCAGCAGACATCGGAAAGGACGATCGTGGAACAGAGAAAGCGGATCGCCCAACCCAGGTCGCAAGTTGGATCAGCCATACAGGTACTTGAGCATATTTATTCCCGCGATAAGCAGACTGATAATAATCATCAGTTCAATAACACCCAGATTCGACGGCTTGTTCATAGTTCCATACCTTTTATCTTTCAAATACCCCTCACTTACCCAATTAAGGTTTTTGCCTTTGCACGTACATCTGCCAGTACCGACGCAGGTACCTTTCCCTTTTTTGTGGTATTCAACCGTTCTTAATCCAATCCGAGAATTATCATAAATTAAATTGAGCAATTGTTTTAAAATAGTGTATAATAATAAGAATCTGATGATCTTAATCAAAGTAATTTTATTTGTAAGTGTCATTTTGATGGAAATAAAATGGCATGGCAATTAAATTAATCACAATTAGTAAATTTATGTTAAATAATTAGTGAGAATAATCATAATGAAGCCATCTAAAAAACAAGAAATTATTGATGTTGCTATAAAATTGGTTGAACATAAAGGGTTTAATTCTTTTAGTTTCAGAGACTTGGCTGAAGTGGTGAATATAAAGACATCCAGTATTCATTATTATTTTCCTACCAAAGAAAATCTCGGTTGTGCAATAATATTGCATTACACCAATGAGATAATTGCCTATTTTAATTCGTTAGGTGAGATTTCTGATGATGATAAATTGAACGCATTTATGGGGTATTTTGAAAAAAAATCAACTAGCGATGAACAGTCCTGCCTTATTGGGCAGCTTCTTTCTGAATTTAATACATTTGGTGAGGAAATGAAACAAGGAATAAAAGACTTTTTCTCTTGTTTAGAAGAGTTCATTGCTGGCCTCATCTTATCTATCAACCGATGCGCATCTAAAAAAGTGGCATATGAAATAGCTGCTCTAATCATGAGCTCATATGAAGGCGCTCTTTTGACTACGCGAGTTTTCAACGAACCGAAAAGAGTAAAGAATGTTGAGTTAATTGTCAAATCTTTGATCTATGTCAAAGAATGATAGAGTCTGTTACATGTAGATTACCAATTAATCTATCTACTTGGAGATAGGTAAATGGGAAGATATAGGTAAATAGGCAAAGCATATGCTCAATAATTTTGATAACCAATCGTTTCGGGCGCAATTTCCTGCTATTGATAAATTAGGAATGATTTATCTCGATAGTGCAGCTACAGCATTAAAGCCGTTAAAAATGATAGAGGCTATCAGTCGTTACACAATAGAAAACGGTGCCACTGTACATCGAAGTTTGCATTCTGTAGGGAAAAGCACGACAGAACTGTATGAGCAGGCGAGGTATAATGTTTGCTCGCTTATCAATGGCGCTTCTATTGATAATGTCATATGGACTGACGGAACTACAGCTTCAATGAATATCATTGCTCATGGTTATCTGAGAAATGTATTAAATCCAGGTGATGAAATACTTATTAACGATTCTGAACATCATTCAAATATAGTCCCATGGATTCAGATTGCTAATGAAATGAATGCAACGTTAGTCAGAATACCACTGAATAAAAATGGCTCTATAAAAATCGATGCATTAGAAAGTTTAATTAATAAAAAAACTAAATTTATCGCCATAACTCAGATGTCTAACGTTACTGGGTTTATGCCTGATATTGATTATATAATTAGTGTCGCTCACAGATATGGAGTGAAGGTATCTGTTGATGGGGCTCAAGGAATTGTTCACAATCCTATCGATGTTCAAAAGACAAAGGTTGATTTTTATTCATTTTCAGCGCATAAACTATATGGTCCAAATGGAGTTGGTGTTTTATATTACTCTCCTGCTGTTTCTCGTGACTTCTCTCCATTTTATGGAGGTGGGCAGATGCTCTCTGATATAAGTGGAAATGAAATTTCTTTTAAAAAGTCACCATTTTGCTTTGAACCTGGCACTCCAAATATTATGGGGATATTAGGTTTTGGAGCTACGTTAGAGTGGCTGAAAACATATAATTTTGATGATATGAGTAAATATTCTTCATATTTATCAAGGCTGGCTAGAAGCGAGTTAGAAGAAAAAATCCCCGGTTTTATATGTTTTTCAGATGACGATAGCAGCATATTGTCATTTAACATAAAAAATATACATCATGTTGATTTTGCAACGCTTTTATCTGAATATGGCCTATTGTTACGCTCTGGAAAGCATTGCGCCATCCCGCTAATGAAACACTTTTCAATTTCAGGTACGCTTAGAGCTTCATTTTCTCCTTACAATAACGAAAGTGATGTTGAAAAATTAGTGTCCGCAATTATTGATATAAATAAGGATTTTGGCTGAATGAATGCATCTATAGTTCCAGATTTTTTGATGGAAAAAGCAAAAAACAAAAACACATTAAAGGAAAAATATTTATTCATTATCTCCTGCGCATCTTCTTTGCCAGGCGTCCCTTTGGGAAGTGATGCAATTAAACTTTCAAATTGCCAAAATACAGCGTATCTTTCATTTAAGATATTAGATGAAAAAACCGTCTATTTTTATGGCAGTAGCGATAGTAGATTGATTGAAGGATTAATGGCTATTTTGCTATTGTGCTTAAATGGAAATGCGAATACTTCTTTTACTAAAGAAGATATCTATTCAATTTTTACAATACTAGGTATCCAAAAGCAATTCTTAGAATCACTACCGATGGGGATGGGGTTAATAGTAGATGAAGTGTTGAAAATTATCAGCACAAAGAGTGAGGCTGTAGTGTGACCAGTTATATAACCTCTGTTGATTGTGAAAGAAAAAAACGGGTTGATTTATTATGTGACGAAACGCTAAAAAAGAGTATTTTGCTTGCTCATAAAAATGGGTGCTTCTTGCGTGATATTAGTTTTCATTACGGAGTTAGTTCTATGTTTATAATAAACGTAATTAAAAAGCATACATGTTTTAATTAAAGTGTATTTAAAATACGGAAAATTGCGCTTAGAACCTATCCCAAATGGATTTCATTTCAGACAGTGATGCTGCAAGCAAAATGCAGCATCGCCGTAAGCGAACGACAAATAGGAGCGGAGTTCCCAGGAAGAACAGGAACAGTGGCGCAGTGATGTCTCTTGTGTCATCCGGGCCAAGAGGCACGCTGCACACGCTATCGCCTAGTCCCCGCATCCAGTCATATTCGCCTATGCTAAAAACCTGCATGCAGAGATAAACGAGGATAAAATATCCACCCAGGGAGAGGATTTAGACCAGCCTTTTTTGGTATGTCTTCACCAGTTTATTTCCATCAGCCTTTTGATCTGGAGCCGGAAAGCCACTTACCGCCAGCCCGTGGTGCTGGTCTGTGGCGATCTGCCGCTGGCTGGCCGCAGCAGTCACCGGTGCTCACGGTCACACAGGGATGCTGGATCCTTGTGGAAGATCATCAGGATCTGGAGCAGGCAGCCCGGCAGGTACTGTGGTTGCGACCTGACTGGGGTCGCCAGCTGTCGGTGATTCCACAGAAACACGCCGACGATGATGGCACATCACAATCAAATGGAGAGTAATTCCATGGCAATTCCTGCTTATCTTTGGCTGAAAGACGACGGCGGCGCGGACATTAAAGGTTCTGTGGACGTTCAGGATCGTGAAGGCAGCATCGAAGTTGTCGCTCAGGAACTTACGACCGATAACAACACCGGCAAACTGACCAGCCCCCGTATCCACACCCCGTTCCTGTTCACCAAGGAAATCAACTCTTCCAGCCCGTACCTGTACAAGGCTGTGACCACCGGTCAGACCCTCAAGTCTGCGGAATTCAAGTGGTACAAAATCAACGACGCGGGCTAGGAAGTGGAGTACTTCAACACCAAACTGGAAAACGTGAAAGTGGTGAAAGTCAATCCGGAAATGTATGACATCAAGGATCCTTCTAAAGAGAAGCACAACCACCTTGAGCGCATTGAACTGCGTTACGAAAAAATCACCTGGACCTACAAGGACGACAACATTATTCATTCCGATTCCTGGAGCGAACGCGCGACCGCGTAAGTCACTAGCGGGCAGAGCTTCTCTGTCCGCTTTTTGCTGAACGTCTGTCATTACGGGCTTTCAGCAAAGAAACCCACAAACTACCAGTCTGACCGTATGCGCTTTGGTCCCCTTCACGGGAAACAGCGAGGGGCGGTAGCGTGTCCAGGAACCGACAAAGAGATAGATTCATGGAAAATCCAGCCATCCTGTTGCGACGTCTGAACCCTTACTGTGCACGTGCTATGGAAGGCTCGGCTTCGCTCTGCCAGACCCGCGCCCATGCTGAAATTTTGCCGGAGCACTGGCTGCTGAAGCTTCTCGAACAAGGGGAAGGTGACCTGACGGTGCTGGCCCGTCGTTACGAGTAGGATATGGATGCGCTGACCACAATCCGGCACCGGAGTCCGGAGCGTTTTATGCCCGCATTCGTCATGAGCGCTATCTGAATGGCCAGACTGAGACCCATGCCATCACCAGTTGCCCGACCCTCTCTCCGGGTCAGGTTCTGAAAGTCACCGGCGGTTACGAAGTGGCAGACGTGTTTGCTCATGGTGTGGTCATCACGGCAATGCACAGCCATGCGCGGCGTGATGAGGACTTTGGCGTCAGGTTTGACGGGATCCCGGACAGCCCTGATTTTAGTTTCCGTCCTGAGCCCGGTTCACGTCCGGTGATGGCCGGCACATTACCGGCCCGCGTCACCAGTACCACCGAAAATGACACCTACGGGCATATCGATAAAGACGGTCGCTATCGCGTCAACATGCTGTTTGAGGCTTTGTTGAATAAATCATATTTGGAATAAGCATCCCCGTAGCAGGTCGGTGAGACTATGGCGATGATCCGTGCATTGAACAAGATGACGCTCGTGGGTATGCCAAAAAGTGTGCGCATTGCCTGAGGTATATGCACATTCAAGGGGTTCTTTTGCCCAAATCTGATTTATTCAACAAAACCGTTCCTGCGCAGAAAAAAAGCCGAAAACCAGCACCAGGGACTAAATGATCTTATCTATATGATGATGTGACAAGATTGCCGCTGATACTGGTTAGATATTGAGGATTATGGATACATAGTATTCTATTTAATTTCCTTTAGCTCACCGCCCAATCAGAGCTTTGCACCTTTTTCTACATAGCTCATATCGCCCAGTTTACCTACGGTAAATTCACGGTTTTTATAAGTAATCTGCGTAACGCTAGCATTAGACAGTGGCGCGACAATGGGTGTAGAGCTCATATCCGCTACCATGGCCAGAATAGCTGCTCCATGTGAAACCAGGAGTATGTTACCGCCCCCTTGAGCTGCCGTTTCCTCAGCGATAGCTTTTAGCTCTGATTGCATACGTGCTTTGACGGTGGCAAACGTTTCAGCTTCACCGCTGGTATCGACCAGAGCAACACCGCCGAACATCTTGGCAAATGGCAATTTCCCTTTGGCAAAATCACCGAATAGCGCTTTTTCCGACTCATAGCCAAGCTTGGTGGCGATTGCTCCCCACATATTGGCATCGAGATCGCCTTCGTAAATACCGAAGCAGAACTCGCGCAGTTTCTCGCTTTCGACGATGTTCAACTGCTGCCCTTTTGCGGCTAAAATAATACGTGCAGTTTGACGTGCCCGCCCCAGATCGCTGGCATACACCTTTTTGAATTCAACATCTTTCAGCCCCTTGCCAAGTTGTTCAGCAACCGTAACGCCTGCGGCAGTCAACGGGGTATCTGCCCAACCCTGAACCCGATGTACGGTATTAAACATGGTTTTCCCATGGCGGGTTACATAAATGGTGACTGTATTATCACCTACTGTTTCAGCGTAAGCCAAGAGCGGACTAAAAATAAGTGAAGACAATAGAGCAAGTAATAGTGAAAACCGTTTCATGGTTATTTCCTCAATGGTTTTAGTTTGTGTTATTGTTGGTCTTCCGTAGATGGATCATATATCCCCCACATCAGACGAATAGTTTTAAACGCAAGCGGGTTATGCCGTACACCAGGCTAGCCACGTTTTATGGTCACTCACTCCATCAATAATTTCTTTTGCTGGTCGTTCATACCTCATCACTCTCTGTCGCGTTGCCGGGGTGCCAGCCTGTTGTATAAGCCGGTCTTGAGGCAAAAAAAAACCTAAACCTCTGGTGGCGTGCTAACTAATAGCCAACACCACCAGAGGTTTAGGTTTTGCCTGTTAAACAGTAACAATCCTAATTTACAGTCCAATACGCTAACAGTTTGATAAATGAATGCAAGAACTCAAACCTATAAAAGTAGAAACTGTGATCAAATTAACGCTAAGCTGTTTTTTGGCTGTTTTAAACGGGCCGATAAGTCTTAGCCATAGGCTGCAAAAGCTCCCACCAGGCAGAGAGGATCACATGAAAAACCAGCAAGTAAGCTTAAAAACCATCCCAGAGCCGCAAAAGGACTGCACTGGCGTGCCCGTTGCACTAACGGATGAAACCATCCAACAAAGAAAAACCAACATCCTCAGCAGAATGAAACAGCGTGGGCCTGATCAACTGCATTAGCCTCCAATTGCATTCTGGATGCCATGAATAAGCTGGCCCCGGGCGTCACAGAACAAGCTTTAGGAGATTGCCTGGTGCGCCGCTTTGGCCAGCACCCGAGTATCGTCACCATTGCTTCCAGCGGCCCACGCTTTATTAAAGGTAACCTGTTCCCAACCGACAACACCGTGAAGTACGGTTATACGAGCTCTTTAACCGTAGGCTATCGCGGCGGGGCCTCCAGCCGGGCAGGCTATGCGGTAAATGCTGATGGTGAGTTATCAACAGAGGCGAAAAACTATCTGGATGCAGTCGCCAAGCCCTACTTCTCGGCCTATGCCCACTGGCTTGAGGTGATTAGCGTTGGCATGCGTGGCGGCGATCTGTTTGATCACGTGGAAGCGGTCTTACCGCGCTCAAAGTACGGTTGGTCGCTTTGCCCAGGGCACTTGACCACTGAAGAAGAGTGGATGTCTTCGCCCATTTATCAAGGCTCTCAGCAAAAAAGGACAGCGCTTTTGTCTGCCAGAGCTGAGCGACCAGCCATATCCACATCGCGTATGGCTTTGGCAGAGAACGGTAACGATTAAGTCAGGCCAACAAAGTGTCAAAGGCTAACGAAAACAGTGCGGTGTCATAGGATGTTGAGGCGCTGGATAATACATATTCCCCCCCAATGTCCTGTGAGTACAAGTACCACCGTTTTTCAGCAACATCGACGGTTAAGCCGTTGGCAAAAGGGTGAGGTAAGGTAAACGTGGTCGGAGATAAAGCAAAACCCCGACCATCCGCTTTTATGATGGCTTCTTTCAACGACCACAGACGAAAGAAATCAACGTTTTCCCCCTGAACGAGTTGTGTAAACTCCTCAGGGGTGAGCACATCCTGGTAGTCACGTATGTCAATGGGGACTCTTTTTTCCACATCAACGCCGATATCCCCCTGCGTGGTATAGGCACATACGACCCAGGCCCCCGCATGGGAAAGATTAAACCCCCCTTTCATTCCCATAACAGCAGGCTTGCCATAGCGGTTATAGTGCAGCCTGGGAAAATGACTTCCCTGATACCCTTCATGTTTTTTTAATGCATAACGTAGCAGCATTCTCCCTAATAATGACCGGCGTTTATCGTCATCAAATCTAAACTGATCGAATAGGATCCGTTGGTCTCTATCAAGATAATCCCGCTGCGAATAAAGCAGTTCGCTGCTTAGCTCGTCAATACGAGAGCAGTAGATATAATTGGTCATGTTCTTTAGCCCTTCACCGACAACATGCTGGGCAGGTAATAGAACCCCTGCCCAGCGCCAAGAAAGAATTAGCGGATATGGCTAATCAACTCATCCTCCCTTTCTAGCAAGGTAAAGTGACTGGCTGCTATTTCAAACAGCTGAAGTTGGTCGATATTTTCAACACCAGTATCAATGTTGTTAAACCGATATTGCTGGTATTCCTCATTATCTATCTCCTCTGTCGCCTTAAACAACACGAGCTGCGTATGTTTTAACACGGCAGAAAGTGGCTGTGCATTCAACATCTTATCGCTTATGGCAACCGATTCGACATTATGTCTTAAATAATGTGGGATTTGTAACCGCTCCATCATAGAGTCCAGGTTAAAGGATGAATCATTACGCAGATAATGATCTTCGCTTAACAACCAGGTATCCAGCAGATAGACAGTGATCGCCTTAACCCCACGCGCTTCTAAATTAGCCGCGATCTCCAGTGCAATCTTCCCGCCCAACGACCAGCCTAATAAAGTGACCGGTTGGGTGATATCAAGAACGCGATCGATATGCTCCAGATAGAAACGTGCCAATTCATCAAGCCGCTCGACCTTCTGCTCATGATAGAAGTTATATGAGTCAACCCCATAACAACAGTAGCGCTCACTCAACCTATTGGCCAAGGATTGGTAGACCGAACTGTTCCCCATCCCAGGGTGAACCATAAACATCTGTGGTTTTTGCGTTACCGTACTAAATGGCACTATCACCTCAAAGGACTTCCCTTGAGCCTGTACAATGGCTTGCGATAACTCGCTTAGGGTGCGCGCATTGATAATATCAAGCAGACGTATTTTAACCCTCAGCACCTGGTTAATCCGGTTGTTCAGCCTCATCGCCAGGATGCTGTTGCCGCCCAACGCAAAGAAGTTATCCTCCATGCTGATTGCCTCAAATGAAACTTGCAGCGTATCGGCGAGTAACTCACATAGCGTTTTTTCAACCTTGTTTTCCGGCGCCACGTAGGTCACGGAATGGGTTATTTGCGGCTCAGGTAACAACCTTCTGTTTAACTTACCGTTTGAGGTCACTGGCAGAGCCGTCAAATGAACGAATACGCCAGGCACCATATAATCTGGCAGGGTTTCCCGCAGATGAGCGCATAGCTTTTCGGTGGAAATTTCCTGCGCGGCAACATAATAAGCGACCAGATATTTATCGCTGCTGCCACGCTCACTGGCGATCACCACCGCATGATTCACGTCCGGATAGCTGGCCAGGCGCGTCTCGATTTCGCCCAGTTCAATACGGTAACCGCGCACTTTAACCTGGAAATCATTACGGCCCAGATATTGGATATTGCCATCGGCTAAATAGCGTACCACGTCGCCGGTTTTATACATCCGGCCATTGTAACCCCGTCGCTTTTCCTCACTGCCCTGGAATGGATTACTCAGGAAAACCTTATCCGTCAATGGCTTATTATTCACATAACCTCTAGCAACACCAACGCCACCAATGAATAACTCGCCAATAGCCCCCGGTGGAATGGGTTGCATTTGTGCATTCAGCACGTAGGCGGAAGTATTGTCTATCGGCTTACCGATTAACACATCCTTGATGGAGGGTGCGTTACAGTCGTAGAACAACACATCCACCGTTGCTTCCGTTGGGCCATAGAGATTATGGATCTGGCAATGTGGCAGTAAGCGCTGGCATTTTCTGACTTCACCCACGTTTAACGCCTCTCCGCTGCAAAAGAGATAGTTAAGGCTGCCCAGTTTTGCCTGCAATGCGCTCTGCCCCTCCAGGGTTTCAAGGAATGCCGATAGCATTGAAGGGACGAAATGGAGCGTCGTTACCTGTTGCTGTTCAATCAGTTCTGCCAGATAGACATTATCTTTATAGGCCTCCTGCGAGGCAAAAACGGTACAGGCCCCGAACCAGTTAGCCCAGAAAAGCTCCCACACTGAAACATCGAAGGTGTAGTTAGTCTTTTGCAAGATACGATCCTGCGCCGTGATCGGATATTGTTTGTGCATCCAGACAATACGGTTGATCACACTGTGATGCTCTAGCATGACGCCTTTAGGATTGCCCGTGGTCCCGCTGGTATAGATGATGTAAGCCAAATCGGTAGACCGCACCGATGAAGGCTGGTTTTCGCCTGGGTAGCGGGCAATTTCAGCTGACGTTTCCCGATCGGCGACATCAATAACGGTTCGGCCGGTTGCCGCTAGTGCAGCGGCTTTCTCATCGCCGGGATGTGCCGTCAAGATGATATCGATACCGGCGTTTTCCAGCATGTAGCTCACCCGGTCATCCGGTGCCAGCGGATCCAGTGGTACATAAGCGCCCCCAGCCTTGAGAATGGCCAGTATCGCGACCTGCATATGCTCAGAGCGGTTTAAACACAACGCCACCAGATCGCCAGTGCGGACAGCAAAGCGTTCTCTCAAGTAAACCGACAAGCGGTTAGCCCGTTCATTCAGCTGCCGATAGGTCAGGCTCACGCCCTCAAACACCAGCGCGATATTCTCTGGAGTCCTTGCGACCTGCGCCTCGAACATTTCGTGGATCGTCATATCCCGTGGGTAATCGCATTCGGTGCGGTTCCCCTGGCCGATGATTTGCTCGTATTGCACCGTATCCAGATACTGAAGCTCCGCAAGGGAACGCCCCTGCCTGCACAGCGTACCCAGTTGGCGCAGGATATGCTGGTAAGTGGCAATGTAGTTCCGCATCGTTTGCCCGTTGAACAGGGCCGTCGCATAGTTGAAGACGCCACCGATCGCCTCTTCACTGTCGTCCAGCATCACGGTCAAATCGAACTTCGCCGCCCGATACGCCCCTTCTTGCGCGTCATATTGCTCAAACAGGCTTTCTCCTTCGGTACGCCCCGCTGCCCCAAACGATTGGAGACTGAACATCACCTGGAATATCGGGTGCCTTGAACTGTCTTTTTCCGTTTTCAGTACTTCAACCAGCTTTTCGAAAGGCAGATCCTGGTGGTTATGCGCTTCACTGACCTGCTGCCCCGTTTCGCCAATAAATTCTCTGACCGTTTGGCTGACGTCTATCTGCCGTCTGAGGACCAGCGTATTGACGAACAGCCCCAGGGTGTCTTCCACCCCCGGGTAATGCCTGCCCGCTATTGGCGTCCCCAACACGATATCCTGCTGGTTACTGTAAACCCCCAGCAGCAGGTAATAACCACTCAGCAGTACCGTGTACAGGCTGACGTTCAACGAGGCGGCCAACGCCCGCAGCTCGGCACTGGTCTCTGCATCCAGCTGGAAGGTGATATCGTCGCCGCGATAATCCAATTGCAGTGGACGCACATGGTCCGTCGGCAGATTGAGCGGTTCATGATCCGCCAGTTGCCCATGCCAGTAGGCCAGTTGCTTGTCCAGCGTGGCACCTTGCAGGTGTTGGCGCTGCCACAGCGCAAATTCCCGGTACTGCACCGGCGGGGCCGGGAGTTCATTGCTCGCCTCTCCGATGAACACGCGGTAATAGTGCAGCAACTCTTTCAACAGCAGATCTACCGACCAGCCGTCAAACGCGATGTGGTGAATGACGATGCTGAAGTAGTGGCTCCCCGCCAGCGTATAACTGCTGGCTGCAATCGGGCACTCCTGCGCCAGATCAAATACCCGGTGCTGATGCTCATGCAGCCGCGCATGCAGCGCTTGCACGCTGTCGCATGTTTCGTGCGGTAGGGTCAGTGAGAATGTCTCTGCTGGCAGTATCTGTTGATACCCCTGCCCGTCGTCATCACACAGGATCAGGGTACGTAGCGCTTCATGACGCGCGATCACCTTCATCAGGGCCTGTGCCACTTTCTGCGGATCGGTACCGGCCTGCAGCTTGAGCGTAAGCGGGATGTTGTAGGCGTTGCTGCCTTCTTCATAACGGTCGATAAACCACAGGCGCTCCTGGGCAAACGACAGCCGCTGCTCCTCAGGCCGGGCGATCGACGGTGCCTGGATGATCTGGCTACCCTGTGCGGTATTATCAATAAATGCCGCCAGCGCACGGATGGATCTCAGGCGGAACAGGTCAGAGACATGCACGCTTTTTTCTAACGCGCGGGTCAAACGGCTCACCAGCTTGATCGCCAGGATACTGTTGCCCCCCAGGCGATAGAAGTCGTCCAGCACGCTGAGGCTGTCCTGCGGAATGGCGAGCAGCTCGGCGAAGACCTCGGCCAGTTGCTGCTCGGTCGCCGTCTCTGGTGCCACCCGGTCTGCCTGCACCTCAAACGTCGGGACCGGCAAGGCGGCACGATCGACCTTGCCGTTGACGGTCATCGGTAGCGACAGCAGGTGAACCAGGGCAGACGGTACCATGTAGTCCGGCAGAACCTGTTGCAGATGGGCGCGCAACGTCTCCTGTTCCAAGGGGGCCTGCGCGACGTAGTACGCCGTCAGATGGGTATGCCCCGCCGGATTCTCGCTCGCCAGGACCAGTGCCTGCTGGATGGCAGGATGCTCGATCAGCCGGGCTTCGATCTCCCCCGGCTCAATACGGAAGCCACGGATCTTGACCTGGAAGTCATTGCGGCCCAAATATTCGATATTACCGTCCGGCAGGTAACGGCCCCGGTCCCCGGTTTTGTAAAGGCGGGCGTTTTCACCACGGTTGCGCTCGGCGTCACTGCGGAACGGATTGGCAATAAACGCATCCGCTGTCGCCTGCGGGTTATTCAGATAGCCGCGCCCAACGCCAGCACCACCGATATACAGCTCACCAATCGCACCTTGTGGGACGGGGCGCAGGTGGCGATCCAGCAGATAGACGCAAACGTTGTTGATCGCCTTGCCGATATTGGTATTGGCATCACCAGGTTGATAGATCCGCGCCGTCGCCCAAACGGTGGTTTCGCTAGGCCCGTAACCGTTGATCAAACGGACTCCGGCCTCACAGTAGCGGTCAATCATCGCCGCATCGATACACTCCCCGCCAACGACCAGCGTGGACAGTTCCAGAAGTTCATTTTGTGCCAGTAACGCCGGAGGAATAAAGGCGAAATCGATAGCGTGATCCCTGATATAGGCAGAGAGCGCGATAAAGTCGAGACGTTGGTGTTCTGCCAGAATATGCAGGCAATGGCCATTCAACAAGGCACAGAAGACATCCAGCGCATGGGCATCGAAAACATATTCCGAGTACCACAGCGTGTTTAGCCTGGCAGCCTGCTCATGGCCCGTAGGCATACCTAACAGGTCTGACTGCCCTTGCGCCAGGTTGATTAACGAGTGATGTTCAATCATCACCCCTTTTGGCCGGCCAGTGGTGCCGCTGGTATAGATGATATAAGCCAAATCGTCTGGCTGCGTGCGTGACGGTACATTGCTGTCGTCGAGCTGCGCCAGCCTGTTGGCCAGTTGCGGGTTATCAATATCCAGCAGAGGAAAACCACAGCCAGCGATGCGTGCACCATAATGCTGCTGCGTCAGGATCAACACCGGTTTAACGTCGTCGACCAGCAGACTCAAGCGCTCCAACGGTGCCTGAGGGCTAATCGGGACATAGGCCGCCCCGGCCTTGAGCACGGCCAGCATGGCAATGACCATATGGGCCGACTTATCAAAATAAAGGGCAATCGCGCTGTCAGGCTGTATCGCAAAGTTCGCCTGCAGGTAAGCCGCCAACTGGTTCACCCGCTGATTTAACTCGCGATACGTCAACCGCGTATCCTGATACACCAACGCCAAAGCATCCGGCGTTCTGGCGGCCTGCGCTTCAAACATCTGACCGACCAGTTTATTTCGCTCCACGGCAACCTGAACCCGCGGCTGGTTTGCTACCAGCTGCGTATAGTCGTCCTTCGTCAGCAGCGATAACGCCTGGGGCCCCATGGCAGGGTCCGCGATCAGTTGCTGTACGGTGAGCCGTATTCCTTGCAGCACGCCTTCAATGGCCGAACGGCTGAACAGCTCGCCTGCATAGTTGATCTTGAACTCAATCCGTCCATCCTGTTCATACACCATGATGCCCAGCGGGTAATCCAGTTTTTCATCACTGTCCTCAAACTCGAGTTTGAACAGGCTCTCGCCGTTATCGGCAGGCACCGGATAGTTTTCAAACACGAATAGCGAGTTGAACAGACGGACCCCCGCCTTTTGCAGTGTGATCAGGCTGATATTGCTGTAGCTATTGATGTCATTAATATGGGCCTGCAGGCGTTTGACATTCTCGATGATCGCCTCATCGGTGTGTGCCAGAACGACAGGCAACGTATTGATATATAACCCAACAGAGCGCTCTATCTCCTCCACCGGCAGGTTACGGCCAGACACCGTCATACCCACGATCGTCACGTCCGCATGGCTATAAAGGCTGAGCTGTTGGTGCCAGCAATACTGCATCAGCGCATTCAACGTCACGCCATGCTGCCGCGAGAGCGCCTTCAACCCGTGGTAAAGCTCACCGGCCAATGCGGTCGACACGCTCTGGGGGTCTTGCAGGTGTTTATATTCACTTAAATTGACGTGTTTCATCTCCGGCTTTAGCAGGCCGGTGAGATTCTCTTGCACCTCCAAACCACCCAGATAGTTTTGCCAGAACTGCTCGGTTTCCTGGCTAACCGTCTGTAGCAATGCCTGCGCCTCCAGATAGCTTTGGTCTGCGGCTTGCTCCGGCGCGCTTCCCTGTTGCAGGGCCAGATAATTCTGGTGCACGTCATTGAGCAAGATCGGCAGGCTCCAGCCGTCCAGAATCGCGTGATGGTTATTAAACAGACAAATGTAGTGATCGACCGCGCACTTAACGAGATACAGTCGGAATAACCCTTTAGCAGACAAATCGAAATGGGTTTGCTGATCCTGCTTGATGAGTTCAGCCACGGTGCTTGCTCGTGCACGTTCGTCCTGATCACTGATATCGATAAACTGCCAACCAAAGGTGCCGTGCTTATCGACAATCTGCACAAACTCTTCCTGCCAGGAGAATCTTAGCCGCAGCGCCGGATATTTCGCCTGGCTGCATTGCCACGCCCGTTTTAACAGCTCGACATCCAACGTATTGCGATAGTGCCAGACCATTTGAGTACGATAGGCGTTGTCGATATCGCCTTGCAGTACGTAATGATAAATAAACCCTTGTTGCAGGCTGTTAGCCGGATAAATCGCCACCACCTCTTCATCCTGCTGGAGGTGCGCTAACAATTCACCGGAGACCACGCCATTAACATCAGACTCGGTGAGATAAGAGCGAGATGACCGCTTAAGCTCATCGATCAACTGGATTAACCGCTGGCGATAAGTCGTGGCGAACAGTTCGAGCTGCTCCGGGCTGAGATCACCCTCGACCAGGAACTGTAATTGGCCATTGAGCACACCGCCGTTCAGCGCTAAAAAGTCCGTTGTGCGGTTATTCGCTGATAATGCCGACCCCGTAGATTCCTGAACAAACGCCCACTCGCCATCCCGTTCATCACCATCAAACTGGCCAAGGTAGTTGAAGGTCACTGCCGGCAATGCCTGCGCATCATAGCCAACCAACACGCCATAGCCTAAGCCATGGTGAGGAGGGGTTCGCAGCCTGTCTTTAATCAGCGGTAAATTGCGTACAAGATCACGATGCTCAACACGCAGATTGACCGGATACATGCAGGTAAACCAACCGACGGTATTGTTGATATCCACATCGTCAAACATCGCCTCTCTGCCATGCCCTTCCAGCAGGACATACTGGCTGTCACCGCCAACCACTTGCGACAACGCATCCGCCAGTACGGTCAGCAGAATATCGTTCACCTCGGTGTGATAAACATGATGAAGGTCTCGCAACAGACAACCGGTTTGCTGTTGCGACAGGCTTATCATCTTACGATTGAGCGTCCCCACACGATGGGCGTCCAAACGCTGGTGCCAGGCGTCCAAATCCGTGGTCAGGTTCTCCCAGTAATGCCTCTCATCCCCATGGTTGTTCACGGCAACGGCTGGGTAGTTTTGCAGTGAGTTGACCCATTGGCGGTAACTCGTGCCTTTCTGGCCCAGGATAGTTTGCGCATCAACTGTCGCATCAAGGTTATCGCCTTGTGCTGCAAAGAACTGGTAAAGCGTGCGTAAGTCGTGGTTAATAATCCGCCAGCTGACCGCATCAATATTGAGATGGTGTACCGCCACATGGATACGCGCAGTCTCGTCAGCGTAGCCTGCAATATAACCGATATGGAACAGTGGCCCTTCTGCCAGGCAAAAACGGTTCTGCCAGGCCGTCAACTGCGCATCGAGCTGAACGGCTGTGAAATCCTGTTGATTGATCGCATCAAATGGCAACGTCGCTATCGTTTGACGGTAGTGGCCGACAGCGGCATCTTTCGGGTAAACGGCACGCAAAATATCATGATATTCAACCAGTTTAGCCACGCTCAAACGCAGTAACTCGACATTTAACGTTGGCACTTTGACCATAAATGCCTGGTTCCAATGCCCAGCATCAGGCAATTTCCCCGACTCTACGGCCTGGAAGAACCAGCGCTGGATCGGCGCCAAGGGTAGCTCATCCGCCAGCATACCCGCCTCTGACTGGATAACCGGCATATTGTCACCCTGACGTTGCAGCAGGTAAGTGCTCAATGCTTTGGCCGTTCTGTGGGCAAAGATATCTTTCACCGTGAGATGGTGGCCAGATAACTTTTTGAGTTTATTCGCCAGCTGGATACTGCTGATACTGTCCCCGCCTAAACGGAAGAAATCATCGGTGATCCCTACCGCATAATCCTTAAGCTGTAATACCTCCGCAAATACGCGACAGATCAGCATTTCACTCTCGTTGGCTGGGGCCACGTAGTTCGCCTCATCCGTTAATATCGGCAGAGGTAAGGCTTTGCGATCCAACTTATTGTTCATGTTCATCGGCAATGCCGTTAAATGAACAAACGCCGTAGGGATCATATAGGCAGGTAAACGCTGTTGCAGATGCTCAGACAGCACATCTGCTGGCAATGCGTCTGGCGCAACATAATAGGCCACCAGGTACTTTTGCCCCGAGTCATGCTCCAGCGCCAGGACCACTACCTGTTCAATCTGTGGATATTGGGTCAGACAACTTTCGATTTCGGCCAATTCGATCCTGAAGCCACGGATCTTCACCTGGGCATCATTACGCCCAATATAGTCAATCTTACCGTCGTTCAGGTAACGGACTAAATCGCCCGTTTTATACAGCCGATCGTGACGCCCTCGCGCTTTATCTTCATCACTTTGCAATGGATTGACGATAAACGCCTGATGAGTCGCCTCAGGGTTATTTAAATAGCCACGACCTACACAGTCACCACTGATATAGAGTTCACCCACGGCACCCGCAGGGAGCGGCCGTAGACAACCGTCCAGAATATAAGCGTCAGCATTGCCTATCGGCCGGCCAATGATGGTATTGCTATCGCCCGTTTGGTAAACGTTCCTGGTGACAAAGACTGTGGTTTCCGTTGGGCCATAGCAGTTAACTATTTTTACCCCCTGAGCGCTATAGCGCTCTATCACGCTGCTACTGGCCACCTCTCCTCCCAGGATTAGCGTGGAAAGCCCCAGTGTTTCATTGTTATTTAGCAGCGCAGGAGGTACAAAGCCGATATCAATAGCATGTTGTTTAATGTAGGCAGCAAGCGCACCGAAATTCAAACGTATCTCTTTAGACAAGACATGTAAGCAATGGCCGGTCAGCAACGGGCTGAACACATCCAGGACATGCGCGTCAAAGGTATAATTTGAATAGAAAAGGTAATTTTTTGTCGGCTCGCCAACCTGACAGATCTCAGTGCCAAAGATACTCCGTTGCGCCTCCACAAAATTGGCGACAGAATGATGCTCAATCATCACCCCTTTAGGGGTTCCCGTCGTCCCGCTGGTATAGATGACATAAATCAGATTGTCAGGTTTGGTTTGGGTTGCCACGTTAGCCACCTGGTGGCTGGCAGCCTGCGCTATCAACTCAGGATCGTCCACGCACAGCAGCGCCGTCTTCTGTGGATCAATCAGCTTGGCCAGCGTCTCTTGCATGCCCAACTCCGTCAGAATAACGCGGGAATCAATATTTTCTATCGTCCAGAGCATTCTCTCCGCGGGCATATCGGGGCTAAGAGGTACATAGGCGGCCCCAGCTTTCAACACCGCCAGGATACTCACGATCATGCGTTCCGATCTTTCCAGGCAAAGCCCGATCAGATCGTCCGGTTGTAAAACAAACTGTGCTCTCAAGTAAGCCGCCAACCGGTTGGCGCGTTCATTCAACTGCCGATAGGTCAGGCTCACGCCCTCAAACACCAGCGCGATATTCTCTGGGGTTCTTGCGACCTGCGCCTCGAACATTTCGTGGATCGTCATATCTCGTGGGTAGTCGCATTCGGTGCGGTTCCCCTGGCCGATGATTTGCTCGTATTGCGTCGTATCCAGGTACTGAAGCTCCGCAAGGGAACGCCCCTGGCGGCACAGCGAACCCAGTTGGCGCAGGATATGCTGGTAGGTCGCAATGTAGTTCCGCATCGTTTGCCCGTTGAACAGGGCCGTCGCATAGTTGAAGACGCCACCGATCGCCTCTTCACTGTCGTCCATCATCACGGTCAAATCGAACTTCGCCGCCCGATACGCCCCTTCTTGCGCGTCATACTGCTCAAACAGGCTTTCTCCTTCGGTACGCCCCGCTGCCCCAAACGATTGGAGACTGAACATCACCTGGAAGATCGGGTGCCTTGAACTGTCTTTTTCCGTTTTCAGCACTTCAACCAGCTTTTCGAAAGGCAGATCCTGGTGGTTATGCGCTTCACTGACCTGCTGCCCCGTTTCGCCAATAAATTCTCTGACCGTTTGGCTGACGTCTATCTGCCGTCTGAGGACCAGCGTATTGACGAACAGCCCCAGGGTGTCTTCCACCCCCGGGTAATGCCTGCCCGCTATTGGCGTCCCCAACACGATATCCTGCTGGTTACTGTAAACCCCCAGCAGCAGGTAATAACCGCTCAGCAGTACCGTGTACAGGCTGACGTTCAACGAGGCGGCCAACGCCCGCAGTTCGGTACTGGTCTCTGCATCCAGCTGGAAGGTGATATCTTCGCCGCGATAATCCAATTGCAGTGGACGCACATGGTCCGTCGGCAGATTGAGCGGTTCATGGTCCGCCAGTTGCCCATGCCAGTAGGCCAGTTGCTTGTCCAGCGTGGCACCTTGCAGGTGTTGGCGCTGCCACAGCGCAAATTCCCGATACTGCACCGGCGGGGCCGGGAGTTCATTGCTGGCTTCTCCGGTGAACACGCGGTAATAGTGCAGCAACTCTTTTAACAGCAGATCTACCGACCAGCCGTCAAACGCGATGTGGTGAATGACGATGCTGAAGTAGTGGCTCCCCGCCAGCGTATAACTGCTGGCTGCAATCGGGCACTCCTGCGCCAGATCAAATACCCGATGCTGATGCTCATGCAGCCGCGCATGCAGCGCTTGCACGCTGTCGCATGTTTCGTGCGGTAGGGTCAGTGAGAATGTCTCTGCTGGCAGAATATGTTGATACCCCTGCCCGTCGTCATCACACAGGATCAGGGTACGCAGCGCTTCATGACGCGCGATCACCTTCATCAGGGCCTGTGCCACTTTCTGCGGATCGGTACCGGCCTGCAGCTTGAGCGTAAGCGGGATGTTGTAGGCGTTGCTGCCTTCTTCATAACGGTCGATAAACCACAGGCGCTCCTGGGCAAACGACAGCCGCTGCTCCTCAGGCCGGGCGATCGACGGTGCCTGGATGATCTGGCTACCCTGCGCGGTATTATCAATAAATGCCGCCAGTGCCCGGATGGATCTCAGGCGGAACAGGTCAGTGACATGCACACTTTTTTCTAACGCGCGGGTCAAACGGCTCACCAGCTTGATCGCCAAAATGCTGTTGCCCCCCAGGCGATAGAAGTCGTCCAGCACGCTGAGGCTGTCCTGCGGGATGGCGAGCAGCTCGGCGAAAACCTCGGCCAGTTGCTGCTCGGTCGCCGTCTCTGGTGCTACCCGATCTGCCTGCGCCTCAAACGTCGGGACCGGCAAGGCGGCACGATCGACCTTGCCGTTGACGGTCATCGGTAGCGACAGCAGGTGAACCAGGGCAGACGGTACCATGTAGTCCGGCAGAACCTGTTGCAGATGGGCGCGCAACGTCTCCTGTTCCAAGGGGGCCTGCGCGACGTAGTACGCCGTCAGATGGGTATGCCCCGCCGGATTCTCGCTCGCCAGGACCAGTGCCTGCTGGATGGCAGGATGCTCGATCAGCCGGGCTTCGATCTCCCCCGGCTCAATACGGAAGCCACGGATCTTGACCTGGAAGTCATTGCGGCCCAAATATTCGATATTACCGTCCGGCAGGTAACGGCCCTGGTCCCCGGTTTTATAAAGGCGGGCATTTTCACCACGGCTGCGCTCGGCATCACTGCGGAACGGATTGGCAATAAACGCGTCCGCTGTCGCCTGCGGATTGTTCAGATAGCCGCGCCCAACGCCAGCGCCACCGATATACAGCTCACCGATTGCCCCCTGTGGGACGGGGCGCAGCTGTTCGTCGAGTATATACAGCTGGGTATTACTGATTGGCTGACCGATGGGTACGGTGTAATCAAACGCCTGCGACGCCGTATTAGTCAAATAGGCCGTGGCGTAGGTTGTCGTTTCCGTCGGCCCGTAAACATGCACCAACTTGACCTGCGGATAAAGCGTTCTAAAACGATTAACATGGTTAACGGACACCTGCTCACCGCCGAACAGCAGGTAGTTCAATTGCTGCAAACCAGGCAGTTCAGCATCCACCAGCGTATTAAAGAAGGCGGTCGTGGCAAAGAAATTGCTGATCTGACGATCGACAATAAGCTGAGAGAGACGGTCTAAGTCCAGGATATTTGGCTTATCGGCAATCACCAACACGGCGCCATTTAACAACGCGCCAAAGATGTCATAAATGGAGGCATCAAACTGATAGCCAGAAATACCAAGAATGCGATCCTGTTCACCGATCTCAACATAATTGGGATTAATCACCAGCCGGTTCACACAGCGTTGCTCTATCAACGTCCCTTTAGGATATCCCGTCGTGCCACTGGTATAAATGACATACGCCAGATCGTGGGGGCCGGTATTGCTGCATGGGTTATCTGTTGCACAGCGCGCCAAACGCGCGGTGGTTTCCGGTGCGTCAAGAGGGATAAGCATGGCGCCGGGTGCCATCTGGTCTAGCCTTTGCAAAGCCTGCCGTTGGCAAAGCACCGCTTTTACCTTGGCATCCGCAATAATATAGCCATTGCGCTCATCGGGGGAATCCGGATCCATCGGCACATAGGCAGCGCCCGCTTTCAGTATGGCCAGAATGCCAATGACCAACTGCTCACTGCGCTCAAGATAGAGACCCACGAGATCGTTGGCGCGCAGCTGGCAACATTGCTGCAAATAGTGCGCTAGCTGGTTCGCCTGTTGATTTAACTGTGCATACGTTAACACCACGTCGTTAAATTCTACGGCGACGCTGTCTGGTGAGGCGGCCACGCGAGCTTCAAACAGTGCGGCGAGGGTTTTATCATGCTCGTAGGGCCTGCGGGTATCATTCCACTGGTGGATCATCGTTTGATACTGCGCCGCCTGTAGATAAGGCAACTCGGTTTGAGACTGAGAGGCACCCTGAACAATATTTTCTACCAGCGTCCTCATCGTGTTCAGCAGTTGTTCGATCAACACGTCGTCAAACAGTTCACCGGCATAATGCAGGCTCAACGCCAGATGTTGCTGTTCCAACACGGTCACCACCAACGGATAATCTTGCTTCTCGTTAGCACTGCCGAAACGTAGCCGTAAATCGCTATCGATGTCCCCAGTGGGCATTGGGTAGTTTTCAAAGACAAACAAAGAGTTGAACAGGCGTTTTCCTGCCGGTTGTAGCTCAGCCAGATTGACATGGCTGCGGGTATTCGCCTCGTTGATCGCGTCCTGCAGGTTTTGAATAGCCGTGAGGATCGACACAGAAGCCTGATGATCGACGATCAGCGGCAGTGTGTTGATCAATAATCCTACCGTTTGATCCACGCCATCCACGGGCAGGTTACGGCCTGAAACCACCGTGCCAACGATGCTGGCCGCATTGCCAGAATAAATACTGAGCACTTTGTGCCAGCAATATTGCAATAGCGCATTAAGGGTTATCGCGTTCTCGGCGGTGAACGATTTCAGCTGTTGGTAACAAGGTTCATCAAACATCAGCTGCTGTGTTTTCGACGTTTTAATGTGTTTATATTCATTTAACTGAACGTGCTTCGCCTGCCCGCACAGCAAGATATTTAAATCTTCGGGTTCATCCTGTGGTGCCAGATAGTCCCGCCAGTACGGTAAATGCTCGCTTTTGTGCGACTGTATATAGCGCTGTACCTGGTGGAAACCGTGGTCACCTTCCTGCTTCAACGTTTCACCACGCAACAGCGCCAGATAGAATTTATGCACCGCTTCAATCAGTAGCGGGTTACTCCAGCCATCCATGATGGCGTGGTGGCAGCTGAAAATGCAGCGATAACGATCATCCGCATTTTTGACCACATAGACACGGAAGATCCCGCTGATAGACAAATCGTAAGGCCGTGCTCGATCCCGGGCAGATAAATCAGAGAAGAAGGCTTGCTGTTGGTGCTCGCTTTTTTCACTGAGATCAAAGAAATGCCAGTTCAGTGCGGCATGGGCATCAACAATCTGCAGCAACTCTTCATCCCAATTAAACCGCAGGCGGAGCGTTGGATAATGCTGCTGAGCATGTAACCATGCCTGCTTCAGACAGGTGATATCGAGCGCATTGTCATAGTCCCAGAACATCTGGGTATGGTAGGCATCGTCGACTTCACCCTGCGATAGCGCGTGGTAAATAAAGCCTTCCTGCAAACTATTGGCCAGATACACCGACTCCAGCTCGGTATCACGCTGCAGAGCGTCAAGTGTTGCTTGAGGTATTACCCCGTCAATATCTCGCGCGGTCAGATAAGTGCGGCTTTCCGCCATCAGGCGCTCAATAACGCCTGCAATCGCCCCCTGGTAACGGCTCGCCAGGTATTGCAATACTTCGTCTGCCAGGTAACCGGAGAAGCGTATTCTCAGTTCCCCTCCAACTACACCACAGTTGACGCTGAGCAGATGCGCTTCACCATTCTCATGCGCAACGGTTTGTCCGCTGTTTGTAGGGCTGAAGCACCATCCCTCCTGCTGCACCTCATCAAAGCGCCCTAAATAGTTAAAGCTAACCGGTGGCAGCAGGTCGGCGTCATACCCCATCAACGGCGCAAATCCAACGCCCCGGCGCGGGATCCCGCCAACGGTCTCTTTGACGGTCACGATCCGTTGACGCCAGTCTCCCTCGCTGGTTAAGCGTACCGGGTACATAGTGGTCAGCCAGCCTACCGTACGGTTGATATCGACGTTGATATCGAGTGCTTCTCGGCCATGGCCTTCCAACGTCAGGTACTGGGTATGCAGCCCGGTAAACTCATTGAGGATCTCAACGAAGCTCGCTAACAGAAGATCGTTAACCTGGGTATTGAACACATGATGCACCCCGCCCAACAGATGCTGCGTTAAGGTTTTGTTTAACGATAACTCGCGTTGGCTCAACGATGGCGAGGTGAAAAGCGGCGCTATCCGTTGGCGATAGTCACCAAGACCGCCAATCACAGTACGCCAATAAAGAGTTTCCTCATTGGCTCCCTGATGGTTGGCATAATCCTGTACCTGGGCAGCCCACTGACGATAACTGGTGGGTTTATCACCTAAAATCTCAACGGGATCGCTAATACCCGCCGCGTTTCCTTCCAGCGCGCGATAAATCCTTTCCAGATCCTGTTTGATGATATGCCAGCTTACCGCGTCCATAATCAGGTGATGAAAAGCAAAGTGCAGCTTCGCCCGTGGCACATTTTCGCTTGTTATATAGCCAATATGGCACAGCTTGCCGCCAAAGATATCAAACTCACTTTGCCACCGATCAAATAGCGCGATTTGTTGCTCGGCACTCACGGGTCTATCAATAACCGACAGCGGTATTTCGCCGACTTCTGGTTGGTAGTGCTGGCTGTAACCACCATCACTGTCATGCGCAAAGACCAGCCTCAGGGCATCATGATAGGCAAATAACAACGCCAGGCTCTTGTTGAGTATGCCAATATCCAACTGGGGAACATCCAGGACAAAGGATTGGTTCCAGTGCTGATAAGCAGAAAAAGTGCCCAGCTTGACCCGATCGAAGAACCACTGCTGGATCGGCAGCAACTGCGCAGGGCCGCTCAGCATCCCCGACTCGGAGAGATGTTTGATGTGATGTTCATCGCCGTCCAGCACGATATTCCGGGCAAGTAAACGAACGGTTTTACAGTCAAAAATATCTTTGACGCTGGCCGCCCCCCTCAACCTTTGACGGATCATTCTCACCATCTGAATAGCGCTGATACTGTCGCCGCCCAGCTTAAAGAAATCGTCATTAACGCCGACATGACCCGGCGCCTGGCCTAATATCTCACCATAGATCTGGCATAGCGCCATTTCCATCTCATCGGCAGGAGCGACATAGTCATCCTGCCCGCTCAGATCGGGCAGCGGTAATGCCGTACGGTTTAATTTACCGTTAACCGTCATCGGGAACGCCGTTAAATGAACATAGGCCAGCGGGATCATATAGTCAGGCAAAGCATCCGCCAGGTGCCCAATGATCTGCTCTTTGTCCAAGGCAACATCCGCAACATAGTAGGCAACCAACGACAGGGCTCCCGTCGGGAGCTTATGTGCAATGACCGCCGATTGGATAATCTGCGGAATTTGCACCAGTTGCATTTCAATTTCGCTTAATTCAATTCTGAAACCGCGGATCTTCAGTTGGGAGTCTCGCCTGCCAACATACTCAATGTGACCGTCGGCCAAGCGGCGGGCAAGATCGCCGGTTTTATACAGCCGTGCCGCTTCATTGCGCTGCTTTTGCCTGTCGCTCTGGAAGGGATTGGCGATAAAGGCACGCTCAGTCTGCTGCGTATCATTCAGATAACCCCGGGCCAGGCCAACGCCACTGATATAAAGCTCGCCGATCACACCGACGGGGACAGGTGTCAGGTGTTCATCTAAAACATGTACATCAAGATTCTGTAGCGGCAGGCCGATATTGAGGTTGCCATCGCCATTTTCGTAATAATGCAACGTCGCACAGACACTGCTTTCAGTCGGGCCATAGGCATTGATGACCGTGGTTCCCTGCGCACGATAGCGTTGCATAATCTCACGATTACAAGGTTCACCAGCAACGACCAGAGTAGAAAGCGCTAAAAGGGCGTTTTTATCCAATAATGCCGGGGGAATGGTGGCAATATCAATGCAAGCATCGGCAATATATTCCGCTAACGCGTCAAAATCCTTGCGCTTATTTTCCGGCAAAATATGTATCACATGGCCATTGGCAAGCGCCGTAAAGAGCTCAGAAACATGGGCATCAAAGACATAGGCGGCATACCAAAGACATTGCTTTACCGACTCCTCGCCAGGTGCCAAGCCAAACGCTTCGCCCTGAACCCGCGCCAGATTGATTAACCCCGCGTGTTCAATCATGACGCCTTTTGGCTTACCTGTCGTGCCGCTGGTATAAATAATATAGGCTAACTGGTGCAAATTTATGGCGACATCAAGGTTCTCTGACTGCCGCTGAGCAACCAGATCGCGCTGAAACTGCGGATTATCAACGGCAATAATCGGCACCTGCGGCAGCTCTGCAATCTCATTCAAATAGCTCACGCTGGCGCTATCGCCCAAAATTGCTTTAGCTTGTGTGTCCTGCAGAATAAAACTTAATCTGTTCCCGGCCTCGCCAGGGTTAAGCGGGACATAGGCGGCCCCAGTTTTGAGTATGGCAAGAATACATACGGGCATTGCTGCAGATTTTTCAAGGCACAGGGCGACGAAATCGTCGCTCTTAATTCGCAGTTCACACCTCAGGTAATCAGCCAGACGGTTGGCCTGTTGATTTAGCTGTTGATAGGTCAGTGTTTGATTACCAAAGACAACGGCGATGCGGGCTGGGTAAGTCGCGGCCATACGCTCAAATTGTTCGACAATCGAATGTTGAGGGACTTTAGCGCCAGCGCATACATGCTGGGTGTGGTGTGGCAGCTGCGCAATAAGCGTGATGGTATTTATTGGTGTGTCAACTTCACCTGCAAGCAGCTTATCAAGCGTATTAATAAACAGATCTTTATAGAGTTCGATAAAATTCTCAACCAATGAGACATCAAGGACGTTGCTATCAAACCTGACGCGATAGTTAATACCACTCTCTAATGCCTCCTGTTCAAACAGCAGTTGATTCACCAGGTCAATATGAAAATCGTGATTGGCCGACTCATCCATAATACCGCTAAAATGGGTGTGATGATCACGCAGGAAAGTTTGGGCAAAAGCGACATCCAATACACCCGTGGCTTCACCACAAGCCAGGATCTCATGGACAGGTAAATATTTGGCTTTTGTCTGTTTTAATGCTTTGTAATAACGATGAACACTGTCAATCACGCTACGGAGCGTCGCATCATCCGCAAAGCGATAATCGATAGCCAAGGTATTGATATGCGCGCCATACAACAGCTCCTTACCTTCAGAGATCGCCACCGGGTAAGCGAGCGCAACGGCTTTTTGCCCAGACATTTTGTGTAACAGCAGGGCCATGATCATTTGCCCGAACAGGTAAGTGGTCAACTTATACTTGCGCAGTAACCGCTTTACACGTCGGCTGATATCTTCATCAAAACCAAACAGTAACTCGCCGATCTGACGCCGGGTTGCAGCGGTTGCAAGCGGGCAGCCCGTTTGTAAAAAGCGTAAATCAACGCCTTCAAGATCGCCCAGACGCTCGCGCCAGAACTCACGCATTTGTTCGCCTTTTTCTTGCAAAAGCGTGGCGAAATTATGGCAAAGTTGCTGGTGCATAGCCCCCTGGTCCTGCAGCGATGGCACCTGATAGTCGATGCCATTATAGCGTTTACGCCACTTGTCCCAGATCTCTTCGGTACTGATGCCATCGACAACAATATGGTGAAAAATAAACAATGTACGGTATCGTTCTGCCCCAAGAGAAATTAAATGTATCCGTACCAGTGAATCCTTTCTCAAGTCAAAAGGAGCAGAGACTAACGCATAAATTTCTTCATCAGTTAACGGGGTGTCGTGATAGGTGACTAAATTGAAAATGGGTTCTCTCGGTACCCAAAAGGCGCCATCAGGCCCGTCATCAATGTTATGACGGGTAATAAAATGCTCGTTAAGCATTTGCTCAAAACTATCGTTATACTTTTTTTTGTCTATTGCGCCGACAATAGTATTGTCGATCACAATATTGTAATCACTGCGATCGGGATCTTGTAGCCACTCATAATAAAAAATTGTCTGGTAGGGGGTGAGCGTTATTTTTTCCATATTATTCTCCATAATTTTTTTACTCCTTGAGATATTTTATTTATAAATATTTTGGCTGGTTTGAGTCATAGCACGGCCAATACCGTAAGTATCGACTCACAGCAATAGGTATCACCTGAACGTTATTGTGCCGAGGGTTCAGCAGTGCTCGCGGATCAGGGTGAAATTATGGTTTGGCTGATTATTCCCGTGCCAATGCGTCAATGGGATCCAATCGCGCAGCGCTGCGCGCAGGGAGATAACCGAACACGACACCAATACCGGTGGAACACAGGAACGCACTCAGCAGAGCCACCGGCGGGAAGTTGATCTGCCAGCCCGGCATCGCCAACTGCACCAGCAAGCCGATGGTGACCGACAGCGCGATCCCTAAAATCCCCCCCACCAGGCAGACCAGCACCGCCTCAATCAGGAACTGTTGCAGAACGTCGCCGGAACGAGCACCTACGGCCATGCGGATGCCGATTTCTCGCGTTCTTTCGGTGACCGAGACCAGCATGATATTCATCACGCCAATCCCACCCACCACCAACGAAATCACCGCCACCAAGATCAGGAACAGTTGCAGCGTACGAGTAGTTTTCTCCGCCGTTTGCACCAGGCTGTCCATGTTGTAGGTAAAGAAGTCTTTTTTGCCGTGGCGCAGCGTCAATAGCCGCGTCAGTTGCTGTTCCGCCTCCTGGCTGTTATAGCCATCGCGAATACGCACGGTGATCGAATCGAAGTAGTCGTTGCCCATCAGGCGATTGGCCATCGTGGTATAGGGCACCCAGACGCTGAGCATCTTGCTGCTGCCAAACATGGTTTGCTTTTCCTTCGCCACCCCCACCACGGTCGCAGGCATATTGCCAATCAGGATCACCTCACCCAGCACGTTTTTTTGTTGCGGGAATAGTCGGCGCTGGGTGTTGGTATCGATCACCACCGTCTGCGTCTGGGACTCCACCTGCCTGACATCAATAGCCGTTCCCTGAGAAAACTCCATGCCGTACACCCGGAAAAACTGCTCGCTGACGCCCGCCACATTAGCCGCCACATCGATATTGCCAAAGCGCAGACGCATGCTGCTGCGAGTCATGGGGGAAAGCGCGCTGATATAAGGTTGTGCACGCAATGCGTTCAGATCGTCATATTTCAACGCTTGGCGGAGAGTTGGGTCATCGTCTCCGAAGTCTTTGCCGGGATAGACATCCACGGTGTTGGTGCCGATGGATTTGATCTCGGCCAATACCTGTTGTTGGACTGCATCGCCTATCACCAGGATCGAGATCACCGAGGCAATGCCGATGACGATCCCCAGCATGGTCAACAAGGTACGCATCTTGTTGGCCGCCATCGCCCACCAGGCCATCGACAACGCCTCCCGGAAACGGTCGGCCATCTGCCGCCAGGAAGGGGCTGGCGTGGCCAGTTCCAACGCTTTGGCCTGTGGCTTGCCCTGCGTCCGTGGCCGAGAATCGCCAATGATTTCGCCATCGTGGATTTCGATAATCCGCTCGGCTTGCTGCGCTACCGCCGGATCGTGGGTAACGATGATCACGGTGTGTCCCTGCTCGCACAGCTGCTTGAGGATCGTCATCACCTCTTTACCTGAGTGGCTATCGAGCGCACCGGTTGGCTCATCCGCCAGGATCACCTGGCCACCGTTCATCAATGCCCGCGCAATGCTGACACGCTGCTGCTGCCCACCGGACAGCTGGCTTGGCCGATAGGCGATACGTTCCCCCAACCCCAGGCGTTGCAGCAAGGCCGCCGCCCTGGCATGCCGTGCCGAGTTACTCATCCCAGCGTAAACGGCAGGCACCTCCACGTTATGCGCCGCACTCAGATGTGGCAGCAAATGATAACGCTGGAAGATAAAGCCGAAATGCTCGCGCCGCAGCTGGGCTAATGCATCGCCATTGAGCGTGGCTACGTCCTGCCCGGCCACGCGGTAAATGCCGCCGTTGGGTTTGTCCAGACAGCCGAGAATGTTCATCAGCGTCGATTTACCGGAACCGGAAGCCCCGATGATCGCCACCATCTCACCGGCATCTATCCGCAGGCTGACGCTTTTCAATACCTCCAGGGTTTGCTCGCCGGATTGATAACTACGCTGGATATCACTCAGTTCCAACAGTGCGGCCATCAGTTGTCCTCCACGCCGCCGCGGCTGACAATCACCTCTTCACCGGCTATCAATCCACTGACAATCTGCACATCCACATTGTTACGCATGCCGATCGTCACCTCCCGCAGCTGTTTCTGGCCCTGTTGCAGCACCGCAACGTGGTAACGGTTATCAGCGATCTGCTCCCCTAACGCTGTCAGCGGAATAACCAGCGCATCGCTGGCGCCAGCCAGTTGAATATGCACCTGCGCGGTCATTTGCAGGCGCAGCAACCCCTGCGGATTTGGCACTTCGAAACGCGCGTAATAAAAGATGGCGTTATTGACCTTCTCTGGGGTGGGTTGGATGTCTTTCAGCACACCCTCAAAGCGTTTGTTCGGATCGCCCAACACGGTAAACCAGGCTTTCAGCCCCGGCTTGAGGTGGATCACGTCCGCCTCGGAAACCTGGGCCTTCACCAGCATGGTGCTCATATCTGCCAGAGTCAGAATGTTGGGTGCCTGCTGTGCGGCGATCACCGTTTGGCCCTGTAAGGTGGTGATCTGCACCACATCACCGTCCATCGGCGCTTCAATGCGGGTATAGGCCAGATTGATCTTGGCGGTATCCAGGCTGGCCTGATTTTTGGCGATCTGCGCCCGGGTATTTGCCACCTGCGCCTTTTTCACCGCCATCTCGGTGGTCAATTTATCCAGATCCTGGCGCGATACCGCCTGCACCTTGGCCAATTCGCGGTTACGCTGCAAGGTGACCTCTGCCAGTTGCTGCTCCGCCTGCGCCTGTTGCAGCTGAGCTTGCAGTTGCTGTAGCGTGGCCTCGCCTTCGCGAATGCTGTTTTGGGCCTGTTGGGGATCGATAACGCCGAGCAGTTGGCCTTTGTGTACCTTATCGCCAATCTCGACCTTCAGGCTCTCTAGTTGTCCGCTGACCTGAGCCCCCACATCAACCTTACGTACCGCATCCAACTGGCCGGTCGCCAAAACGATCTGTTGAAAATCACGTTGGGTAACTTTAACCGTTTTAAACTCCGTAGGTAGCGGTTGGCTGAAATACCAATAGACCAGCATAGCAATTGCCACTAAAGCGCCGCCCCCTAGCAGCCTACGTTTTGTTCGTCCTTTTAACATATGAATATTTTTCCCTAGCTATTTCGTCTATTCCTGCCAATTTCTAGCCGCAAAGCTGCCATCGAATTAAACCATCATGTGAATCCATAACCCCCACCAAAGCCAATATGTGCAGCGAGCCTATTATTGATATTATTTATAACTTACTTCTATTTCATAATGCCTAAGCTATAAATAAAGCCATTTACCCATCCTTCTGGAATAGACTTTATCAAGACATAATGGCGCAAGCTGGATAGCAAAAACCGCTGCCCCCTAATCGCGTGCCAAACCTGTAGTGGGCCAATACGTTTAAATTGACATGAGCTATAATATAACTGATTGAAATTTTGAATGACAACCATTATTGAGTAATTTTTCTGATAGTTCAAATGGGATTCCCCCCACAAACACCAAAATATCTCTGCATTTCTTAATGAATATTCTTATTAATTAAGATATCACCAAACAAAAAACAAGAATAATCCCAACTAAATTTAAGATAGCATGACCATCTATCGCATGGCTGGAGAATTGAGTTATTCACACAGATTATTTATTGATGTGCACCCTTAGTGATTAAGATATAACTTAGCAAAAACAAGAAATATCTTAAGTTAATTTAATTTGATTTAATTTAAGACAATATGACCAAATGTCGCGTAACCGCAAAATTGAGTTATTCAGACAGATTATTCATAGCACCATCGTGCTGGCACCATTGATGCCAACACGATGCAGACCTCAACCAAGCATTTGAGGTGTCATAACCCCCGTCTGCTGAAGCCACCTTGATTTTCCGGTGGGTCTGCCGGATAAGACTCGGGAATGCAGACGGACTTGGCCTGCCTGCTGACGCAGGAATAATCCGAGCAACGAAGCGGGAGTTTCATTAACGTAAAAATAGAATCAGTGAATCCCTGAACGGCACGTAGTGTAAGTCGAAAGACGCGTTTGAGCATCAGTACAGTGGAGTTCGATTTATTCAACAAAGCCGGGGGAGGACACTATCTGCACGAACGGTCGTCAATCAATCTAGCGTGCTTGCCGCTACCACCAACGTTGCCGGCAGAAACCAATCTCATCTCTCCGGCACAATTAGTGGGGCTGCAAAGAAAAAACCACGCTTATGCAGCCTTGTCTGCGCACAAACAGCCAGCTCCTCTCGGCCAGAGAGAGCCTGTCTCCACGTGAGGTGGCTCTCGGAAGCTATTTATAACCGTGGGTTAATCTGACTTGCGGTGCTCTGCAGCATGCATCGCAAGGTAGGCATTGAGGTTTTCATCCCCCAGCCCCAAAGTACGCAAGATTGCGGCCATAAAGCTGACCGGTGCGGTACCCGGTGCCGTGATAACGCGCCGATCGGCGATAGCATAAGGCACATCCTGATAGTATTGCGCACCGCCATAGTTCAGGCTCAACAGGTTTTCTGCCGAATTAGAAGTATGGCGAACCACATCAAGCACGCCCGCCTGCGCTAATACGCGAGTACCATCGCAAATCCCCGCGACGATGGCGTTGCTTTGATAAGCCGCAGCAACCAAGGCGGTGATATCCGGTGCCTGTGCGGTTTGCCAGAGAGTGCCCCCACAGACAATCAGCAGATCGACGTCATCAGGCTGAATGGCTTCTATCGCCAGATGGGGGGAAACCAGCATGCCACCAGAAGAGGTGACCTGGGCTCCGCCAGGAGTGGCAAAACGGCAGTCAAAACCGTAGTACCCACGCCCCGTCGAATTGATCAAAGCGGTTTCCCAATCGGAAAAATTTTCAGTCAGGAGGGTAATAGCACGTATCATCGGGGTTTCCTCGTCGGTGATGGGGAGCAATTTTCCAGGATTTTCCTACCCATAAAAACCAAGCGTAACCTGCACTGTTGACAGTTTCTGTCAGTAGCCCACAGATGCACCTGCCACAAAGATAACCCGCATTCAATCAGTCAACGACAACCGGCGCTACGGTCAGCAGCAGGTTGGCAAAGCGCCGCATCTCACCACTGGCGATAACCAGTAATGTCTCCTGTGATTTTGCCGCATGATAGAAAGCCTCGCGGTTGAGATAATCGATGGGGCAACCGTCGGGCAGCAGTTGCTGATATTCGGCAGCGATGGTGTTGGTGAAGTCTTGCGGCCAGGCCATCATCGAGGCGTGTTCTACGTTAATGTGCTTGAGCACCTTTGCTAATATCACGCTGCTGGCGATCATACCGGGGGCCAGGTTCAGATAGACAATGGTGGCCTCTTTCGACGAGTTGGTGACGAACGAATAGTTGCCATCGGCGATGAGGATCTGGGTCTTATGCCCGCACAGCGCCAAGGCACCCAACAGTTGCGGATGAATAATATCGGCTTTGATCATGGTGTTTTCCAGCAAGGAGGACAGGCAGGTTGTGCCTGCCTGGGTAGGATCACATACGGTAAATACCGCCGTTAATATCGATGGTGGCGCCAGAAACGAAGCCGTCATATTCCGAGGCGAGGAATTTAATCACCCGAGCGACGTCTTCCGGGTTCCCCGCGCGGCCAAGGGGAATGCCATGGATGGTTTCATCGGCAGATTCCTTGCTGGTATGCAGGTTATGGAAGCGAGTGCCAAGAATAAGCCCCGGCGCAACGGCGTTGACCCTAATGCCATGTTCACCCAGTTCCGCCGCCAGGGAGCGGGTCCAGGTTAATACCGCCCCTTTGGTAGTAGAGTAAACCAGCGAACCAGAATGCCCGCCGGAACGGCCAGCCAGTGAGGCCAGGTTGACAATGCTGGTTCCGCCCTTGGCACTTTTTAAGTAAGGTAGCGCGCTTTGCGTGACGTTCAGCATGGTCGTCATATTGACATCAATCACCGTCTGCCAGAATTGACGGTCGATCTCACCGAGCCATTTACGGGCGATAATGCCGCCCACGTTATTGATCAGTATGTCTATCCCCCCCAAAAACTCGGCGGCGGCAGCGACGCATCGCTGGGTATCTGCGGTATCGGTTAAATCCGCATAACCATAGGCGGCGCGTTGACCGCGTGAATGGGCTAACTCAACCAGTTCCTTTGGCCCTTCTTCGCCACTGAAATAGTGGATGTAGATGTCACACCCGGCATTAATCAACTGCTCTGCGGTAGCTTTGCCGATCCCCTGCTCGGCACCGGTAATAAACACTTTTTTACCCGTTAGATTTCCCATTTTATTGCCTCTCGATTATCTGTAGATAAAGCCAGTTATGAGCGAATAACACCTTCACGCTGTTTGGCGCAGTAAAAAATGCAGATCAATCCGGTAACCAATAAACACAGCGACAGGAAAACCAGCCCCGGAATATTGCTGTTAGTGACATCCTTTAATAACCCGACCACATAAGGCGCGGCAAAACCCCCGATATTGCCGATACAGCTCACCACCGCCAGCCCGGCCGCCGCTGCCGCACCGGTAGAGATGTTGGCAGGCATGGAAAGGAATGAAGGAACCGCAGTATAGATACCTATCGAAGCAACGCTCAGGAACATCAGCGCGACCAACACGTTGTAGTTGAAGAACACCACTGCCCCCATCAGGCCAAGGGCAGCGACAATCATGCTGATGCCGGCAAACACGCCGATTTTTTTACTTTTACTGGCCCATAGGCTCCACGGATAAACCAGCAAGGCGGCCAACCCATAGGGGATAAAAGCAATCAGGCTCACGCGGAAAATATCATCGCCAGAGATGGCTGTGATGATGGAAGGCAGCCACATCCCGAAACCGTAGATCCCACACACCATGCCAAAATTCAACATGGCGTATAACAGATACTTTTTATTTTTTATGCCTTGCACAAAATCAGACAGCTTGACCTTGGAACCCGATTTACTGCGCGTGGCGTTGTTCATCAGCCAGGCTTTTTCTTCCACATCGAGATAGCCCACGTCTTTCGGTGAGTTCTTGATAATAAATGGGATAAACAGGCCAATAATCACCGGAGGAACGCCTTCGAGGATAAACAGCCACTGCCACGGCTCCAAGCCAAACCAGCCATGCTCAACGTTAAGGATCAGCCCGGAAATCGGTGAGCCGATGGCGTTCGATAACGGTTGGACGATGATAAACATACCGAGGATCTTGGTACGGTACTTCTCCGGGAAAAACACGGTAAAGTAATAAACTACCGAGGGGAAAAACCCCGCTTCGCAGACGCCCAGCATAAACCGACAGATATACAACTCCATCGGCGTGCGGACAAAGCCCATCAACACGGCAAATATCCCCCAGGTGATGAGGATCCTGGCAAACCAGATACGCGGGCCAAACTTGATGGTTCCCGCATTGCTGGGAATTTCAAACATAAAATAGCCGATAAAGAATATCCCGGAGGCAAAGCCAAAGGCCGAAGCGGTTAACCCCAGGCTATCTTCCAGAGCAATAGCCGCATAGGCCATATTATTACGATCCAGAAAAGCCAGAAAGTATAATAAGATCATTAACGGGACAATATTCAGCGTCATTTTTCTAATGGCACTGCGTTCAATTTCCTGAGGCGTTCTCTTTTGCATAATAGAATACTTCCAATGTCGTTAATCGGAATAATAATCTGCTACAGGCTTGCCTGATGGGCGCAGGTGTATTTACCTGATAATCAATAATGCTATTTAATCGTTCTCGTTACTCTATGCGTATTATGGCGTGACGGTTATTACCGACTGGCGGCTGACTAATGTCGGCGGGAAAATAAACTCCTCTGGGGCTAATGTAGGCTCCCCTATGCGCTGCAATAAGCGCTCTACCATCACATTGGCCATCTCGGCAAGCGGTGGCATGACGGAAGTCAGCGCGGGCCAGACCAGCCCCGAGAGCGGAATATTGTCGATCCCCACCACCGAGATCTCACCAGGCACAGCCACTCCTGCCTCCCGCAGCCCCGCTAGCAGACCAATGCCCAAAGCATCGTTGATAGCCACCACACCATCCGGGCGCGGAGAAAGTGCAAGCACCTGAGCGGCCAGGGCAAAGCCCAGCTCGGCCATCTCGGTATCGCCATACTCACCACTGGCTTTACCCTCTATCACCCGCTGCTGAGCGGGCAGGCGATGATTACGCACCACGGTCAGAAACCCTTCAATCTTATGGCTGCGGCTCATGGTCAGACTGGCCTCGGTGGCAAAGACGATATTGCGGCAACCACGTTCGATCAGGTGTTGAGCCGCCAGCCGCCCGGCCTCTACGTTGTCCATTGAGACGCTGTCGAATAGCCGGGCGTCAGCGGTGAGGCTCCCCGCCATCCGGTTGTCGTAGTTGACAATCATCATCCCCATTTCGGCAGCCTGTGCGAAATGGATCTTACGGGTATCACTCGCGGCGACAATAATGCCACGCACCCCATGGGCGAACATATCTTCGATAAAGGTACGCTCTTCGTCTTCCTGCCGGTAGGTATTGCCCAACAGCACCCGATAGCGGTGCTCTTTAGCCGCCAGGTCGACCTCGCGAGCCAGGGCAGAAAAGCTGGGATTGACGATCGAGGGGACCAGCAGGCCAATCATCCGGGCATGCCCGGTTTTCAACTGCTGCGCCACTCTGTTGGGCTGATAGTTCAATTCGCGCATCACCCGTTCGATACGCAGCCTGGTTTCCGGGCGCATCTGATCGACCCGACCGTTTAAAACGTTGGAAACGCTGCTCACGGAAACACCGGCGAGATGTGCGACATCACGAATATTAGCCATGTTTTCGCTCCCCTTCCGGTGCTGACGTTAATCGGTGACTTTAGGGACAAAAACCCACTAAATTACCGCTTAATCAATGCGTTAAATACGCAAACTGACATTATCTGTATCGTTTTAGTGAAACGATGCAGATCAATTTATAGCGGAGATATTTTTCAATCAAGCGACTTTATCGGCCGCGCAGCGATTGCGTGATGCTTTTGTGAAAGCTATCAAACCCAGCGCCATGGCATTACTAAACACGGGTAAAATCCCCGGCTGTTTAGTCAGTGTTTAGTGGTGGGATTAAAGGCTGGAATGGGGTTTGGATGGGTACTGCATGCAGCGCTCCTACATAAATAGTTTGCAACACAGGAGCGCGAAAAAACAGCCAAAGAGAGTTCCTTCATCCTATGTTCATATCCGACGATTTAATAACAACGTTGGCAGGCGACTCTGGTGAACAACGCCGATGATAGAAATTCCATCATCGGCACGTTGATAATAGATCGTATGGCTCATATACGGAAAACTCCATATATCCAACCCTAAACTTTCAACTTCATTGCTGCCCATCCCCGGTATATTAGCCAGATGCTGCATAGTGGCACGCATACCAGCCAAGTATTCCCTTGTTGTCAACGTTCCAAACTGCCTTAGAGAAAATGCCTTTAATTCGCGCAAATCCTCTCGCGCATCGTCAGTCAGTTTGTAACTAGCCATTAGAGATCCTTCATCAACTCATCAAATACCTGATCACCCTCATGCAACTGGCCAGCCTCTGCCTGAGTAATGGAACGCGCAAGCTTGGCGCGCAAGCTTTGCAGTTTCAACGCTTCAAACTCGTTGTAATCCTCAACAGACATAACCACTACAGAAGGTTTACCGTTTTTGGTAATGCTGATCGGCTCACGCTGAGCTTTAGTTATCATCTCACCAAACTGGGTTTTGGCCTGGTTGGCCGTAAAGCTAATCATGGCAATCTCCTCAGTCGTTCAAATAGGTATAAATCGTTCGATTCGCACCTATTTTAGACCAGTTAAGTTATGCATACTAGCATAAGCAAATAATATGATTATCCAGTTGATATACTTAAATAAAATGAAAAACTATAGGTTGATATTCAACAGAAAAACCACCTCACCGCGATAATAAGGCGATGTGGCCAGCCGCCGTTGCCACTCGGAGTTCCAGTCGCCCTGCTGCACCAGACCGATTTTGAAGGGAATGTGTAGCTTAAGCAGCGCGGGGAGATAGCGTTCATATTCCGTGACCGTGCGCCGCCCCTGATAGGTTTGGATCACCAACTCATCAATTGGCAACGCATTCAACTGGCTGACGTTACCGGTCTTTGCCCAATCGAGCAGGCCAGTAACCCCCAAAGCATATTCTTTGGGTAATCGGCCGCGCAGCTTGTCGAGAAACTCCGCGTACTTATCCAGCTGATAGGTTGCCGCGTCGAAGTCGATCTGTAGCCCTACCACCCGATTGCCTGCCGCAGCCCAACGGGCAGGCAGACGCACCGCCGAGGCCAATACCTCGTCGGACATGTCCAGGGTTGCGACGCGTACGGTGATCCAGACGGCGGGAGCCTGGAGCTTGCTCAGCGGCAGCCCCAACTTCAGAAAACGAGCGCCCTGGCGGCCGTTCACGATTTCCCCCTGATGGAGATAGAGCAGATCGGCCTGCTGCAATGCAGGCTGCGGCCAGACGCCAGACCAAAGCCAAAATGCACGGTAATCATGCGCATTCACATATCGGCCAGCCTCGTTATCCGCCGCTACTGTTGTTGCAGAGATCGGCAACCACAGCAGCAGCAATAACCGCATTACCAATAGTATTTGAGCTTCTGTTCCCACTGGTTCCCTTTATATTGGCTCTTCAACAGGTTAAACCAACGTTGGCGGGTTTTCTGCGAGATCTCCTGCCGATCACAGCTGTTATAGCCGGAAGGTGAGAAACACATCACCGCCCGGTACAGCGCATAGGTTTTATCTTCCGGCTCGGCTTTGGGATCGGCGATCACTTGCTGATAATATTTTAATCTGCCGTGCGCTTTATCTTGATAAAGTTCGGTTCTGGCCAAGTCATCCAGCTGTTCATTGGCCCCCATTTCCGCTTCGGTGCTGATATCGGCAAAGGTGGTACGCAGGAACTCGGCCACGCAGTTCATGGCGTGCGCATCAGTCTTGTTCTTCGCCAATACGACAACGTTAGCGTCTAAAGAAGCACAGAAATAGCCAGGCTCGGTCTGGCTGCCATCCCAATCAAAAACGCTGAGTGCGACATCGCCAAATACCTGCGGGTCAGGCGTTTGTTTGATATTTTTTTTCAGCTGGTTGTCGTCAATAAACCCCTGATAGTCGCCCACCATCAAATCCTTAAACAGCAGCGTATGCAGAGCAATGGTCTTTTCTTCATCATTGGGTGCGCCCACGGCCTGCTGTTGCAGCAACGCTTTATTGGCCAGGCTTTTGAGCACCACTGAGCGATAACGCAGGTTATTGATTGGGCTGTCCGGGGCAAAAATAGCCGCCGTTTTATTTTCCTGCACCAAGGCGGTGGCCAACATCAGCTGCAGATACTGTTGCTGGTAAGGGGCAAGCTTCATGCCAAGCAGATGACGCCAATGGGCTTCGGCACCCTGCCAATTTTCCTGCATCACCAGAGCATCGCCGTAGAGGACCTGTTGGCTGAACGCGATGAGATCGTTCGCTGCCAGCGGTGCCGCAGGCTGGATCGCCTTGGTGACCGCGGCATAATCCTTTTGCTGATAGAACAGCCAGGCATTATGCATATATTCCCAGAGCGGCAACTGATTGGCGGCAACAAACATTGGTTTGTACCCCTGCAGCATCTCATCGCTCACTTTCGGCATCGACTGGTTATCGAGATTGTATTTGCGCAGCCACTTCATGGTTTGGGTGAAGGTCAACAACGGGGCATCGGCACTGCTGACAAAAGGCTGTTCTGCGCTGTCATAAGGAATGTTGCGGCTCAGCAGAATTTGGTCCCCTTCATCAATCATCGCGCCAAGCGTATTGATATCGGTGGTCGCGGTTATCTCGCTTTCATACAGCTGTGCCAAACGCGGCCAGTCGGACAGATACCAATTCACCCGGCGCTGTAATCCCTGCACGGAATCCACATATTCGCCTTTGGGATAAGCGGCCAGATAAGCCTGCGCACGTTGCAATGCCAGGGCCCCCGCCTCTTTATTAGCCCGCTGTGGATCGAACATGCCGTACTGATCCGTGGCATTTTCAGTGATCTGGTTTAAGGCCACGCGGAACAGCATATACGCGGCGGTTTCGGCTACCCATGGTTGATCCGACTGTTTTAACCGTTGGAACCCAGTATCCGCATCGGCAAACTGCCCCTGATAAAACTGTTCTGCGCTGGTGAGGTAATCTCTGAACGCCGCCGCATGAGAACCCTCGGCATAATTTGCCATCAGCGGTAAAAATTGCTCCGGCTGCACTTCACTGCGGTAAATTTTGGCCCGGCGCAACGCCAGCAAATCGCGTTCGGCCTGATCTAGCCGTTGGTCGGCCAGCAGGACCTGGAAGAATTGGCTGAGTGAATCTGAATTATTGGACACCCAGCGGCCTTCATTTTCTGTTGAAACCCCGGTTAACCCCGACGGTTTAATGCCCAGGCTTACTGCTAGCGCATCAAGAGGGTTATCCTGCGGCACGGCGGTTTGAGCTGGTGCAGTGGCCTGATCGGTTTCAGTAGCGGCCTCACCAGGGAACAGGCCAAACGTGTATCCTCTGCTACGGCTAATATCCTGCGGCAACGACGACAGTGCCACGGGTAAATTGCGCATTCCCGCTGCCAGCATCAGCAGATTGACGCGGGTATCATTATCGGCGGCCAGGTAGGGCACACCGCCCATTGCGCAATAATCGCTCCAACGGCACCCGGTTTCATCGGAAGAGGCCTGTGCGAACTGGCTGGTACCAGCGATGGTTGAGACCATCGCGGCTACTATGAGTTTTTTCATCGGTGTCCTTACTTATCTCCAGTGCTCACTCTCATCCCGAGTGAATTTTGCCTGAGATAGTGTCGTAAACATTGAGAAAAAACAATACGGCGAAAACCAACCGGCATACGCGGGCTATTCCCCTACCACAGGCCACCTTGCCGCAGCCAGTAATATAATTCGCCATTACGCTTGAAGCCCAGCTTGCGCATCGCCGTGAGTTTATGGGTGCTGACGGTCTTGACGTTAAGCGAAAGTTTGCTCGCGATCTCGTCAGGCGTTAATTCCTGTGAGATCCCTTGCAGAACGTCACGCTCGCGCGGTGTCAGATGCAAATGGCGACACACACTTACCGTATCGGCAGCCAAAGACGACTGGCTTGCCTGCTCAAACATCTCCTCAACCAGACGCACCAAGGCATCAGGCCGTTCTTTGCGACCTAATAGTGCGAGTTCATGCTGACGTATTATATTCTCAGCAGCCGTATCCTGTATGATAATCGTCCCAAGCCGCCGGTTTACTGGATTTTCCCGGCGAGAATTGAACCGCGACGACCAGCCAAAGGGATTGACACAAACCATCAGGTCGATCGCTACCCCAGGCGCAACCGGCACAAAACTCCATGTACAACCTTTAGCCAGAAAGTAGTCCTGCAAAATATGTTGAATGCCCAGAGCAAAATAACGGTTGCTATCCTGAATAGCGATAACAATATGTGGTGTCATTTTAGTTCCTCATGATTTGAAACAGAAACGGGGGTTACTTCAGACGTGGGCTTGTTCTTGGCGCATTCAGGTAATATCAACAATGGATCCTTGCCTATTTATATGTCCCCATCCCAAGACAGAATGTGCAATCAAAGAGGAAAAAGACGCCATAATAAATCGGCTAGAAAATACGGTGATAATATGGGTTACGTTCATATGGCAAGTCATCCTTGATGCTATCGCCTCCAGACAAGGGATGCGGATACCTTCGTATGCCCAATATAGGTTATACCCATAATGGAGTAGCCGATTACTGGTCAGCTAAAGTGCAACCGGCAACCGTCTTGAATTTCCCTTCGGTAACCCGTCCCCCTGCTGGTAGGCACTGAGGTTCAGGGTATGCAGTTTTTGGATGGTGGTTGGCTCAGTCTGCTTAATAGGACCACTAGCATCCGCGATGACGAGACTAGCCCCCAATACCCAAGGGTCTGCGACGGCACCGACGTTACCATTAAAGGACACAGTCACTTTGTTCTTGGCGTTTGGCTCGTTACCGACTTCACCGTTACGTACACTTTTTGGACACTTTCGCCAGTAGGTTTGGTATTGCGATAAATCTTAATGATCAGACAGCGAACAAGCAAAATAACCTGCTTAATACACAAAAATTAGAATTAATAACTAAATATTATTGGCTTTAATATATTTAATGTCGTTTTGGGCAGTAAAAAACCAGCAACCAAGTAGGTAATACTGCCTTGAATTCAACTAGTTATTATTGCTGAAAAAATAGTTCAAATCAGGGTTGACTACGATAGCAGGTTACAACTAAATTCCTACGCACAGTCACCCCATTAAGACTATTCTTATCACTGGACGCAGTTCAACACTAACACCAAGGATGCTCGGTTATCGCCATGAAATACATAATAAACCTTAATATTATCTTTGATCCTGACAATAGAATATTGACGGTTAAAAACGACATTCAACAATCTGTTGAATTATCAAAGCCAGCGACCCGGTTACTCAGTGAGTTGATCAACAACAATAGGGTCAACCTTGCTCGCGATGATCTGCTAAAAAATGTCTGGGCGGACTATGGTTTTTCGCCGTCTAATGCCAGCCTGAATAACCATATTAGTGAACTACGCAAAGCCTTCACTAATCTCGGTGTGAGTAAAGATATAATTTCCACCGTTCCCCGCGTCGGTTTTCGAATGGATGCGGAAATCCATCCAATACAAAAATCGGAACAGGGAATAACAGAAGAAGCAGCGGTCAGCGGGGTTCCTGTCACTGAAGAATCCAACACCTCTTCAGGCGCCATACCACCTGTAATGACCGAGCAAGGAGAGCATCAATCTATCTATTTATCGTTAAAAAAACACAAGATGATAATCTACATACTTGCTCTTTTACTGTTACTGACCACGGTAACTGGCACAACCATGCTGAGACACTCCCAAAAAGAGAGCGTGAACTTCGTGGTGACTCATGAAAAATGCAGTATCTATAACTTAAATGATGACAAGCCAAATAAAGATTTTACGGCTAAAATCCTCAAGGAAATGGCAGCAGAAGGCATAGACTGTACACGAGAGGATATGGATGTTTTTTATGCAGAGGCACACCCTAATAATGAACGTTTCAGAATCCGACTGCTCGCTGCCTGCAGTAAAATTGATGCGGCAAGCTATAAAAATTGCTTAAACTACAAGACGATAGAGTGATAATATGAAAAAGATCGTCGTAACACTGCTGTTGATTATTAGCTTAAGTTCAATTCTTTTTTACCTGTATCAGTGGCAGTCCCTCAAGCCGTTCCATTGTAATGCCCAGGTGTTCGCGCACCTCAAAATCGATGAAGCTGACGCCGTTGAGGTCAACACCCATGTCGACATCATATTTCGGTCGCCACATGATGGGATTATGAAATTTTCTGGCTCAATCAAGAATAAGGGAAATAGCTATAACCTGAGAAGAACCGTCTACTTTACCGTCACCCCTTCGGAGCTGGAAAACGTGAACGAAATCGTCTTCACCCGTACAGAGAGCCACCCCTTGGATAATACGCCAGAAAACCTTTGGCATAACAGAGTGTTACCACAAACCCCAGGCATCGGGTTTTACTCAAAGATCAAGGAATTAAATAATAACGCGATCATTATCAAAGGGTTTACTAATCCGCTGGTTGTCTGCATTCGCCAGTAATCCCAGGCCCAAAGACGCTATCGGCAATGCTGCCTGAACAGACGGGCCAGATAGGCCCCCATCGGCGTCAGCGTCGTATCCTTACGCTGGATCAGGTAGAAAGTGGCTTGCGGTAATACCTCCTCCAACTCCAGCGCCACCAGATGGCGGCCCAAAATGGGATCGGAGATCACATCGACCGACAGAATACTGACAAAGTCACTCTGCGCGACCAAGCTGGTACAGGCCATAAAGGTCTCGCAGGTGACACTGATCGCCGGTGCCATTCCCATATCACCAAACAGTTCATGTAACAGGCGGTAGTAGCTGCCATTGGGGGTTGGCATAGTCCAATCACAATGTTGCAGTTCCTTGAGCGTGCGGGCGTTCTCACACGGGTGCCCCTTGCGTACCACCACCTTGTATTCTCTTTCCATCAGCCGCTCAAAGCTCAACTCATGGTCCATACTGCTGGGATAATAGGTATTAATGGTAAAATCCAGTTCCCCCTGACGTAGCTCCGGGATCATCGAGACCAGTTGCCCTTCCACAATACGCACCTTCACATTGGGATATTCACGGTGAAACTGGGTGATCACTTTCGGCATCACCGTGCGGGCTACGCTGCCACCGACGCCGATATTGACCGAGCCGCCTGCTAGCCCCAACCGCTGCTGAATATCCTCCTGCGCCACCCGCAGCTCTTCGAGGATCAGGCTGGCATGCTGAAAAAAGTTATCACCGCAGTCGGTTAATACCACCCCTTTACTACGGCGGACAAACAGCTTGGCACCGAGCACCTCCTCCAGCTCCTGAATCGACTTGGTCAACGCAGGCTGGGAAAGGTTACAGGTACGGCTGGCGGCGCGGATACTGCCCTGGCGGCTGACCTCCACAAAGGCGCGTAACTGGTGCAATTTTATCGAGGCTGGCATAGGCGATTTACGATAACCATTGTTTATCAGTAGCAAGATATTGGCATCTTATTTAACCCGATGCCATTGTGTACATTCGAAAAAAACATAAAAAATAACCCAATCGTTATTTCGCTTATTTAAACGCATTATCGCCGTTAATAAGCGCCATTCGCGGCTTTTAAGCAACTAATTACGTAAATAATCAATTTTAATTTAATTGCTGACCTGCGTCAGTGCGTCGTTCCTGCCTGAATTTTATTCAAGGCGTGATAACTAATGGAAAACTGCTATGAACACTCCGCTTTCAACGTTGGTGACCGAACTGTATCCGCAGCTGCAAGCCTGGCGCCGTGATTTCCATCGCTATGCCGAATCCGGCTGGCTTGAATTTCGTACCGCTTCACTGGTAGCGGAAGAGTTGGATCGATTAGGTTATCAGTTACAGCTTGGCCGCGAGGTGATCAACGCCGAAGTCCGCATGGGGCTACCCTCTGCACAAATCCTGGCGGCGCAAGAGCAACGCGCTCTCGAACAGGGTGCCCTGGCGAAGTGGCTGCCCTTCTTTTCCGGCGGTTTTACCGGCATTGTCGCCACGCTGGACACCGGCCGCCCTGGTCCCACCATCGCTTTTCGCGTCGATATGGACGCGCTCGATCTCAACGAACTGCTGCATCCCGACCATCTGCCATTCCGTGAAGGCTTCGCCTCCTGCAATAGCGGCATGATGCACGCCTGTGGGCACGATGGACATACCACCATTGGCCTGGGGTTGGCGCGGGTATTCAAGAGCCTGGAGCCACAGCTGCATGGCCGCATCAAGCTGATCTTCCAACCGGCCGAGGAAGGTACCCGCGGGGCCAAATCGATGGTGGAAGCCGGCGTGGTGGATGACGTCGATTTCTTTACCGCCGTGCATATCGGCACCGGCGTACCGGCCGGAGAACTGGTGTGCGGCAGCAACAGCTTTATGGCCACCACCAAGCTGGACGTCACTTTCCGTGGCATGGCCTCCCATGCCGGTGCCAAACCGGAGGATGGCCGCAATGCCCTGCTGGCGGCGGCTCAGGCCAGCATAGGGTTGTATGCCATCCCCCGCCACAGCGAAGGCAGCTCACGTATTAACGTTGGCGTGTTGCAGGCAGGCACTGGCCGTAACGTCATCGCAGACCGTGCCTTTATGAAGGTCGAGACGCGCGGCGCGACCAATGAGATCAACGAATTTGTCTACCAACAGGCGCTCAACGTCATCCAAGGGGCCGCCACTATGCAGGGAGTGGAATACGACATCACCCTGATGGGCGCGGCGCAAAGCAGCCAGCCAACGCAACCTTGGGTGGATTACGTCCATCGCCAGGCGCTCAACATCAGCGAGCTTGATTCGGTGGTCGATCGCCGTGAGCAGGCGGCTGGGTCAGAGGATGCCACCTACATGATGGAACGGGTGAAATCTCACGGCGGACAAGCAACCTATGTGATCTTCGGCTGCGAACTCAGCGCCGGGCATCACAACGAGAAATTTGATTTTGACGAACAGATACTCACGGTGGCGGTAAAAACGCTGGCCACCCTGGCACTGAACCTACCGACTTTTGGGAGCGCAGCATGAAACAGCCCGAACTGGTCTCTTTTATCCACCAATACATCGATAGCCACCAGGCCCGTTTCAGTACCCTAAGCGATGAGATCTGGGATCATCCGGAAACCCGCTTTACCGAAACCTATTCCGCCGAGCTACTGGCGAACGCGCTGGAGCAGGAGGGCTTTCAGGTTGAACGCGGCGTCGGCGGCATCGAAACGGCGTTTATCGCCAGCTTCGGTAACGGCCATCCGGTGATCGCCTTATTGGGCGAATACGATGCACTGGCCGGTCTAAGCCAGCACGCGGGCTGTGCCACCCCGGCCCCGCTGGTGGAAAACGGCAATGGTCATGGCTGCGGGCATAACCTGCTCGGCACCGCCGCACTGGCCGGAGCCTTTGCGGTTAAAGCCTGGATGGAACAGCAACAGTTAACCGGCACGGTACGCTTTTACGGCTGCCCGGGGGAAGAAGGTGGCTCTGGTAAAACCTTTATGGTGCGCGAAGGGTTGTTCGCCGATGTGGATGCCGCCCTCACCTGGCACCCAGAAGGCTTCAGCGGTATGTTCAACACCAGCAGCCTCGCCAATATTCAGGCCGCATTCCGTTTCAAGGGGATCGCCGCTCACGCTGCCAACTCGCCACATCTCGGCCGCAGCGCGCTGGATGCCGTGACACTGATGAACACCGGAGCCAACTTCCTGCGTGAACATATCGTGCAGGAAGCCCGGCTGCATTATGCCGTCACCAATACCGGCGGCAGCTCCCCCAACGTGGTGCAGGCCGATGCCGAAGTGCTATACCTGGTGCGCGCTCCACAGCTCGATCAGGTGCAGGATATTTACCAACGCCTGGTCAACGTTGCCAAAGGCGCGGCGCTGATGACCGACACCCAGATGACGGTGCACTTTGAAAAAGCCTGCTCCAACTACGTCCCCAATCGCCGCCTGGAAAAGGCGATGTATCAGTACGTGTGCGATTTCGGTTTGCCGGATTACAGCGACGAAGAGCGGCGTTTTGCCACGGAGATCCGCCAAACACTCAGCAGGGACGACCTGCGCAATGCCAAGCTGAACATTTCACGTACCGGCGGGGACGCCGGGCAGGAATGGGTACGGCAGTTGGGTGACAAGGTGCTGATGGACGAGGTCGCTCCCTACGTGGAGTCACAAGAAATCCTGTACGGCTCTACCGATGTCGGCGACGTCAGTTGGGTCACACCGACGGCCCAGTGCTTCAGCCCCTGCTTTGCGCTTGGCACACCTCTGCATACCTGGCAGTTGGTCGCCCAGGGCCGCACCTCGATAGCCCACAAGGGCATGTGCCTGGCAGGTAAAGTGATGGCCGCTACCGCCGTCGCCTTACTGAGCGATAACACCTTGCTGAACGCTTGCCGCGAGGAATTTCGTCAACAACGTGCCGAACAGCCGTATCAATGCCCCATCCCTGCGGGAGTGAAACCTTCCCCATTGAAGTAAATCCCGGCCGTTCTGGTTCCCGTTCCGAGCCAGAACCCCATAGCGATCCATAAAACTATAAAAATCTGATTACGGACAAGAGGGTAACATCATGAGTGAGATAGCTTCATCCGCCAATAAAAGCCCCGGGCGTATTTTGTACTGGGTAGAACGCATCGGCAATAAAATTCCCAACCCCTTCCTGTTATTTGTGTATTTAATCGCGGTGTTAATGCTCGCCACCGCGCTCATTTCCTGGTTAGGTCTGGCGGTGAAAAACCCGGCTAGCGGGGAAATGATCCAGGTAAAGAATCTGCTGAGCGTAGAGGGAATACAGTGGATCCTCCCCAACATCATCCACAACTTCAGCGGCTTTGCGCCATTGGGGGCGATCCTGGCGCTGGTGATCGGTGCCGGTCTGGCGGAAAAGGTCGGCCTGTTGCAGGCACTGATGTACAAAATGGCCTCGCACGTCAGCGCTGGCTATGCCAGCTATATGGTGCTGTTTATCGCCTTCTTCAGCCATATCTCCTCCGATGCCGCACTGGTGGTGATGCCACCGCTGGGGGCGTTGATCTTTCTGGCTGTCGGGCGTAACCCCATTGCCGGACTACTAGCGGCGATCGCCGGTGTCGGCTCGGGTTTTACCGCCAACCTGCTGATTGTCACCACCGACGTGCTGCTTTCCGGTATCAGTACCGAAGCGGCCAAAGCGGTTGATGGCGCGATCCACGTCAGCGTGATCGACAACTGGTACTTTATGGCCACCTCGGTGATCGTGTTGACCATTACCGGCGCGTTACTAACGGATAAGTACATTGAGCCACGGCTGCCAAAATGGCAAGGCACCGCCGGAGACAAGCTCGAGGTACTCACCCCATTACAAAACCGTGGCCTGATGATGAGCGGTATTGCCGCGCTGGTGTTTATCGCCGTGATGGCCGCGCTGGTAGTGCCGGAAGGTGCCCCACTGCGCGATCCACAAACCGGCTCGGTGATCCCTTCCCCCTTTATTAAAGGCATTGTGCCGATCATCATCCTGTTCTTCTTCACCGTCGCCATCACTTACGGCGTCGTCACCAAGACCATCCGACGCCCGGACGATATCCCCAACCAGCTAGTCGAGCCGATGAAGAATATGGCGGGCTTTATCGTCATGGTGTTCCCGCTGTCGCAGTTTGTGGCGTTCTTCAACTGGAGCAACATGGGCAAGTTTATGGCCATCGGCCTGACGGATCTGCTGGAGGCGGCCGGAATGAGCGGCGCACCGGCGTTCCTCGGTCTGATGTTCCTGTCTGCTTTCCTCTGCATGTTTATTGCCAGCGGCTCCGCCATCTGGTCGATCCTGGCACCGATCTTCGTGCCAATGTTTATGCTGTTGGGCTTTCACCCGGCCTTCGCCCAGATGATCTTCCGCATCGCCGATTCATCCGTGCTGCCGCTGGCACCGATGTCGCCATTCCTGCCGTTATTCCTTGGTTTTCTGCAACGCTACCTGAAAAACGCCAAACTCGGCACCTACTACGTGCTGATCATGCCCTATCCGCTGGTGTTCTTCGCCGTCTGGACTCTGCTGCTGGTGGTGTGGTACGTGCTGGGGCTGCCTATCGGGCCAGGGGTCTACCCGAAAATGGGGTAAGGGGAAAATGTTTTGTACTGGATAACCTGCCTTTTGACGTAAGCTGAACCGATTATCCCCGCCGGGTGCTTGTCAGCCAGTGGGGACATTTCTTTCAATGAGCTAAGGGCCGTCATGAGTCGTGAAATCAACAAAGATACTCAGCTGTGTATGTCACTGGCCGGTCGGCCAGGTAATTTCGGCACCCGTTTCCACAACTATCTGTATCAGGAACTGGATCTGAACTACATCTATAAGGCATTCACTACCAAAGATATTCAGGCAGCGGTCGGCGGCGTGCGCGCTTTGGGCATTCGCGGTTGTGCGGTTTCCATGCCGTTCAAGGAAAGCTGTATTCCGTTCCTTGATGAGCTGGATGCATCTGCCACGGCGATTGAGTCGGTCAATACCATCGTCAACGACGACGGCTTCTTGCGGGCCTATAACACCGACTATATCGCCATCGCCAAACTGCTGGCGAAATACCAGATCCCCCCTGCCACCTCGTTTGCCCTGCGTGGCAGCGGCGGTATGGCCAAAGCGGTGACCGCCGCCCTGCGCGATGCCGGGTTCAAGAAGGGTTATATCATTGCGCGCAACCCACAGACGGGCCAGGCGCTGGCAGCACAGTATGGCTATCAGTGGCAACCAGAGGTCGGAGATTTACAGGTTGAGATGGTGATTAACGTCACGCCAATCGGCATGGCGGGCGGAAGCGAAGCCGAGCAGTTGTCCTTTGAACCGGCCACCATCAAGGCTGCCAAGATCGCCTTCGACGTGGTGGCTTTACCGGCAGAAACCCCGCTGATCCGCCATGCCCGTGAACAGGGTTTGCAGGTAGTAACTGGAGCCGAAGTGATCGCTCTACAGGCATTGGAACAGTTTGTGTTGTACACCGGCGTGCGCCCCACCGATGAGCAAATCACCCGCGCTGCGGCACATGCACGTGGCTAAATAGCGCCCTCTTCTTCGAGTTAGACAACCCGAAGAAGAGGAAATGGCCGGGTGGATTACTTGGCCACGCCTTCCATACCCACCAGCCCTACTTTCAGGTAGCCGGCTTTGCGTAGCGTATCCATCACGCTCATCAGCGTTTCATAATCTACGGTCTTGTCCGCCTGGAAGAAGATGGTGGTTTCTTTATTCGCCTGCGTACGTTGATCCAGCACCGACGTCAGTTGTTCCGCCGTCACCGGCTCATCACCCACGTACAGCTGCTTGTCTGCCTTCACCGACAGGAACACCGGTTTTTCCGGACGCGGCTGCGGTTTAGCGGAAGAAGCGGGCAGATCGACACGAATATCTACCGTTGCCAGCGGCGCAGCCACCATAAAGATGATCAACAGCACCAGCATGACGTCGATAAACGGCGTCACGTTGATTTCATGCAGTTCGCCGCTGTCGTCCAGATCTTCATTTAAGCGCATCGCCATAACTCACCCCACCCGCAGCTGGTGCGCATGCTGCGAACGTTTGGCATCGGCCGAGGCCGCCAGATCCAGATCGCGGCCCAACAGCAGCAGCACCTGTGCCGCCACATCACCCACCTGAGCACGGTGGCCGCCAATAACGCGAGCAAAAATGTTGTAGATCACTACCGCCGGGATGGCCGCAACCAGACCAAGAGCGGTGGCCAACAGGGCTTCCGCAATGCCCGGGGCAACGACCGCCAGGTTGGTGGTTTGCGAATGGGCAATGCCGATAAAGCTGTTCATGATGCCCCATACGGTGCCGAACAGGCCGACAAACGGTGAAATGGCACCGATGGTGGCCAGGAAGCCATTGCCGCGCCCCAACTGACGCCCGTAGGCCGCTACGCGGCGTTCCAGACGGAAACCGGTACGCTCTTTAATGCCGTTGTTGTCATTAGAGGCCGCCGACAACTCCAGTTCGTTCTGCGCATCTTGCAGCAGTACCGCACTGATGCTCTCTTGCGAGAAGCTTTGCGCCAGTTCGGAGGCATCGTCCAGCGAACGCACGTCGGCCAGTGCCAACTGCTCACGACGCAGACGGCGCTTGGAACGAAACAGCTCACTGCCTTTGGCAAACAGAATGGTCCAGGTGACGATAGACGCCAGCACCAGGCCAATCATCACGATTTTCACCACGATATCAGCGTGTTGATACATGCCCCAGACGGAAAGGTCCATGCCACGCGTTTCGGGCGGTTGGATGGTCGGTTCAGGATTAACCGGGGCGATATTCTCCGGGGTACCCACCACTGGAGTTACTGCTGCTGGTGCGGCCGGTGTCGTCGCCGCAGCAACGCTTTGCGCAACGGCTGGTGCAGTAGCCGGAGCCGCCTGAGCGTTGCCCACCAACCCCACTACCAATACCAGTGAGGCGATCACACTGCGCCCTAATGCGCCCCATTGCCCACGGCCTGCGCCCTGAGCACTTAGATTTGTCATTTTGCCAGCCGTTTTCACGCTGTGCCTCCACCCATTTCAACATTTAAGGAAGAATTCAGCGTGCGATCATATCAAACCAATCAGGGATTGATAGTAGTTATCATTATTATTTGAAGAATTACGCATCGATGAGCAAAAAATGATACAACCCCAGTCACTATCAGGGTTTGCGCGTCGTCTGGCATAACATTACCTACCCATGATGCTAACAAAACCATCACTCAAACTGCTGATTTTTACCCCAACAGGCCATAAAATCACACAGTAAGGCAGGAGGTTTTACGGCGTTTTTACTTGGCCATACCGACGGTCGCCTATACTTTTTCCGAGTTTTACAGCCTTTGCCACATTTTCCATGCTCTGTTTAATGTCCGCTTAAGCTAATAGCGGTACACTACATGGTGCTCTAGGGCCTCACTGCCGTGTGTGGCCTAAATTTACCGGCGAGCATGGCTATAACAGCACGGTAGCCTATAGAAAGTCAGCCCAGGCACCCCAGGATAAAGAATGGATGTATTAAGAGAGATTGTTCACGCACTGTGGACGCAAGACTTTACTGCACTTGCCGATCCCAGCGTGATTTGGGTGGTTTATGCCGTCCTTTTTACCACCTTGTTTTTGGAAAACGGTTTGTTGCCCGCCTCCTTCCTGCCTGGAGATAGCTTACTGCTGTTGGCCGGTGCCTTGATCGCCAAAGGCGTGATGAACTTTATCCCCACGCTGATTATTCTGACGGTCGCCGCCAGCCTTGGCTGTTGGCTCAGCTATCTGCAAGGGCGATGGCTTGGCCATACCTCGGTGGTGAAAGGCTGGTTGTTACAGCTACCGGCCCAATACCACCAACGCGCGTACATGCTGTTTAACCGCCACGGCCTGGTCGCTCTGCTGATTGGCCGTTTCCTGGCGTTTGTACGCACCCTGTTGCCTACCATGGCCGGTATCTCGGGCCTCAATAGTGCCCGTTTTCAAATTTTTAACTGGCTCAGCGGCTTGCTGTGGGTAAGTTCGGTGGTCACGCTGGGCTATGCCTTTAGCCAAATCCCGCTGGTTAAACGCCACGAAGATCAGGTGATGGCGGGGCTGATGATCCTGCCAATGGTGCTGTTGGTCGTTGGGCTGCTGGGCGTGATGCTGGTCGTTTGGCGGAAAAAACGCGCCTCCTGAACCGGGTGGCGCGACTATAGCGTCATCCTGGCGGGCAGGTGGCTGACCAGCGCATCCACCGCCAGCCGTACTTTCAAGGGTAAATGTGGCGTGAGCGGCCAGACGGCATGCACCTCAAAATCTTTCCCCGGTACGTCCCCCAACACCTGCTGCAATCGGCCTTCTTGCAAGGCATCACGGATTAACCAACATGGTAGCCAGGCGATGCCAAACCCGGCCACCGCCGCGTCGGCAATCGCCTGCAGATCGTCCATCAACAAGCGGGGCTTCGGCATCACTTCTCGCGTTGTTCCGTCTGCCTGCGGGATCAACCAGCTACGTGTCATTGCGGCGTGGCGATAAGCGATGGCATCGTGCAGAGGTAGTTCCTCAACGCTTCCTGGCGTACTACAGCGAGCCAGATAATCCGGCGAGGCACACAGGGTCATGCGGTTATCCCCTAGCCTTCTCGCCACCAACCCGGCGCTGTCCGGCAATGGGCCGTTACGCACCGCAAGATCGAATCCTTCCTCGACCAAATCCACCACCCGATCGCTGAATGACAGATCGAGTTCCAATCCTGGATGCTCACGCGACAATGCGGTAAGCACCGGCGCGATACACAGGCGGCCAATCAGCACTGGCATCGAGACCCGTAACCGGCCACTGACCTGCCGCTTACCGCTTTCCAGCAGGTTCTCTGCGACGCGGATCTCTTCCAACGCCCGTAAACAACGCTCATAGAACAGCGCGCCATCGTCAGTCAGGTTCAGGCTGCGGGTGGTGCGGTGAAACAGGCGTACGCCCAACCGTTGCTCCAACCGGGCGATAGTTTTGCCCACCGCCGAGCGGGAGAGATGCAACCTGTTGGCCGCCAGCGCAAAACTGCCCGCCTCCACCACGCTGACCAATACCGAAATGCCGCTTAATCGGTCACTCATCACTTGTAGCCTTTTAGGAAACAATCTTGTGAAATTTTATCGCCACTGGTGATTTTAAATCAACGCTATTATCTGTGAATATCTTCAACCCATCAGGAGCACCTCATGACCGAAACCATGCAACGCTGGACGATGAACGCCGTAGGGCGTGAACATCTGCAATTAACCGAGAGCGCCATTCCACAGCCCGGCCCACATCAGATTCGGGTGAAAGTGAACGCCGTGGCGCTGAATTACCGCGATAAAATGGTGATAGAAGGCACCATGCCGTTGGATCTGCCGCTGCCGTTTACCCCAGCCTCGGATATGGCTGGCGTGGTAGACGCGGTGGGAGGCGGCAGCACGCGTTTTCGCCCTGGCGATCGGGTGATCTCTACCTTTAGCCCAGACTGGATCGACGGTAAACCTGACGGTGATGCCCGCATTCCGCCTTATCGTGCATCAGGCGGTACCTATCAAGGGATGCTGGCCGAATACGTGGTGGTCGATGAAAACTGGCTGAGCGCAGCTCCCGGCACGCTAGACGATGCCGAAGCCAGTACCTTACCCTGCGCTGGGCTGACGGCCTGGTTTGCCTTGGTAGAACGCGGGCATTTGCGTGCCGGGGAATCGGTATTGGTACAAGGCACCGGTGGCGTTGCCTTATTCGCGCTACAGATTGCCAAAGCCCACGGAGCACAGGTCTTTGTCACCTCCGGCAGCGAAGAGAAGCTGCTACGTGCCAAGGCGTTAGGGGCCGATCACGGCATTCACCGCCTGGGAGAGGATTGGGTGGAGTCGATCTATCAACTGACTCAAGATCGCGGTATCGATCATATTGTCGAAACCGTTGGCGGCAGCAATCTGGCCAATTCACTACGCGCCGTGGCGATACATGGCCGTATCTCGGTCATTGGCGTGCTGGAGGGTTTTGATATTGCCATTCCAGCTAGCCTATTGCTGCTGAAATCGCCGCAGATCCAGGGCATCGGTGTAGGCCACCGCCGCGCATTGGAAGATTTGGTACGCGCCGTCGACGCCAACGGCATCAAGCCTGTCATCGACCAGCGTTACCGTTTCGATCAGCTACCCGCGGCGCTCGATCACCTCGATCGCGGCCCGTTCGGCAAAATCGTACTGACGCGTTAACCTTGCATGATGGCGCTATTGTCCCGCAGCCGGGCGATCTCATCGCTCGGCGTAATGCCAAACAGCCGCTTAAACTCGCGGCTGAACTGCGAAGCACTCTCGTAGCCCACGCGGATCGCCGCCGTGCTGGCCTTCAGGCCGTCATGCACCATCAGCAAACGCGCCTTGTGCAGGCGATACGACTTCACATACTGCAGCGGCGAGGTGTTGGTCACCGCCTTGAAGTTATGGTGAAACGCCGACACGCTCATGTTCACTTCGTACGCCAACTGTTCGACGTTGAGGTTCTCGGCATATTGATTCTCAATCCGCCGTAACGCCTTGGCGATCTGGCTGAAATGGGTATGCCGGTTAACCAGTTCCTGCAACGAAGCACCGCAACTGCCACGCAGCACGTAATAAAGCAGCTCACGCACGATCTGTGGCCCCAGCACCCGAGCATCCAGCGGTTTCTCCATCACGTCCAACAGGCGTTCGGTGGCGCATAACATTTCATCGCTAAGCACTGAGAGGTTAACGCCGCAACTTTCCCCCCTGGGTTGCATCAGATAATCATCATCACCGATATCGATCAGCAGATCCTGTAGCATCTGGGTGTCAATATTGACCGCCAGCCCCACCAGCGGCTGTTCCGGGCTGGCAAAGGTTTCACACTCAAACGGTAGTGATACCGTCATCAGCAGGTAATTGCGCGGATCGTACTGAAACACCTTGCTGCCACAGTAGCCCACCTTGTGGCCCTGAAAGATGATGACGATGCCAGGCTCATACATCACCGGCTGACGCGGGTAATACTCATCGCTATACAACACCTTCACCATAGGTACGGGCGTTGGGCTATAGCCTTTGGCGGCGGCAAAGCGCATCGCCTGGCGCGCCATACGGCTACGTAGTTCAACGTTCTCCATCAGCAAGCCCCTCTAATCGCCTGAATAATTCGACACGGATAATAACCATAAACATGCATTTTCTACAGTGTAGTGTAGAAATAGGCAAGACACCGACAGGAATGTGCATTGTGCGATCGGGCCAGGTTACCGACAATAGACTCCAGTTATTTTGCGCCGCTGGCGCTTCCCTGACACGAAAAGAGAATACGATAATGCAAAACTTCATCCTCCATACCCCAACCAAAATCCTGTTCGGTAAAGGCCAGATTGCCGAATTAGGCAAACAAATCCCGGCAGACGCCCGCATCCTGATCACCTACGGCGGTGGCAGCGTGAAGAACAACGGCGTGCTGGATCAGGTCTATGCTGCGCTGGCTGGCCGTAACGTGCAGGAGTTCTCCGGTATCGAGCCTAACCCGACTTATGAAACCCTGATGAAAGCGGTAGAAATCGTGCGGGCAGAAAAGATCGACTTCCTGCTGGCGGTCGGCGGCGGCTCGGTGGTTGATGGCACCAAATTCATCGCGGCGGCGGCCGACTACCAGGCCGATCGCGATCCTTGGCATATCCTGAAAACCGTGGGCAGCGAGATCGTCAGCGCAGTACCGATGGGCTGTGTGCTGACCTTGCCAGCGACCGGCTCCGAGTCCAACAGCGGCGCGGTGATCACCCGTAAAAGCAGCGGCGACAAACAGCACTTCTTCTCCCCGCTGGTGCAGCCTCTGTTCGCCGTGCTCGATCCGGTGGTGACCTATTCGTTGCCTCCACGCCAAATCGCCAACGGCATAGTGGACGCCTTTGTCCACACCATTGAGCAGTACCTGACTTACCCGGTCGATGCCAAGGTGCAGGATCGCTTTGCCGAAGGCCTGCTGTTAACGTTGCTCGAAGATGGCCCACGTGCGCTGGCCGAACCGGAAAACTATGCGGTACGTGCCAACGTGATGTGGAGTGCCACCATGGCGCTGAACGGCCTGATCGGTGCCGGTGTGCCGCAAGACTGGGCAACGCATATGCTCGGCCATGAACTGACCGCCATGCACGGCCTGGATCATGCGCAAACCCTGGCCGTCGTCCTGCCTGCCTTGCTGGTAGAGAAAAAAGCCCAGAAACGCGAAAAACTGCTGCAGTACGCCGATCGCGTCTGGGGCCTGCGTGAGGGTTCCGAAGAAAGCCGTATCGACGGCGCGATTACCGCCACCCGTGCCTTCTTTGAGCAAATGGGCGTGCCAACCCGCCTGTCTGATTATCAACTCGACGGTAGCTCCATTCCTGCGCTGCTCGACAAATTGCACCAGCACGGCATGACCGCACTGGGCGAGCATGGGGACATTACGCTGGAAGTCAGCCAACGCATTTATCAAGCGGCACGCTAATTGCTGGCACACGATTTCATCGCAACATCACAGTTTCCTGCTAGGCTTTAGTTTCTACTTACCGTGCCCGACCGATCATCGGGCACGGTTGTGCGCCTTGTCCGCGCTTTCGATCGCGTCGCATAACATCGTCTCGTTAACCCATGGGAGAATTTTATGGCGAACCAATCCAGCTCCGTATCTGACAATAGCATTCGTGCCTGGGCCGCGCCGGGCAAGGGACAGCCGCTTGAACCTTTTACCTTCGACGCCGGTGCATTAGGCGACGATGAAATTGAAGTTGCTATCGATTACTGTGGCGTCTGCCACTCCGACCTCTCCATGCTGAACAATGAATGGGGCATGACCCACTACCCGTTCGTGCCCGGCCATGAGGTGGTGGGAAAAGTCACCAAGCTGGGTGCCCATGCGCAGAACAAAGGGCTGAAGGTTGGCCAGGTGGTAGGCGTTGGCTGGAATCGCGGCAGCTGTATGCACTGTCACCCCTGTATGTCTGGGGATCAGCATCTGTGCAACGAGGTACAACCTACCATTATTGGTCGTCACGGTGGTTTTGCCGATCGCATCCGCAGCCACTGGGCCTGGGCGATCCCATTGCCGGAAGGCGTTGACGTGACCAGCGCCGGGCCGCTGTTCTGCGGTGGGATCACAGTGTTCAACCCACTATTGCAATACGATGTCCGCCCGACACAGCGCGTTGGCGTGGTCGGTATTGGCGGCCTGGGCCACATGGCGATCCGCTTTATGCATGCCTGGGGCAGTGAAGTCACCGCCTTCACCTCGTCCAACAGCAAACGTGACGAAGCGCTTTCGTTGGGAGCTCACCGCGTAGTGGCCAGCAATGACAGTGCCGCATTACAGGCCATTGCCAATCAACTCGACTTTATTCTGGTCACCGCCAGCGCCTCTTTAGATTGGGACGCCTTCATCGGCACCCTGGCCCCGAAAGGCCGCCTGCACTTCGTTGGCGCGATCCCTGACCCAGTGCCGGTTCAGGTGTTTTCGTTTATCAGCAAACAGGCTGAACTTTCCGCTTCACCTACCGGTGCTCCTTCACGCCTTGCCGACATGCTGGCGTTCTGCGCCCGGCATGGCATTGAGCCGCAGGTGGAGCATTTCCCACTGAGCAAGGTCAACGATGCCATCGCGCATCTGGAAGCGGGCAAGGCCCGTTACCGTATCGTACTGGATATGCACGCTTGAGGTCGCAAACTCGGCAAGCGCTGAGGTGGCGAACTAAAATTCATGTAAGCAGGCTTTGGCCTGAAAGCAGTCATAAGGAGATAGCGCATGCAACCCATCATCAAACTCCACGATGGTAATCTGATGCCGCAGTTGGGACTCGGCGTATGGCAAGCCAGCATTGAAGAAACCACGCAGGCCGTCACCAAGGCGCTGGAAGTCGGCTATCGCTCCATCGATACCGCCGCGATTTACAAAAACGAGGAAGGGGTGGGTGCCGCGCTGCAAGCTACCTCGATCCCACGTGAAGAGCTATTTATCACCACCAAGCTGTGGAACGACGATCAGGGCAATCCGCAGGCAGCGCTGGAAACCAGCCTGAAAAAGCTGAAGCTGGATTACGTCGATCTCTACCTGATCCACTGGCCGAAACCGGCACAGGATCGGTATGTCGAAGCCTGGCGCGGCTTGATCAAACTGCGTGAGCAAGGGCTGGTGAAAAGCATCGGCGTCTGTAACTTCCACACGCCACATCTACAACGCCTGCTGGATGAAACCAGCGTCGCGCCGGTGATCAACCAGATAGAACTGCACCCGCTGCTGCAACAGCGCCAGCTGCGCGCCTGGAATGCCACCCACCATATCGCCACCGAATCCTGGAGCCCGTTGGCGCAAGGGGGTGAAGGCGTCTTTGATCAACCCCTGATCAAGAAGCTGGCGGAGAAGTACAACAAGACGCCTGCACAGATCGTCGTGCGCTGGCATCTGGACAGCGGCCTGATCGTGATCCCGAAATCGGTTACGCCAGCACGCATTCGCGAAAACTTTGAGGTGTTTGATTTCAAACTGGATAAGGACGAACTGGGCGAAATCACCAAGCTGGATATCGGCAACCGCCTGGGGCCAGATCCGGACTCTCTGTAAACATAACGGGGCCGCACTGTCGGCCCCGTTGCCTTATTGTTGGTAGCCTCAGGTTATGATCGCGTTAATTGGCTTTTAACCCAAGATCTTATCGGTCGCTGGCGCTATGATATGGCGCAGCGATCCGATCACAGCAGCTTGGAGTTTCATGACTTTCTCTTTCTCATCTTTGCCGCGCCTGACCATGGTGTTAATGCTGTTGGTGCTGGCGGGCTGTTCCAGCAAGCACCAACGTACCAGCCACGATCCTCACGCCTATGACGATGAAATCGAAGACGCGGCCGACGAGTATGATGTTGATGAAAAACTGATCGCCGCCATTATCCAGGTAGAGTCTGGCTTTAACCCAAAAGCTGTCAGCCCCTCCAACGCCATCGGCCTGATGCAGCTCAAGGCGAATACCGCCGGTTGTGATGCCTACCGTTTTAAAGGCAAACGCGGCTGCCCGGATGATGACGATCTGTTGGATCCAGAAACCAATATCGATCTGGGGGCGGCCTATATCGGGGCGCTGCAACAGCAGCAACTGAAGTGGATTGACGATCCGGTGACCCGCCGCTATGCCACTGAGGTGGCCTATGCCAACGGCGCAGGAGCCTTGCTACGTACCTTCTCCAGCGATCGCCAAAAAGCCATCAGAATGATCAACAGCCTGTCACCGGAAGCCTTTCACTGGCATGTGCGCCAGTACCATCCCTCACCGCAGGCACCGCGTTATATGCTGAAGGTCGAGGCGGCGTATAACCGTTTGTAGCCAGAATACTCAGGCTATCCCTGATAACCTACCGTGGAATTTCTGCAAATTTGACACGATGGAGCGGTAGACATGGGTTGAAAAATCGCCAGGTAAAGTTTTTGTTACCGCATCGATGGCTCTCGGAACGTTCTCCGCGAAATAATGCAGGATCTCCATCATTTGCTCTGCGGGGAAATTCACCTCCTTTGCTGTCGCCACAAAGTGACGGGGATAGATCTTGCCAATCTCGTTTTTCCTTCCCTTGCTGGCTTTCAGGCTCATTGCCAACTTAAGATCGCTCATATGTAAACCTTGCCCACCGAGCACGGGAAAGGCAGAAATAATGTCGTAGAAGGGAGTTAATCTAAAGCTACCGCCTGCCTGAATAAAAATGGAGAAATTTTTCGCATGCCCATCCGTTGCACCAAGCAGCCATTGAAAAACCTGAAATTTCATAAAGTCATATCGGTCTTTTAACGCGGTGCTGGAACCAAGCAAAAAATCCATGATCTTGGCAATTCCTGGCCCCCCGTCTGATTCATACTTCACTGATGAGGGCAGACCGAAAACTTGGCAGAGATCTTCTTGCGGCAAGCGAAGCAACTCGGTTCTGTTCTTCACCCAGCGACGATCAAACCGTTCAACTGCCAGAGCCCTGATGGTCTCAGTCCTGATGATCTCGGTATCAGGCACAGCAAATCCAAGTTCACGTGCTAATGCCAGACATAAATATTCATTATCAACACTCTCACGCAGATCCAGCGTGGCATTAGGCTGTTTTATTTCGCCTATCGGCAGCTTAATGATGTGGGTAGTTGGCGTCATTCCACTCGGGAGACACCAATCCTCATTAATCTTCAGCAGCGCCGTCTTTTCCTGGGCACCTGCAACCGATATTCTGAAATCGTCTTCTTCATTAATCATGCCAAGCGGAATATCTGATTGGTATGCGGTGAGTAACGTTTCCAGTCGGATTTTATCCAGTGGCTGCCATGTTAATGTCAGTTCGGTGACAGTTTTCCCTGGCGGAAGTAACGTCACAGCTCCCACACTATCTCTCCCTATCTCGGCAAGAAGATCAAAGGGTTGTGTCGATTTGGCGTGATACCTTTTAACAATTCGCTCCCGAACCTTTGGGCTGTCCGGCAACAGGTTATCAAAGTAGTTAATCACCGCATCAGATGTGATGTTGCCTACCTCTAAAGGCAGAGATAGAGAAAGAGGCCTAGCGCGCGGATTGCGCATCCAACTATCATCATATCTGAACGTATGCGCACCGGTTGTCTGCTTCGTCAACTCACCGACTAGTTCGTTGTTCATCCACGTAATAAGCGTTGCCATTACCAGTCAAGCTCCTGTTGATTTTCCTTATCACAGACGGCTGTCATATCATTTTTTTCGCATACAACCATAGACATTTCAAGTGATTGCAATATTTTAAACAGCGTAGTTAGCGTTGTTTTTTCGGGGTTGTTTTCGAAGTTGGAAATGGTTGCCTGCTTAATACCGATCCGACCGGCAAGATCGCTTTGCGTCCAATGGTTTCTCTGCCGCACTAGTTTTAGATAGTTTGCCAGTTGGGCCGGGCTATAAATTTTTGGTGGACTCATCACACTGACCTCCTAGGTATCCGCACTAAAGGATAATTATCAGTATATCCTCTAATGAGGATAAAGGAATAAATATCCTCACAAAGGGATAATGATAAGTATATCCCCATAAGGGGATAAATCACGATTCTGGATCCAGCGGCTATTGAAAGTTTTTAAGTGATGTATAGAGTGATGTATAGAAAGCTATGCCCTCAGGGAGAGGGCTAGTACGAGGGAGCCACTTGGGCTCCCTGCTCTATCAGGCCTTACCGTTGCGGATAGGCTTGCGCGATGGCTTGTTGGACGGCGTGCGCTGGCGGGTAATGTCCGTGTGCTTGGTCAACGCCGGGCGGGTATGCCGCTGTAGGCGCTTGGCCTCGCGCTGTTCGTCAATGCTCGGTGCTGGCACCAGACATTCGCGACGACCACCAATCAGGTGCTTCATTCCCATCTCTTCCAACGCGGTGCGGATCAGCGGCCAGTTGAGCGGATCGTGATAACGCAACAGCGCCTTATGCAGGCGGCGCTGGCGATCGCCCTTCGGAATAAACACGTCTTCGCTCTTATACCCCACCTTACCCAACGGGTTCTTGCCGCTGTAATACATGGTGGTGGAGTTCGCCATTGGCGACGGGTAGAAGTTCTGTACCTGATCGAGACGGAAGCGGTTTTTCTTCAGCCACAGCGCCAGATTCACCATATCCTCATCGCGGGTGCCCGGATGCGAGGAAATGAAATAAGGGATCAGATACTGCTCTTTACCCGCCTGCTTGGAATACTGATCGAACAGTTGCTTGAAGCGATCGTAGCTGCCCATCCCCGGCTTCATCATCTTGGACAATGGCCCGGTTTCGGTATGCTCAGGTGCGATCTTCAGATAGCCACCCACGTGATGGGTCGCCAGCTCCTTGATATAGCGCGGATCTTCAACGGCCAGATCGTAACGCACCCCGGAGGCGATCAGGATCTTCTTGATCCCTTCCAGCTCACGGGCGCGGCGGTAAAGCTTGATGGTCGGCTCATGGTTGGTATCCATATAGGTACAGATTTCCGGATACACACAGGAGGCACGGCGGCAGGTTTGCTCGGCACGCGGGTTGGTGCAGCGCAGCATATACATGTTGGCCGTTGGGCCACCCAGATCGGAGATCACCCCGGTAAAGCCTGGCACCTTGTCGCGGATCTCTTCGATTTCACGCACGATCGAATCTTCCGAACGGCTCTGGATAATGCGTCCTTCATGCTCGGTGATTGAGCAGAACGAACAGCCACCGTAGCAGCCGCGCATGATATTCACCGAGAAGCGGATCATGTCGTAGGCCGGGATACGCTCTTCGCCATAAGATGGGTGCGGCACACGCTGGTAAGGCAGGGCAAACACGCTGTCCATTTCCGGTGTGGTGAGCGGGATCGCCGGTGGGTTGATCCACACGTAGCGGTCGCCATGTTTTTGCATTAACGCACGGGCGCAGCCAGGGTTGGTTTCATGGTGCAGGATGCGTGAAGTGTGGGCATACAGCACCTTGTCCGCCTTCACCTTCTCGAAGGAAGGCAACAGCACGTAGGTTTTTTCCCACGGCTTGGGCTTGGCGGCACGCACGGTGACCGGCTTGGCCTCTGGCTCTGGCGTGCTGCCATCGGCACAGGGTAAATCTTCACCGTAAGGATTAGGGATTGGCTCGATACGCCCCGGCTTGTCCAGACGAGTAGAATCTACCCCGCTCCAGCCCGGCATGGCCCCTTTACGCATCACTGCGGTGTTACGGATATCGTGGATATCCTGAATTTTTTCACCCGCCGCCAGGCGATGCGCCAACTCCACCAGCGGGCGTTCGCCGTTGCCGTAGATCAGCATATCGGCCTTGGAATCCACCAGCACCGAGCGGCGCACGGTATCCGACCAGTAATCATAATGGGCAATGCGACGCAGGCTGGCTTCGATACCGCCCAGAATGACGGGCACATCTTTATAGGCTTCCCTACAGCGTTGGCTATAGACCAGCGTGGCGCGATCCGGACGTTTGCCACCCACGTTACCGGCAGTGTAGGCATCGTCATGACGCAGCTTACGATCGGCGGTATAACGGTTGATCATCGAGTCCATATTGCCAGCGGTCACGCCGAAGAACAGGTTCGGTTTACCCAAACGCATAAAGTCTTCTTTGTTACTCCAGTCCGGCTGAGCAATGATCCCCACGCGGAAGCCCTGAGCTTCCAGCATGCGGCCAACAATCGCCATGCCAAAGCTTGGGTGATCGACGTATGCGTCCCCGCTGATCACGATCACATCGCAGCTATCCCAGCCCAATTGGTCCATCTCCTCACGCGACATCGGTAAAAACGGCGCGGGGCCAAAACATTCGGCCCAATAAGGCTCGTAGGAGAACAATTCACGTTCGGGTTGGATCAGGCTGGTAGTGCTCATTCGGGTGCTCTTGTGCAGGTTAATTTATCGCCGGGCGGCGATTATACGCACTCGCCGCCAAAAGAGCATGGTTATTTCTCAGATTACTCAGCTTTTGACCTCAAACTCGTACACATCACTGCGGCACAGCGTTTCGCAGAACTCCAGCACTTCGCCCTGGGCGTTGCGGCTGGTCTGGACAATGCGTAACAGCGGTGTGCCACTTTGCACATTGAGCAAGCCGGCGTTTTCGTCACTGCTGGCAACCGCCTTCAATAAAAAATGCCTGCCCTCTGGCACAATACCTCGCGACTTCCATAGGGCATACAGCGAGTGTTCCAGCTCTTCGGGATCGGGCAGAAAACGGGTCGGAATATAGGTGGTTTCCAACGACACCGGATTGCCATCCACCAACCGCAGGCGATGAAGCTTGGCCACGATACTGTCGCTTGCCAGTTCCAGCGCTTTGGCTACCTCTATGGGTGCTGTCATGCGGGTGCGCAACAACCATTGGTTACTGACGCTGCTGCCACTGCGCAACACCTGCGCGGTAAAGCCGTTATCCTGATTGAGGGAATAACCGATGTGCATTGCCACTCGCGTGCCTATGCCCTGCTGGCGAGAGACCAGCGCTTTTTCCTCCAGCAGCCTCATCGCCTTACTGACGGTAACCCGTGACAAATCCAATGCTTCAGCCAGCATACGTTCCGGCGGTAAAAAATCGCCAACGCCCAGCACATGCTGCTTGATGGCAATTTCAAGGGTATTCGCCAGTTGGATGTAACGTGGTGCCGCCGATGCCTGTGAAAACTGCTGACGCAACCAGGCAATAAAATCATTCATCAGGCCCGCCTTCTGATCTGTTCGCATTTCTCAACCGCCTCGTTTTTTACCATATTTGTCACATTCAGGATAACAACATCATGCAAGCTTGCATTGGACTTAGATTGGAGTCACATTTTTAAGCATTGGACTTTAATTGGATCCATTTTGCAGGTAACATTAGCAGAACTGATGTTTTACATCGGTATGCACCAACACCAGGGAATACCCATATAAATGAAAAATATAAAAAATCCTCACCACGCCATACTTGGGGCGCTCTATGGGCAAGCCGTGGGCGATGCGATGGGGATGCCGTCAGAACTGTGGCCATTACAACAGGTCGGTGATTATTTTGGTTGGATCACCAGCTTCCTGCCAGGCCCGGCAGAAAATAGTGCAGCAAACGGCTTTATCGCCGGGGAATACACGGATGATACCCAACAGGCGGTGGCCTTGATGGATGCGCTGTTGGCCGCGGAGGGCCGGGTCGAGCCGGAACGTATTGCTCACCATATCATGCGGTGGGCGGAACGGATCGGTGCCTTTGAGAAAAACATCCTCGGCCCCAGCTCCAAAGCCGCGCTGCTGGCGTTCCGCGCCGGTACGCCGGTAGCAGAGATCGCCGCTAACGGCGTGACCAATGGCGCAGCCATGCGTGTAGCTCCGTTAGGCTGCCTGCTGCCAAGCGGCGATTTACCTGCATTTATCGGAGCGGTACGGCAGTCTTGCAGCCTGACCCACAAATCGGATATCGCCGTGGCCGGTGCTTTTGCCATTGCCTGGGCCGTTAGCCGGGCTATCGAAGGCGCTGAATGGGCCACCATCAAGCAAGAACTGCCCGCACATGTGGAGCTGGTGCAACAGCAACAAATCACCACCTTCAGCCCTTCGCTCAGTCGCCGTCTGGTTTGGGCGCTGGAGTTCACTGCCAACCTGGGCCATCGGCAGGATAGTGAAGCATTAGCGGAGCTTTACCACACCGTCGGAGCCGGGATGGACACCATAGAGTCGATCCCGATGGCATTGGCGCTGGTTGAGCTGGCAGACACCGATCCACAACGTTGTGCGATCCTGGCAGCCAATCTGGGTGGCGATACCGATACCATTGGTGCCATGGCAACGGCAATCTGCGGAGCCTTGCGCGGCGTAGCCGCTTTTCCGGCGGAGTGGATTGCCACGATCAATAGCGTCAATCAAATAGATTTTGAGCCCTACGCGGCCGCTCTCCTCAGGCTGCGCAAACAGGAATAAATCGCACCATGAGTGAAATCAACCGCAGTGAGACATGGAAAGTAGAAAGCACGGGGATCGATCGCGTACCGGATGCCGAGCAGACCGGTAAACCGCTCGAGCTGTTCTGGATATGGTCTGCCGCCAACATCGGCATTCTCGGCGTGGTTTACGGGGCGATTATCGTCGCGTTCGGCCTGTCCTTTATCCAGTCAATCCTGGCCGCATTGGTCGGCGTAGCCAGTTTTGCTTTGGTTGGTTACACCAGCTTCGCCGGGAAACGTGGCCGTACCTCTACTTTGACCTTATCGCGGGTGATTTTTGGCCTGAAGGGCAACATCGCCCCCACCACCTTCAGTTGGATCAACCTGATGGGTTGGGAAGCGGTGAACGTCATTACCGGCACGCTTACCCTGGCTGCCCTGTTCCAGGCCGCTGGCCTGGGTGAAAGCCACTCCCTTACCGCTTTCAGCCTGTTGCTGTTTGGCGGCTTGACCATCGTAGTCAGCCTGCTGGGCCAGAACACGGTAGTCTGGATGCAGAGCTGGTTCAGCCGGATATTCGGCACCATGACGCTGATTGTGGTGCTGTATATCGTCTTCACCACCGAATGGGGCAAAGTGCTGTCACTGCCTTCCGGCAGTTGGTTGACCGGCTTCCTGCCCGCCGTTTCGGTGATCGCCGCCGGTACAGGTATCAGTTGGGCCATCGCCGGAGCCGATTACAGCCGTTATCAAAGCCCAGTCTCTTCAGACAAAAGCATCTTCGCCGCCGTGGTAGGAGGGGCCTGCCTGCCCCTGATCCTGCTGATGTTCACCGGCATTCTGCTTTCGGTACAACTGCCGGATCTGGCCAGCGCCGCCAACCCGATTGCGTTAATCGGCTCGGTGCTGCCGAAATGGATGGCCATTCCTTATCTGTTGGCCGCGACAGCCGGTATCGTCACCATTGCCGTGCTCAGCCTCTACTCCGCCAGCCTTAACCTGCTAACGCTAGGCGTGAAGGTGAAACAGTCGCTGGCGGTCTCCATTGATGCCGTGGTGATCCTTGGCATCGCCATCTATGTGCTGTTTGTCTCTGGCGACTTTATGGGGCCATTCATCTCTTTCCTGGTGTTCTGCGGGGTGTTCCTTGCCGCCTGGGAAGCCATTTTCATTCTCGATTATGCTAAAGTGCGCCGTCATCATGGTTACGACGGTAATGCCCTGTACGGCCTGAACGGCCAGAACCGCGGCGTACGTAAGGTGCCATTATTCTGCTGGTTCCTCGGCGCCTTGTGTGGGCTGCTGGTGACCAAAACCGGGTTTATCGATGGCCCATTAGCCAAAGGTCTGTTCGCTGATTCCAGCCTGGGGCTGTTCGTTTCCTTCCTGGTCAGCCTGATTGCCTATGGCCTGTATCTGGCAAGTAACAAAGGACATCAATGAGTGAGTTTGTCGCAGTAAAACCGATCCTGGTGGTAGGCGGTGCCGTGGGTGATGTAGTACTCACACTGCCAAAGCTGCCAGCCAGCGGTGAAGATATCGAAGCGCAGCCGCAAGAGCGGCAGATTGGCGGTTGTGCCTTCAACGTAGCACGTGCGCTACGCCGCCTGGATGTTCCCGTGATTAACGGTATGCCGGTTGGCAACGGAGACTGGGGAGCGGCCATCGAAGCCGCCATGCAGGAGCTGGATCTGCCGGTGCTGCTACGCCATGGTCAGATGGATAATGGCTGGTGTCTGGCATTGGTGGAACCCAACGGTGAACGTACCTTTGTTACCGTGACCGGTTGTGAAGCCCATTGGAATAAGGCGCAGCTGGCTACCCTACCGCTAACGCCGGAAACGGTGGTGTATGCCAACGGCTATGAACTGGTGGGAGAACCCGGTGAAGCACTGCGAGACTGGCTTACCCGCCTGCCGTTCGATCAGTGGCGGCTGCTGGATCCCGGCCCGCGCGTCGATCAATTAGGTGAAGAGTTTTTCGCCATGCTTAGCGATAGCCACACCTTACTCACCCTCAATCGTGACGAAGTCGCGATCTTGTGTGGGGAAGGTGACGCCGTCAGCGCCGCACAACGTTATGCCACAGCGCATAACATTACCCTGATCTGCCGGTTGGATCGTGACGGTGCCTGGGTCTGTGATGGCCGCAATGAACCGCAGCATGTGCCCGTTTACCCGGTTGACGTCGTCGATACCATCGGTGCGGGGGATGCCCACTGCGCAGGTTTGCTAGCCGGGCTTTCCGCGGGTCTGCCACTGGTGCAAGCCGTCGATCTTGCCAACCGCGTAGCCGCCTGTGTGGTGGCCAGCCGTGGTGCCGCTGGCGCACCGGACTGGCAACAGCTGCAACAGCGTTTCCCTGCCTGATATCACAGGGGCTGAACTCAGCCCCTGTGTTTACCTTTAATGCGCTTTCTGCAGCTCGCCGTTCATCTCTTCCGGCCGATGTTGGTAGTTGAAAGACAAGGCAAAAATCACCCCCAGCACCAGCGTATAGGCGGCAAACACCAGCCAGATACTCTGCCAGTCTTTCACCCCGTTGTGGGTAAAGAAGTCCACAACCTCGCCGCTGGCAATGGCTCCAACGTAAGCCCCGGCACCGTTGACCATGGTCATAAACAGCCCCTGAGCGCTGGCACGAATGCGGTGGTCGGTTTCTTTCTCCACAAAGATGGCGCCGGAAATATTGAAGAAATCAAACGCGCAACCGTAAACGATCATTGAAAGCAAGAGCAGTAGGAAGCCGAACCCGGCAGGCGTACCGTAGGCCAGGAACAGGAAACGCAACGTCCAGGCCGCCATGCTGATCAGCATCACCTGCTTGATGCCATATCTCCGCAGGAAGAACGGGATGGTGAGGATGAAAAACACCTCAGAGATTTGCGACAGGGAGAGCAGCACCGAAGGATAGCGCACGCTGAGGCTGTCCTGATACAGCGGGTCAAGAGAGAAATCGTGCAGGAACGGGTTGCCGAAGGTATTGGTGATTTGCAGTGCCGCCCCCAGCAGCATGGCAAACAGGAAGAACACCGCCATGCGCTTTTGCTTGAACAGCACAAACGCATCCAGCCCCAACATGCTGACCCAGCTTTGCGAGCGCTTCACCTTGTTGGTCGGGCAATTTGGCAGCGTCAGGGAGTAGACTGCCAACAGCAGCGACACCGCAGAAGCCAGATACAGTTGCATATTGCTCAATTCAATGCGGCTAAAGCTGATTAGCCACATCGCCAGAATAAAGCCCACGGTGCCATAAACCCGCACCGGCGGGAAATCCTTGACCGTATCAAAACCGTGCTTTTCCAGACAGAAGTAAGAGATAGCGTTGGAAAGCGCCATGGTGGGCATATAGACCATCGCGTTAAACAGCATGACCCAGAACATCACCATCGGCTGATCGACCTGTGCAGCGTAGTACAACGCCACCGCTCCCAGCAGATGACACAGGCCATACAGACGGTTGGCCTTGATCCAGCGATCGGCAATGATCCCCGCCAGACTTGGCATGATCAGCGCGGCGAGCCCCTTCGAACTGTACACCATGCCTACCTGCGCCCCGCTGAAGTGCAGGGTGTTGATCATGTAGGATCCCAACGTCACCAACCAGGCGCCCCAGATAAAGAACTGGAGAAAGATCATCACCTTCAATCGTGTTTTTATTGCCATTACCATCACCTTATTGTTGTGATTTACGCGGCAAGGTAGGGCTTGCCGCGGGGTAGTCGGATGGAAATAAGAATTACAGCGTTTTGAAGAACTCACGGATCAGGCGCATAAAGTCGTCTGCCGCCAGCGCAGCGCAACTCAGCGTTTGTTCGTGGGAAAGTGGCGTATCAGATAACCCTTCGGCATAGTTGGTCATCGCCGAGACCACCAGCACTTTCAGGCCACAGTGACGAGCCGAAAGCACTTCGGGCACGATCGACATCCCCACCACATCGCAGCCCAGCGTCTGCATCATGCGGATCTCGGCCGGGGTTTCAAAGTTCGGGCCGGTGTAGGCGGCAAACACCCCTTCTGCCAGTGGGATACCGGCCTTGGCCGCTACCGCCGCCAGTTGCGCACGCAGGTCTCGATCGTAGGCATTAGCCAGGCTGAAGAAGCGTGGACCAAAACGCTCGTCGTTAGCACCCACCAGCGGGGATTCCGGCATAAAGTTGATGTGGTCGGTCAGCGCCACCAGGCTACCCGGGGCGACCGATTTACGCAGTGAACCAGCAGCATTGGTCGCCAGCAGGAATTCACAGCCCAGCAGTTTGAAGGTGCGCACGGCGGTGGTCATCACCTGCATGCCACGGCCCTCATAGAAATGTCCGCGCCCTTTCATGCACAGCACCGGCACGCCTTCCAGCCAACCCGCCACCAGTTGCCCTGCGTGGCCCACTACGCCGCTCACCGGGAAACCCGGTAGTTCGGTATAGTCGATGGTCACGGCGTCGGTCATTACGTCTGCCAGCGCCCCCAGCCCCGATCCCAAAATCAATGCAGCGCGAGGTTGAAAGCCGGGTAGTCTGGTCCGCAGCACGTCGGCACAAGAAAAAGCATCGTCTTGATTAAACATAGTATTCTCTTCTGTAGGGGGATAATTTAATCCCCATAGTAGAGAGCGACAGCGGGTGGCGACCAATACATTGTTGCCCGCTGATTTATTCTGTTTACCTATAAATACCCTGCATCGGGAGGCCCGAAAAAAACCATGAAAAAGCCACTACCCGACCCTAGCCGGATCAACTTTCGTCTGCTGCACTATTTCCGCGTGGTGGCAGAGGAGATGAACTTTACCCAGGCCGCACAGCGGCTGAACATGTCCCAACCGCCGCTCAGCAAACATATCAAAGAGCTGGAAAACCAGCTGGGGGTGGAGTTGTTTAAACGCACCACCCGCTCCATGGCGCTGACGCAGGCTGGCCGCACGCTGTTCCATAACGTCGAAACATTGCTGGATCAGGCGGGCAACGCGCTTAACCAGGTGCAGCAACTGGGCCGTGGCGAGGCCGGCCATATGGTGATTGGCATGGTAGGCACCTCGGTCTGGGGCGGTTTGATCCCGGCCCTGAAACGCTTTACCGGGCAGGAAGAGAAAGTCACCTGGACGCTGAATGAACAAACGCCCAGCCAGCAGATCGTCTCATTGCAGAAGCGACATATCGATATCGGGGTCTGGCGCGAGGCAAAACAACAGGCGCTGCCGGGGCTGGCCTGTCAATTATTGGCGCGGGAGAAGATCTCGGTGGTGCTGCCAACGGGGCATCCACTGGCAACGGGGGAAGAAATCCAACTACAAACCCTGGAGCATGACAAATTTATCGTGCTGCCGCCCAACGAGGCCAGCCTGGGGCTGTATCTGCACAACCTGTGTCTGCAACATGGCTTTGCGCCGGACATCGTCCATCAGGTCAATGAACCGCAAACCTTGATGGCGCTGGTGGCAGAAGGCTTTGGTATTACGTTATTGCCGGACAGCTACGGGCGCATACCATGGCCCGGTGTACGGTTCTGCCCGTTGCAGGCGGCCCCTTCGGCGGATCTCTACGCGATCTACCACGCCGAAAGTGCCACACCGGTGGTGCAGGCGTTCCTGAAAATGCTGCGAACGCCCGAGGCCGCTTAAGCGGAAGCCTGTACCACAAACTGGCCGGTCGATCCGCGATCGGCCATTTCCAACGTCTGGCTGTAGAACAGGAACGGGAAGTGCTCCGAGGAAATCTGGTTGAAGTACACCAGTAGCTCCACGTCGCCGTCGACCCAGACGGTATCCTTCCAGCCGCGATCTTCCGCCATCGGCTGCGCGCCATTGACGCGTTTCACCAGGAACTGCACGCCCTGAATATGGAACGCCTGCGGCGTATCGGCATGAATGGTCCAACGCTCCCAGGTGCCCTGCATCGTTTGTACGTCGATGCGGTTCATGTCCCAAATGGCCCCGTTGATGCCGGCCATCTTGTCCCCCAAGCGGAATTCACGCGAGCGGCTGACGTTACCATCCAGCAGTTGATCTGCCAGCAGGCGCATCGGTAGATTGTCGGTAACCAGCGGCAACAGACCCGTCGGTTTCAACGTCAGTACCTGGGTGGAAACCAGCATGCTGGAAGGTTCAAACAGGCCGCGCAGACGATCCATGATCCCTGCTGCTTCACCAGCGGTAAGGGTAACTTCGGCCCCCTGCGACATGTCGATCAGCACTTCGCGACGCTCACCTGGAGCCAGAGAAAGTTGCTGTACCGCGACCGGTGCAGGCAGGAACCCCTGATCGCTGGCGATCACATTGATCGGCCGCCCATCGCTCAACTGCAACGAATAGCGACGTGAGTTTGAGGCGTTCAACAGGCGCAGGCGAACCCAGCCACGTGAGACCTCGATAAACGGGTTCTGTACGCCGTTGACCAACAGCGTATCGCCAATAAAGCCCCCCTGCGCCGGGGGATCGTATTCCGGCGTACCGAAGTTATCCAGGCGCTTGTCCTGAATAATCAGCGGGAAATCATCGACGCCGTAATGGTTCGGCAGCGGCAGATTTTTACTGATTTCATCCTCGACCAGCCATAGGCCGGCCAGGCCGTTGTAAACGTGTGGTGCCATGCGGTTCGGCGTGTTGGCGTGATACCAACAGGTAGCTGCCGCCTGACGAACAGGAATGACCGGCGACCAGTCAACGTTGGGCGACATCATGCGCGGCGCACCGCCCATCAGGGTACCCGGCACCTGCAGCCCGCTGATGGTCATAGATACCGGCTCGGGCAGGCGGTTGCTGTAGATCAGTTTGACGTCGTCACCGCTGTAGACCCGCACCGTCGGCCCCAGATACATGCCGTTGACGCCCCAGACGGCCGCTTTGCGGTTGTCCATAAAGGCCCAATGGGCACGTTGCAGGGTTAAAAACAACGGCTGGCCACGGCGGGATTCCAACAGTGGCGGGATCGGTAACGGAGTTGGCATCCCGCTCGCTTCAGCCCTCAGCGGCACCGTTCCCGCGCATAGCGCCAAGCCCGATGCTTGAATAAACTGACGTCGACTGAGTGACATATCTTCTCCATGAAAACAAAGCTGAACCTTGTGCAAAGCCCCGCTAACACGGGGCATAAACGGCATGACGCCGTATGAAAATAGCTTACTGCGTTCTATTATTTTTTGGCGGCGTTCAACTGGGTAACTTCCGCATCCAACTGATCAATCTTCGCCTTCATCAGCTCGCGGCAATGGGCCGCCAGATCACGCACCTGTTCTTTACTGTAGTTACTGGTATCGACCGGGTCCAGCATCTCCACAATCACGTGGCCGTTGTTCCAACGGTTCAGCTTGACCTTATCGGTAGAGGAAACACAGATCGGCACAATCGGCACACCAGCCGCGATCGCCGCGTGGAACGCACCGGTTTTAAACGGCATCAGGCCACGGCCACGGCTGCGGGTTCCTTCCGGGAACATCCATATCGAAATATCTTGTTCCTTGAGGGCATCAACCACCTGGGCAATGGTGCCATGGGCTTTGGCGCGGTTATCCCGGTCAATCAGCAGGTTACCGGCCAACCAGTAAAGCGGGCCGAAAAACGGGATCCACACCAGACTTTTTTTACCTACGGTCACGGTGCGTGGCTGTACCGCATTAGAGGCCGTCACCATGTCGTAGTTGTTCTGATGGTTGGCAATGTAAATACATTTGCCGTTATTGTCCGCGCTAGCAGGCTTACGGAGTTCCACCTTGATGCCAAACACTGTCGACAGGCGACCAAACAGGTGGCCAAAGGTCGCTACATGGCGGGGGTTACGCGGGCTGAACAAGCAGTAAAGCGAACCGAAAAAACTCACTAACAGGCAATAAACCGTGACGACAATCGCACGTAATATCAATAACATAACAACCTCATTAGCACACTGCCAACCCAGCCGTTGAGCAGCCAGGAAGATTTCTTTTTGTATGAGGAGCGCAGGCAGGAGAACGCACGGCGCTTCTAAGTTCTCTATTTTCCCGCCAGCCAGCAATCGGCACAATAAATTTATAGCCGGAAAAATTAACTAACTTAAAAAATAAACCAAGATAAAAAAGCCTGAACGAGTACAACATGCAGTTAAGCGGGCGCAGCATGGCCCCTATGTAGGAATGTCTGCAATCGCATGGGCGCAGTAAACTGCGCCCATGCTGGGTAAATCTCCGCTTTACTCTTCGCTGTCGCCCAACGATTCACGTTCTGGCATATCCACCTCAACCCGATCGATACGCTGCAGGCCACGTGGCAACAACGTACCTTTACGGCCACGCTCGGCGCGGAATTTCTGCAGATCTTCCGGGCGCAGTTTCAGCTTGCGTTTGCCCACGTGCAGGGTGATCGAGGTTTGTGGTGGCAGAACGAACAGCCAGGCCAGTTTATCTTCCCCGCTGGCAGCCTGCGCCGACGGTATCGAGATAATCTTGTTGCCCTTGCCCTTAGACAGCTGTGGCAGATCGGCGACCGGGAACATCAACATACGGCCAGCGGTGCTGATAGACAGCAGCATATCGTCGCTGCCGTGAATTTCCATCGGCGGCAGCGCCTTGGCGTTGTCCGGCAGGGTGATCATCACCTTACCGGCGCGGTTGCGTGCAACCAGATCGTTGAAGGTACACACGAAGCCGTAGCCAGCATCGGAAGCCATCAGCAGTTTCTGATCGTCGGCAGCCATCAGCACCTGCTCGATAGTGGCACCTGGCGGTGGCGTCAGCTTACCGGTTAACGGTTCACCCTGGCCACGTGCCGAAGGCAACGTCAACGGATCGAGCGCATAGCTGCGACCAGTCGAGTCGATGAACACCACCGGCTGATTAGTCTTGCCGCGCGCGGCGGCAAGGAAGCTGTCCCCGGCCTTGTAGCTCAGGCCGCTCGGATCGATATCGTGTCCCTTGGCGCTACGCACCCACCCCATTTGCGACAGCACAATCGTCACCGGCTCTGAAGGCACAAAATCGTGCTCGCTCATGGCCTTGGCTTCTTCACGTTCGGTCAGCGGTGAACGACGTTCGTCGCCATAAGCTTGCGCATCGGCCTGGATTTCTTTCTTGATCAGGTTATTCAGCTTGCGCTCGGAAGCCAGCAGCGCCTGCAGATGATCGCGCTCTTTTGCCAGCTCATCCTGCTCGCCGCGGATCTTCACCTCTTCCAGCTTGGCCAAATGGCGCAGCTTCAGCTCGAGGATCGCTTCAGCCTGGGTATCGGAGAGACCAAACCGCTGCATCAACACCGGCTTCGGCTCATCTTCGCTGCGAATGATATGGATCACTTCGTCGATATTGAGGAACGCAACCAGCAAACCTTCCAGGATGTGCAGCCGTTTGAGCACTTTTTCCAGGCGGTAATTCAGGCGGCGGCGCACCGTATCACGGCGGAAGACCAGCCATTCGGAGAGGATCTCCACCAGCCCTTTGACCTGCGGGCGGTTATCCAGACCGATCATGTTCATGTTGATGCGGTAGCTACGCTCCAGATCGGTAGTGGCAAACAGGTGGTTCATCACCTGCTCCAGATCGATACGGTTCGAGCGCGGCACAATCACCAGACGGGTCGGGTTCTCGTGGTCGGATTCATCGCGCAGGTCTTCCACCATCGGCAGCTTTTTGGCGCGCATCTGGCTGGCGATCTGCTCCAGCACTTTGGCACCTGAAACCTGGTGCGGCAAGGCGGTGATCACCGCACTACCGTCTTCTTTCTTCCAGATGGCACGCATGCGTACCGAGCCACGGCCATTCTGGTAAATTTTGCGGATCTCTTCGCGCGGGGTAATAATTTCCGCTTCCGTCGGGAAGTCCGGCCCCTGCACAAACTCCAGCAGATCGTCGAGCGATGAGCCTGGTTTGTCGATCAGGGCTACCGCCGCGGCAGCAATTTCACGCACGTTATGCGGTGGAATATCCGTTGCCATCCCTACCGCGATACCGGTCGTCCCGTTGAGCAGGATGTTCGGCAGGCGTGCCGGCAGCATCTTCGGCTCTTGCATGGTGCCGTCGAAGTTGGGCACCCAGTCCGTGGTGCCCTGGCCCAGCTCGCCCAGCAGCACTTCGGCATATTTCGACAGACGCGATTCGGTATAACGCATCGCGGCGAAAGATTTGGGGTCATCCGGTGCCCCCCAGTTCCCTTGCCCATCTACCAGCGGGTAGCGGTAAGAGAACGGCTGTGCCATCAGTACCATCGCTTCATAACAGGCGCTATCACCATGAGGATGATACTTACCCAACACGTCACCGACCGTACGGGCAGATTTTTTGAATTTGGCGCTATTGCTAAGCCCCAGCTCCGACATGGCATAGATGATGCGGCGCTGTACCGGTTTTAAACCATCGCCGATATACGGCAGCGCCCGATCCATGATGACGTACATGGAATAGTTCAGATAGGCGTTTTCAGTGAATGTGTGCAGCGGTAGACGCTCAACACCGTCATGAGTCAGTTCGCTCATTACTCAGATATCCTCAGACGACAAAGGGTCGATTCTGCTCGCGATAGTAACTCATCTGCAGGGTGGCTGTCACAGATGCTGCATCGATCGGCCATTGATGCTGGCGATCTCCCCGGTTTATGCGAAATTTTGCCATCAATGGCTGCCTTTATTGACTTTTAGTCAATACTGTTGTGCGTTAGATCGCATTTTTCCCTGTTTCAGGAAGGATTACACTCCGTTTCAGCGATATGGCTTATGGCCATCACATTCTACATTCTGACAGGAACCCAGCATCCATGAGCAATATCCTGATTATTAACGCCAAGAAGCAATTCGGCCACTCCAACGGTGAGTTGAACCAGACCCTGAGCGACGTAGCAGAAAGTTTCCTGCGCGATGCCAAGCACGATGTACAGGTCACCGTAGTCGATGACGGCTATGATATCGAAGCCGAAGTACAGAAATACCTGTGGGCCGATACGGTGATTTACCAGATGCCAGGCTGGTGGATGGGCGAACCCTGGATCCTGAAAAAATACCTCGACGAAGTGTTCACCGCCGGCCACGGCAGCCTGTATGCCAGCGATGGCCGTACCCGTTCCGATGCCAGTAAAAAATACGGTTCCGGCGGGCTGATCCAGGGTAAGACCTATATGCTGAGCCTGACCTGGAATGCCCCATTGGAAGCCTTTACCGACCCTGACCAATTCTTCCACGGCGTGGGCGTAGACGGCGTTTATCTGCACTTCCACAAGGCCAACCAGTTCCTGGGGATGGAAGCACTGCCGACCTTTATCTGCAACGATGTGATTAAACAGCCGGATATTGCCAACGATATCGCACGTTTGCGCGCACATCTGGGCGAAGTGTTTGCTTAACTGTGATGGGTTTTATCAATCATACCTTTAACCAATGAGGCCGTAATGATCACCGTAATTGCAGAAATCAGAACCAGACCGGGTCATCGTGAAAGCGTACTGAAAGCGATTGAGAAACTGTTGCCAGCGGTATTGGCGGAAGAAGGCTGTGGCGGCTATCAGCCGATGATCGATGCCGATACCCAGGCACCGTGGCAGAAGCGTTCCCCGGATTCCATCTTTATGATGGAGAAATGGCAAAGCCAGGCGCATCTGGAACAGCACCTGCAGATGGATCACATGCTCAAGCACCGTGAAACCATCAAGGACAGCGTGCTGGATACGACCATTTACGTACTGGATACCCCCTTACCCTAACCCTCTCCCGCAAGGAGAGGGGACAGTCCGTGCCACAGCTTGATTACAGCACACTTCCTCTGCTTCAACCCTACTTCTGCCTCTGAAGACGACGCTGTACTAGCCCCCTCTCCCTGTGGGAGAGGGCTGGGGTGAGGGCATCAGACATCTCCGCTCTACAAGCTCTGCGCATCGGTGATATGCGCGCTGACAAAGTCCAGAAAGCAGGTGATCCGTGCGGCCAGTTGAGCATTGCGATAATACACCGCATTGATCGGCTGGCGGACATCCAACGTTTCAGCCGCCAGCAGTTGAACCAGACGCCCTTCCCGCTGATCTTCCCGCGTCATAAAATCGGCCAATTGGGCAATCCCTTCCCCACGTAGCGCCAGTTGCCGCAGCGTTTCGCCGCTGGAAGCCGACAACGTTGGGGTAATGGCAAAGCGCTCCGCCTGCCGATGACGCAGCGGCCACAGATTGAGCGACTCAGGCTGCGTAAAGCCCAGCAGGCTGTGGTGGTTTAGTTCTTCGACACTCTGCGGTGCTCCATAGCGGGCAATATAGTCCGGGCTGGCAAGGATGCGTAACCGGCTGGCCCCCAGCAGGCGCGCGTGGATGGTGGAGTCTCGCAATGCGCCAATACGAATGGCGATATCGGTGCGTTTCTCCAGCAGATCGATAATCAGGTTATCGGTGTTCAGCTCCAGCTCAATCTGTGGGAAACGTTGGCGGAAACCGGCGATCAGCGGCACGATCACATGTTCCATAAAGGGTGCGGCAGCGTTGACCCGCAGCCTGCCAGCCGGGTTCAGGCGGCGCAACGCCATCTGTTCCTCGGCATGTTCCACCGAGTTGATAATTTCCCTCGCATGGGCCAAAAAGCTCTGCCCCTCTTCGGTCAGTTCCAGACGACGTGTAGTGCGGCGCAGTAACGTGGTATCGAGTTTTTTTTCCAGACGGCTCAGCGCCCGGCTGATACCAGAGGTAGTTTGGCCAAGCTGTTCGGCGGCGGCGGTAATCGAACCGCTGTCGACCACGGAGGTATAGGCCAAGAGTTCTTCGAGGGTGATTTTCATGCATTCCGCCCTGGGTTATCGGGCGCAGCACGCAGTGCGCCAGGGATGGCACAGTATAAAAACTTGGGGCCGCGGTTGCGGCCCCACAGGCATCAGACGGAAAGCTCGGCGGTATCGCCCTTGTCTTGCAGCCAGTTGCGACGGTCTTCCGAACGCTTCTTCGCCAACAGCATGTCCATAATGGCCATGGTCTGATCGGTATTCTCATCATCGATGGTCAACTGTACCAGACGGCGAGTGTTGGGATCGAGCGTCGTTTCACGCAGTTGCAGCGGGTTCATCTCACCCAGCCCTTTAAAACGCTGTACGTTCGGCTTGCCCTTTTTACGCTTCAACTGCTCCAGCACGCCGGCTTTCTCTTCCTCGTCGAGGGCGTAATAAACTTCTTTGCCCAGGTCGATACGGTATAACGGCGGCATCGCAACGTACACATGGCCGCCCTTCACCAGCGTCCGGAAGTGGCGGACAAACAGCGCACACAGCAGCGTGGCGATGTGCAGGCCGTCTGAGTCCGCATCCGCCAGGATACAGATTTTGCCGTAGCGCAGTTGGCTGAGATCGTCGCTGTCGGGATCGATGCCGATCGCCACGGAGATATCATGGACCTCTTGCGAGGCCAACACTTCGTCTGAGGAAACTTCCCAAGTGTTGAGGATCTTGCCCTTCAGCGGCATGATCGCCTGGTATTCGCGATCGCGCGCCTGCTTGGCCGAGCCGCCCGCCGAGTCCCCTTCCACCAGGAACAGTTCGGTCATGCTCAGATCCTGCGAGGTGCAGTCCGCCAGTTTGCCCGGTAACGCAGGCCCGCTGGTCAGCTTCTTACGCACCACCTTCTTCGCCGCACGCAGACGGCGTTGAGCGCTGGAGATCGCCAGTTCGGCCAACTGCTCGGCCGCCTGAACGTTCTGATTCAGCCACAGGCTGAAGGCATCCTTCACCACGCCGGAAACAAACGCCGCGCACTGGCGGGAAGAGAGCCGCTCTTTGGTCTGGCCCGCAAATTGCGGATCCTGCATTTTCACCGACAGCACGTAGGCACAGCGATCCCAGATATCTTCCGCAGACAGTTTCACGCCGCGCGGCAGAATATTGCGGAATTCACAGAACTCGCGCATCGCATCCAGCAGCCCTTGGCGCAGGCCGTTGACGTGCGTCCCGCCCTGCATGGTAGGGATCAGGTTGACGTAGCTTTCCGTCAGCAGTTCCCCGCCCTCCGGCAGCCATAGCAACGCCCAGTCCACCGCTTCGGTATCACCGGCAAAATTGCCGACAAACGCCTTTTCCGGCAGGGTGATCAGGCCGTTCACCGCTTCCATCAGGTAGTCGGTCAGGCCGTCCTGGTAGCACCAGCGCTGCTCGGTATTATTCAGCTTGTCGATAAAGTAGATTTCAACGCCAGGGCACAGCACCGCTTTGGCTTTCAGCAGGTGCGACAGGCGGGAAACCGAGAAGCGTGGGCTGTCAAAGAACTGCTCGTCAGGCCAGAAGTGAATGCTGGTGCCGGTGTTGCGTTTGCCGCAGCTACCGGTCACCGCCAATTCCTGCACCTTGTCGCCGTTCTCAAAAGCGATGCTATAGACGTTACCGTCGCGCTTGACGTTGACTTCCACCCGTTTGGACAGGGCGTTAACCACCGAAATCCCCACGCCGTGCAGGCCGCCGGAGAACTGGTAGTTTTTATTGGAGAATTTACCGCCCGCGTGCAGACGACACATGATCAACTCAACCGCCGGTACGCCTTCTTCAGGGTGGATATCCACCGGCATGCCGCGGCCGTCGTCGATCACTTCCAGTGACTGATCGGCGTGCAGGATCACATCGATACGCTTGGCATGGCCCGCCAACGCTTCATCGACGCTGTTATCTATCACCTCTTGGCCGAGGTGGTTCGGACGCGTCGTGTCGGTATACATACCGGGACGACGGCGCACTGGTTCTAGACCGCTGAGTACTTCAATGGCATCAGCGTTATAGCTGGATTGAGTCATCGTTGATTATTTTTTCGTGGTTGAGGGAAGGTGCCGAAATCGCCCACTGCCTGTTCAGTATATCTGTGATCGCTGAAGTTGCTGCGGCGTCATAGCCCTAAAAAATCCACAATCTGGGGGAAGTAGTGCTCAAAACCGACGAAAGCGTGGTTTCCGCCCGACTCCACCGTTTGCCGACAGGCGGCGTAATAAGCCACTGCCTGGCCGTAATCGAGAATTTCATCGCCCGTTTGCTGTAGCAACCAGATTAAATCCGGCGACTCCAAGGGGTCGACCTGCATCACTTTCAGATCATAAACGTGGCGTGACTCTAACACATATTGCTGCCCGGTGTAGGGGTTCTCGTTGCGTCCAAGATAGTCGATCAGCAGTTCATACGGCTTCACCGCCGGGTTTACCACTACCGCTGGCAACGCGAAACACTGCGATAACCAGGTGGCATAATAGCCGCCCAACGAGGAGCCTACGACGCCCATCGTCTGGCCTGCCCGCGCCATCACCATATCTTCCAGCATTTCCGCCGCCTCTGCCGGGTAGGGCGGCAACTGCGGTACCAGCATGTCGATATGGGGATGATGTTGCGCCAGCCAGGCTTTGAAAGCCGTGGCCTTGGCCGAAAGCGGCGAACTGTTAAAACCGTGCAGGTAAAGTAAGGTTGAGGGCATCAGTAGCCATCCGAATCCATGTCGGGGCGGAAGTCATCGTTTTCCAGCCGGAATACCTGGGTTTCCACCCGGCCATCCGGCAACAGGTCGAGGTAGCGCCAACCTGGGGAAACGTCGTCGATCGTAAAATTGGTGCAGTGCGGCTTGAATTGCACGCAGGTGGACGGCGTAGCCAACAGCCGACGCCCGTGCCAGCCCAGATCCAGTTCCTGATGGATATGTCCGCACAGTAAGGTATTCACCTTCGGATAGCGCCACAGCATGGCCGCCAGCGTATGCGGGTTGCGCAAACTGTGTTGATCGAGCCAGGTACAGCCGGAAGGCAACGGATGGTGATGCAGTAACAGCAGCGTGTAGCGCTCTGGATGAGCCTCGAGGCAACGCTCCATCCACTCCAGCTGATATTCGCTCAGCTCGCCGTGCGGCACGCCAAACACCTGGCTATCCAGCAGTAGCACCTGCCAGTTGTCCCCCAGCAGCACCTGCTTGGAAGGCGAGATACCGGCTGCGGCCAGCGCGTCCACCATCGCAGGCTGAAAATCGTGGTTCCCCGGCAGCCAGACACAGGGTGCCGGCAAGCGGGTGATACCATCGGCAAAGTGCCGGTATGCCGCCTGGGAATGATCCTGCGCCAGATCGCCGGTTGCCACGATCAGGTCGCACTCACGCTGTTGCGCGATCACCGCATCCAGCACCGCGTGATAGCTGGCATAGGTATTTATGCCGAGCAAGGTCTCACTCTTGCCAGCAAACAGGTGGGTATCCGTTATTTGTAGGATCCTGACCTTGGCCCCACTCGCCACGGGCAGTCTAAACAGGCTTTCCAAATGGTGTCCTTTGTTATCTCCGTCTACCTAACAAGCCGGAACCGCCATTGCTCCATGCGCTAAACAGTAGCGCAACCAATCAGCAAGAAACTGGTTAATTTGATGCTTTTCGTCGCGTTGATGCAACTTTTTGTTCGGATAATCATAACGCGCTTTAAACCGATAGATCTGCTGACTGGAACACACTTCCGCAACCATCGCGTCGTGATAGAGCCGCACCGTCATCGCGGGCAGGCTCCAGTAGCTGACCGCAGGCGCAGTCTGCTCAATCTGCACCAGCGTGGTGTAACGGGTAGATTCAACAATAGTCAGACGATAATGAGCGCCATTCACCTGATAAGTGACGGTTTCATCGACTTCATCGTTACGCGGCATCAAACGCCGCAATTGCGCGAAGTTGGTTTCACACAATCTCATCATTTCGGGGAAGTCAGGGGTATAGCGCTTTTGCATTTAGTTGGCCCATTCTGCTTTAAGCGATTCATGGTGCAACGCCAGCCACTGCAATGCAATCACTGATGCGGCATTATCAATCGCGCCTTCTTCAACCCAGCGGTAAGCCTGTTCGCGGCTGACCACGTGGACACGGATATCTTCATGCTCTTCGGGTAATCCGTGGATCCCTTCGGCCGTCAGGGCGTCAACCTCGCCAACCATTATCGACAGGCGTTCGCTGGTGCCACCAGGGCTGGCCAGATAGCTCAGCACCGGCTTGCAGCGCCCCACCACCACGCCAGCCTCTTCCAACGCTTCGCGACGGCACACGTCCTCAACGCTTTCTCCCGTTTCGATCATACCTGCAACCATTTCCAGCAGCCAAGGGGAAGCTGAGCTATCGATGGCCGGGATCCGCAGCTGTTCAACCAGCACCACTTCGTCCCTGATGGGATCATAGGGTAGCAACACCGCCGCATGGCCGCGCTCAAAAACTTCGCGAGTGACCTCACCGCTCATCTCACCGTTGAACAGACGATGGCGAAAGCGATATAAATCGAGTGAAAAAAAACCACGGTATCGCGTCTCCCGTGCAATAATTTCTACATCATTTTTGTCGAAAGTAACGGGTGAAGGTTGCGAACGGTTCATCTACGGAGTCTCCTGTGCGATTATGCCGGTAAAATAAAGGGATTTGATGACAGAAACGGCGGGGTTATCTTCACCCGCTTTGTGTTAGATTGTGAATCATGATATCAGGTAGCGCCGATGCCAGTAGCCAAGTGTCAGTCAACGTAGCGTAAACCAAGGTAAAAGTTCTGTGAGATGGCACATTAAGCCACCCTCAGCGCTCGGCAGACTCTGCTAGAATTGGCAACTATTCGTCTATCGTCAGCGCTAACATAGCAATATTGCTGCACAACAAGGAATGCAAATGAAGAAACTGCTCCCCCTTCTTATTGGTCTGAGCCTCGCAGGCTTCAGCACCATGAGCCAGGCAGAGAACCTGTTGCAGGTTTACAAACAGGCCAGGGAAAGTAACCCGGATCTACGTAAAACCGCTGCTGACCGTGATGCGGCGTTTGAAAAAATCAACGAAGCACGCAGCCCGTTGCTGCCGCAGCTTGGCTTATCTGCCGGTTATACCTACGGTAATGGTTTCCGTGATGCTAATGGTCTCAACAGCAATACCACCCAAGGCTCACTGGCGCTGACTCAAACTATCTTTGATATGTCCAAATGGCGCGCGCTGACGCTGCAGGAAAAGGCCGCCGGTATTACCGATGTCACTTTCCAGACTTCATCCCAGAAATTGATCCTGGATACGGCCACCGCCTATTTCAACGTACTACAGGCGATCGATGCCCTGTCCTACACCCAGGCGAATAAACAAGCGGTCTACCGTACCCTGGATCAGACCACCCAGCGCTTTAACGTGGGCCTGGTTGCCATTACCGACGTGCAGAACGCCCGTGCCAACTACGATACCGTGCTGGCCAACGAAGTGACCGCTCGTAACAACCTGGATAACGCAGTGGAAGTGTTACGCCAGATCACCGGCACCTTCTACCCGGAACTGGCCTCACTGGATACCAACAAGTTCAGCACCAAGCGCCCAGATGCCGTCAACAGCCTGTTGAAGGAGGCGGAAAGCCGTAACCTGAGCCTGCTGTCTGCCCGCCTGAGCCAGGATCTGGCCCGTGAGCAGATCAAATCGGCACAAACCGGCTATATGCCAACCGTCGACCTGAACGCCTCTACCGGGATCACTAATTCCAAATACAGTGGTTCCAGAGCTAATACTGGTGCTGGTGGCAGCGACTCGATTAATGGCCAGAACCAGGTCGGCATCAGCGTTAGCGTGCCGCTGTACAACGGCGGCGTAACCAACTCGCGGGTAGAACAGGCGCAGTACAACTTCGTCGGTGCCAGCGAGCAGTTGGAAAGCGCCCACCGCAGCGTGGTGCAAACCGTGCGTTCCTCCTTCAACAACGTTTCTGCGTCCATCAGCAGCATCAACGCTTATAAACAAGCGGTGGTTTCCGCCCAGAGCTCTTTGGACGCTACCGAAGCTGGTTACGAAGTGGGTACCCGTACCATCGTCGACGTGTTAAATGCGACGACCACGCTGTATAACGCCAAGCAACAGCTTTCCAATGCGCGTTATTCTTACCTGATCAACCAGTTGAACATCAAATCGGCGCTCGGCACGCTGAACGAAAACGATCTGATGATGTTGAACGGAACACTAGGCAAGCCAATCTCCACCGCGCCAGATGTGGTAGCACCACCAACAGCGGCGCAAGATGCCTATGTTGACGGTTCCAGCACCACCCGGCCAACGGCCAGCAGATAACCTGCTACAGCGTTGAGCTACCGAATAACGGAGCCCGGCATTTGCCGCGCTCCGTTTTTTTATCCAATAATCCCGCTTCTGCCCATCGCCTCACAGCCTCTCTATAGGTTAATGTTATGATTAGCGCCCTATTTAGGTTTATCTGCTGAACGGGATCTGATGGACAACGCTTCACTCTGGCAACGGTTGAGCACCGAAGGCGCGTTACCGCCACAGCTGCGCCCCTCCCCGGCCATTTATGCCTCCTGGCTACGCTGCTGCCACCTGATGCAGCCCGCCGTGTGGAAGGCCCCACATCGTGCACTGGGCACCACCTTCGACTCGATCTGCCGGCGTAAGGATGATTTCATTACACTCGGCCAGGCGGCGTTGGAAGATGCCTGGGAATATATGGAACAGCGCCACTGCGTGTTGCTGATCCTCGACGAAAGCGGCTGCACGCTGTGGCAATGCGGCGACAAGACGACCGGCGAACAACTGCTCGAACTGGGTTTTGCGCCCGGTGCTTATTGGGCGGAAGGCGATATCGGCACCAATGCCCCTTCCCTGGCCGCATCCGAGGGCCATCCGGTGCAGATCCATGGCGATGAGCACGTACGCCAGGCGCTGCATGGCTGGTCATTCTGCGCCGCACCGGTGCATGACAATAGCGGCCGCCAGCGCGGTATGTTGGCTTTGGGCTGCCAGTTGGCCGATTGCAATGCGGGCGATCTTTCCCTGATCCTGGCGATCGCCCGGGAGATCGGCAATGCGCTGAATGCCGACGGCCTGCTGGCTGAATCCAACCGCCATCTCAATCAGCTCAACGGGCTACTGGACAGCGTAGACGACGGCGTCATGGCCTGGGATCACCGGGGCTATCTGCAATATATCAACCCGCGCGCCGCCGCCATGCTGAAACTGCACGAGCAGCAGAGCCAGGGCAAACCGCTGGCGCAATTGCTGACGTTACCGGCGTTGCTCAACCGCGCCATCAGCCAACGCCAGCCGTTACAGCATGTGGAAGTCACCTTTGAAAGTCAGGGCCAGTTTATCGCCGCGCTACTCACCCTCAAACCGATCCTGGACGGTGATCACTGTAGCTTTATCGCCTTGCTGCATCCCCTGGAAAGGCTGCATCAATACGTCAGCAGCCAGATTGGCCGGGTCAGCCACACCTTCGAGCAGATGCCCTCGGGCACTCAGGAAATGCGTCGCCTGATCCGCTATGGCCAGCAAGCAGCGAAGGGCCATCACCCGATTTTGCTGTGCGGTGAAGAAGGAGTGGGGAAGGAGCTGGTCAGCCAGGCCATCCACAATGCCAGCGAACGTGCCGCCGGGCCTTATATCGCCTTGAACTGCCAGTTACTGCCAGAAGCACAAGGGTTGAAGGAGTTGCTTGGCAGTGATGCCAACGAAGAAGAAGCGGGCCAACTCAGCAAGTTCGAACTGGCCAACGGCGGCACGCTGCATCTTGAACAGGTCGAATACCTGCCGCTGGCCATGCAGTCCGCCCTGTTGCAGGTGCTAAAAACCGGCGTGGTGATGCGTATGAATTCCAGCCGCGTGATCCCGGTGAACGTGCGGGTGATCGCCACCAGCGCCGCCAACCTGCCGGTGTTGGTGCAACAGAACCGCTTCCGCCGCCAGCTGTTTTATAGCCTGCAAGCCTTCGAGATCCAAATCCCGCCGCTACGCCAGCGTCTGAGTGACATCCCTTTGCTGGTCCAACACCATCTGCGCGCCCTGGAGCAGCGCTTCCAGTGCCGCTTCCGGGTGGACGACGAGGTAATGGCCCAGCTTGGTCTGTACCTCTGGCCAGGCAACGATCTGGAACTGAAAGGGGTGATAGAGCGCGCCGCGATGATTTGCCACAGCCACCATATTCAGTTGGCTGATCTACCCGCTCACTTGCTCAGCCATCAGCCGCTAGTGGAAAGCGACTCTCAACCGGCTATGCCACTGATGACGCTGGCGGAAATGGAGTTGCAGGCGATTATCCGCGTGGCCAACGTCAGCCATGGGCAGCTTAACGAAATGGCGCAACTGCTGGGTATCAGCCGCACCACTCTGTGGCGTAAAATCAAACTGTTGAATATCGATATCAGCCAGTTCAAGCTGCGGGGTTAATGACTGAGCTGTAAGGTACCGCGCGCCGCATCCAGCATCGCTTTCTGGCCGCTGCGGGTCTTGCTCATACATTCGCTCATGCCGACCACCATCGGGATCCCCATCGCTTTGGCCAGGATCGCGGTGTGTGACAAGGCGTTGCCGCCGCTCAGGCAAATACCGAGTACCATACGCCGATCGAGCATCACGACGTCGGAAGGCATCAGTTCATCCATCACCAGGATCGCTGGCTCTGCGAGCACGATCGCCGGAATAGGTTGCCGTGCCAGATGGCTCAGCGTACGGCGCAGCATGTCACGCACGTCCAGCTCCCGCGCCTGCAAATACTCATCATCCAACGCCCGATAATCGGCGGCAATCTGCTCCAGCTCCTGCCGCCACGCCTGTTCCGCGCTGCACTGCTGTTGGGCAATACGGGTGAAGGCAGCCTGTTGCAGATCGGGATCGTCCAACAACATGCTGTGTGCTCCGAAGATCGCCGCCTGCGGTTTGCCGATCAAGGTGCCAGTGCGAACCGCCAGCTTGTTCAGATCGTCTAACGTCTGCTGCAATGCGGTACGCAGGCGTTGCTGCTCACTAAGCACATCATCGACCCCTGGTTGGTGTTCTTCCGTTTGCGGCCAGAAACTCGACACCTGGAATATTGGACCACTGCTGACGCTTTCCTCCACGGGGATACCGTGCAGTGAAGGCAACTGCTGCTCAGATACGGTTTCACCAAAATGCTGCTCAGCCAACGCCTTGAAAGCCGCCAGCGCCTCATCGGCCTGTGCGCCATCGGCAATCAGGCGGATAGTGTCACCGTGGCGAACCTGCAACAAAGCCAGCTGATTCAGGCTGCGCGGGTTGGCACATTGGCCATGCTTTTCCAGCACCAGTTCCGCGGCAAAAGGAGCCAGAACCTCTGCCAGACGCGCCGCCGGACGAGCGTGCAACCCGTGTGGATTCTGTACCGTCCAACTCAGGCTTTTTCCCTGATCCAGCGGTAAATTCAGTGGTTTGCTGGCAGATACCTCCTCACCAAGCTGCACCTGCTTGGCCTGCAAGGCCCCTTTCGCTTCCGCCAGCACCTGCTCCAGGCTACCGCCCGAGTTAGCCGCTACAACCGCTGCCAGCGTGCCTTCCACCAGCGGTGCCGCACACAGCACCACCTTGGCCGCCACCTCTGGATCGAGCAGCTCAAGCGCGGTTTCCGCACTCAATAATGCGCTGCCGAGATCCATCAGCACCACGATCCCCACTCCGTCAGCGACAGACTCGATCGCTTCCATCACTTTCACCGCATCGGTGCCGATCGGGTGTAGCTCATCATCGACCCCCGCTGCCAGCGCCAGTTTGCAACCGTCGCCGCGCATCATCTGGCGGGCTAGTTGTTCAACCCCCTGCGCCAGTTGTGCACTGTGCGAAACCACGACGATATTGATCATCCCGCCTCCTCGACCACCTGGGCCAACGTTTTTATCATCAACATGACGGAAGTTGCGCCCGGGTCCTGATGGCCAATACTACGTTCTCCCAAATAGCTGGCGCGCCCTTTACGGGCCTGCATGACGATGGTGGCCTGTGCGGCCTGCTCCGCCCGAACCGCGGCCTGTTGTATCGCTTGGGTCACGCTGAGCTGCTGTTGTAGCGACTCTCCCAGGCTTGTGACAACCGGCCCCCAGACATCACACATGGTTTTATCGCCCGGCTCTGCCTTGCCGCGCATCGCTACGCCTTCCGCGCCTTCCTGGATCACCTGCTTCAGCTCCGCCAGATCCAGACTCTGCTTGGCGTTGGCCGCCTGCGCCGCACGGATGAAGAAGGTACCGAACAGCGGACCACTGGCACCGCCAACGCTGGATAGCAGCGTCATACCGGTGTTTTTGAGAATAAAGCCGATGTCCTTGTCCGCCACCGAAGGCAGCTTTTCTACCACCTTGTTAAAGCCACGGTTCATATTCAGGCCGTGATCGCCATCGCCGATGTCGCTATCCAACTGAGTCAAGAAATCGCGTTCGCGGGTAAAAACCTCACCACAACGCATCAACCACTCAACCACCTGCTGTTTGCCTAATGTCATGATGCCTCCTCAGCCCCAGCGCAGCGCTGGCGTGTTCACCGGCGCATCCCACAGCGATAACAGCTCGTCATCCACTTGCAGCAAGGTGATGGAAACCCCCTGCATATCCAATGCGGTGCAGTATGATCCCACCAGGTTACGCTCGATCACGATCCCGGCTGCGGCGCAACGCTGCGCCAAACGGTGGTAAACCCCGTACAGTTCGGAAAGCGGCGTGGCCCCCAGGTTATTGACCAGCACAATCACCCGGTCCCCCTGCGTCACAGCTCGCTTGCTCTGGCTCTCTTCACGCCATTCCCCCTGCTGGCGATCCCAAACGCGGATCGAGCGCTGGTAATCACCATGATCGATCAGGGTATCGAACATGTCATCCACCGTCTTATCGAGGGTAGTGAACGCCCGCCGTTCGATCCCCGGTTCGCCGTGGATGCCAACACCAAACTCCATCTCGTTATCCGCCAAAGTAAACGACGGTTTACCTGCCGCAGGCACGGTGCAAGCGCCCAGCGCAATCCCCAGTGAGTGACCCTGGTTGTTGATTTTGTGCCCCAGCGTGACCAGCGCGTCCAGATCATCACCCCGTACCGCCGCCGCACCGAGCAGTTTTTCCATCAGCACCGTATTGGCAACTCCACGTCGGCCAGCGGTGAACAGGCTGTCTTTGACCGCCACGTCGTCATCCACCAGCACCGTTGCCACTGGCACACCGCTGTCATGCAGCAACTCGGTCGCCGTTTCAAAGTTGAGGATGTCACCGGTGTAGTTCTTGACGATCAGCAATACCCCGGCACCGCCATCAATGGCCTGGCCGCAGTCGTACATTTTATCCGGCGTTGGCGAGGTGAAAATCTCCCCTGGGCAAGCGCCGTCCAACATTCCCTCGCCCACGAAACCGCAGTGCATCGGCTCATGGCCGCTGCCACCGCCAGACAGGATCGCCACTTTGCCTGGGATCGGCCCCGCCGTACGGGTCACAAATACCGGCTCCTGATGTACCCGCAGCTCCGGGTGAGCGGCGGCCATACCGAGTAACTGTTCATTAAGTACCGAATCGACCTGATTGATTAGCTTTTTCACGGTTAATTCCTCTGTAGGGAACTGCGGGCGCGTTGAGCGCGCCCGATGAATTATGCGCGTTGCAACCAGGCGCTGCCCAGTTTGTCCGCCGTCAGGATGGCCGCCAGTACGCTTTCCGGCGTCACGCTAAACGGCATATTGTGGATGGTTTCCCCCTTGGCACAGCTGGCCTCTGCCACTTTGCCGATTTTTTCTGTCAGTTCACCGGTAATGCCCATTTGCGCCAGGGTGATCGGCAGCCCGACCTGCTGGCAGAAGTTCAGCACCGTTTCAATCTGTGCCATTGGGCTGTTTTGCAGCACCAACTGCGACAGGGTACCGAACGCCACTTTTTCCCCGTGATACAGATGATGGCACTCTTCCAACACGGTAAAGCCGTTGTGGATGGCGTGCGCCGCCGCCAGGCCGCTGCTTTCAAAACCAATACCGCTCAGATAGGTGTTGGCTTCGATGATACGCTCTACCGCTTCGGTGACCACACCAGACTCCGCAGCCAGCTTGGCCTTAACCCCTTCGGCCAACAGCGTTTCATAACATAGACGCGCCAGATTGAGCGCCGCCAGCGTAGATTTGCCGCCAGCCATGCTGGTAGCCTGGGCATCGAAACAGGCCTGAGCTTCAAAATAGGTGGAGAGCGCGTCGCCCATGCCCGCCACCAGCAGGCGTACCGGCGCTTTGGCGATAATGGCGCTGTCCATCACCACCATATTCGGGTTGGCGGGGTAGATCAGGTACTCTTCAAACTCACCGCTTTCACTGTAGATCACCGACAACGCGCTGGTAGGTGCATCCGTCGAAGCAATGGTCGGCATCAACACCACCGGCACGTGCTGGTAATAGGCAATCGCCTTGGCGGTATCCAACGTCTTGCCGCCACCGATGCCGATCACCCCTTTGCAGCCGTGACTTTTCAGTTCCTGGCCAAGGCGGTCGATTTCCTTGCGGCAGCATTCGCCATTAAATTTACCAGCGTGATACTTCACCCCGTGCTGATGCAGGCTGCCCATCACAGTATCGCCCGCCAGTTTCATGACGAAATCGTCGGCGATCACAAAGTAATGATCGGCAAGGGCTTTGGCATAAACGCCCACGGAGGCCAACGCATTGGCTCCCTGAATGTATTTGCTCGGGGATTGAATGATTCTCAACATAACTGACTCCTTGTAGAGACGTTAACCAGGTAACGTTCAGATTTCAGAGGGTGATATCGACGTATTGTTCTGTTGCTGACTATACGACCTGCCAGCCGCTTGGCGAGCAAGGAAAAAAACGTTGCATAATGGAACATGGCTTCGGGCAAAACGTTCCATTATGCAACGCTTTTGCTGCAGTTATGCGCCGTAAAGCGAACTGGCGCACACCGTAACGTATAAGTGCGTAAAGAGTGGATCCTGCGGGTGTTTCAGCTTTAATTTTGAGCATCTTTCCCCTATCCTATCGACCACTACTGGGCAAGGGCGAATACAGCCCGCATGATGGGATAGATATCGATGAAACGGACCAAAAACATCAACAAAGACACCTTCCGCAAATCCTGGCGCACCTACCGTGTTGCCCCCGTGGCTTTGGCGATCAGCGCAGTGTTTATGCTGGCCGGCTGCGAACAGGCGGATGAGACGGTTTCCCTATATAAAAATGCCGATGATTGTTCAACTTCCAACCCGTCGATGAGCGAGCAGTGCACCACCGCGTATAACAACGCGCTGAAAGAAGCGGAAAAAACCGCGCCTAAATACGCCACTCGTGAAGACTGCGTTGCCGAATTCGGTGAGGCACAATGTACTCAGGCTCCAGCACAGGCTGGCATGGCCGCCGAATCACAAAGCAGTGGCAGCATGTGGATGCCGCTGATGGCGGGCTACATGATGGGCCGCATGATGGGTGGCGGGGGCTACGCTCAACAGCCGCTGTTTACCTCTAAAAACGCCGCCAGCCCGGCAAACGGCAAGTTTGTTGACGCCAGCGGTAAAAGTTATGGCCCGGCAACCGCTGGTGGCCGCTCCATGACGGTACCCAAAACCGCAATGGCACCCAAACCCGCGATGACCAATACCATTACCCGTGGTGGTTTCGGTGAGTCCGTGGCCAAACAGACTAGCATGCAGCGCAGCAGCGCCACCTCTGGCTCACGCAGCATGGGCGGTTAAGGCATGAAACGCGTTGCGATTAGCGAGCGCCCAGACTGGCGCGAAAAGGCCACCGAATTTGGTTTCGCCTTTCACACCATGTACGGCGAACCCTACTGGTGTGAAGATGCCTATTACCAATTCACGTTGGCGCAGATCGAAGAGATTGAAGATGCCACCGCCGAACTGCACCAAATGTGCCTCAAGGTGGTAGATAAGGTGGTCAACAGCGATCAACTGATGACCAAATTCTGTATACCCAAGCACACCTGGGAATTCGTTCGCAGCTCCTGGCGCACTAATCAGCCTTCGCTGTATTCACGCCTCGATCTGGCCTATGACGGTATCAACCCACCCAAGCTGTTGGAAAACAACGCCGATACGCCAACCTCACTGTATGAGGCAGCGTTCTTCCAATGGCTGTGGCTGGAAGATCAGATCAACGCTGGCAAGCTGGATCCCGCGGCTGACCAGTACAACAGCCTGCAGGAAAAACTGATCGAGCGTTTCGCCGATCTGCAAGCCAACCACGGCTTTAGCCTGCTGCATCTGGCCTGCTGCCAGGACAGCGAGGAAGATCGCGGTACGGTGCAATATCTGCAAGATTGCGCGCTGGAAGCGGGCCTGCCGACCGAATTCCTGTTTATGGAAGAGATTGGCCTGGGCGAGAAAGGCCAGTTCACCGATCTGCAAAATCAGGTTATCAGTAACCTGTTCAAGCTCTATCCGTGGGAATTTATGCTGCGCGAGATGTTCTCCACCAAGCTGGAAGACGCTGGCGTACGCTGGCTGGAACCGGCCTGGAAGAGCATTATCTCCAACAAGGCCCTGTTGCCGTTGTTATGGGAAATGTTCCCGGACCATCCCAACCTGCTGCCAGCCTACTTTGCTGAGGACGATCATCCGCAGATGGATCACTACGTCACCAAGCCGCTGTTCTCACGCGAGGGTGCCAACATCCAGATCGTCCAGAACGGTCAGGAAGTGGCGCGCGTAGATGGGCCATACGGCGAAGAAGGCATGATTGTGCAGCAGTTCCATCAGTTGCCACAGTTTGAAGGCAGCTATACGCTGATCGGCAGCTGGCTGGTCAACGATCAGCCTTGCGGCATCGGCCTGCGTGAAGATCGCGAATTGATCACCCAGGATCTGTCTCGCTTCTACCCGCATATTATTCTTGGTTAATCCGTAGGGTCAAACATAGGGGCGCCGCATGTGCAGCACCCCTACATAGTGAGTCGATTGAGTTTTATCAGCAGTCTCCCACCAATCAACCAATCTGCACCGAAAGCATGCTCAGCGCGGCCATTTCGATCCCATCGATCGGTACCGAGATCGGCTCTTTACCATCCCAGCCGCCCAATACATACAGCAACGGCAGATAATGCTCTGGCGTCGGGTTCGACAATGCTGCGCCTTCATGCTGCATATAATTCACCAGCGGGTGATGTTCGCCCTGATAATCCAGGTTATCACGTACGTACTGGTTGAATGACTCCGCCCAAGGATACGGGCTGGTGTCACCCTGCCATTTCACCATGCGCAGGTTATGCACCACGTTGCCGCTGGCCACGATCATTATCCCCCGATCGCGCAGCGCCGCCAGCTTACGGCCCAGCTCAAAATGGTATTCCGCTGGTTGAGTCCCATCGATGCTCAACTGCACCACCGGGATATCGGCTTGCGGGTACATCTTGATCAGCACGCCCCAGCTGCCGTGATCCAAACCCCACTCGCTGGTATCGGCAATCACCTGCGCCGGAGCCAACAGGCTTTGCAGCTCTGCCGCCAGCTCTGGTGAACCTGGTGCCGGATACTGTGTATCAAACAGCGCCTGCGGAAAGCCGCCAAAATCGTGAATGGTTTTTGGATGTTCCATCGCCGTCACTGCCATCCCACGAGTGTACCAGTGGGCAGACACAGCAACGATAGCCTCTGGCCGTGGCAATTGCTCACCCAACGCACGCCAGGCCTGGGTATAGCGGTTTTCTTCCAGCACGTTCATCGGGCTTCCGTGGCCAAGAAAGAGTGCAGGCATACGAGAGGTGGTCATAAAATATCCTTGGTTAGCGTGACAAGTGTTCTGCTGACTACATTACGCTGTTTGCCTTACCAAGGCAGCCGGATAACCCTGATGGTGATCTTCAAGAAATTTGAATGGCTGGAACGATTGAAACCATCAGCCAAATCCACTCGATTTATGGCTTGGCTCTGTTAGTATCAGAAACTGATAAATATTATTAGCATACAAGGAAAATGCATGTCAGTACCGCTGATCCTGACCTTGCTAGCCGGGGGGGCTACCTTTGCCGGTGCCCTGCTCGGTATTATTGGCCAGAAGCCCTCCAACCGCCTGCTGGCGTTTGCGCTCGGCTTTGCCGCAGGGATTATGCTGTTAATTTCATTGATGGAAATATTGCCCGCAGCGCTGCACACCGTCGGCATGTCGCCAATGCTTGGCTACGGCATGTTTATGATCGGGCTGTTAGGCTACTTTGCGCTGGATCGCATGCTGCCACACCAGCACCCGCAAGACCTGGTGCAAAAGCCCATCAAGCCCCATAACCTGAAACGCACCGCCATGCTGCTGACGCTAGGCATCAGCCTGCACAACTTCCCGGAAGGGATTGCCACCTTTGTCACTGCCAGCGCCGATCTGGAACTGGGAATGGGCATTGCGCTCGCGGTAGCCATCCATAATATTCCGGAAGGGTTGGCGGTCGCCGGACCGGTGTATGCGGCAACCGGCTCCAAAACCAAAGCGCTGCTGTGGTCTGGCATTTCCGGGATGGCAGAAATTCTGGGTGGCGTACTGGCCTTCCTGATGCTCGGCCCCATGGTTTCACCGGTGGTGATGGCGTCGATTATGGCTGCGGTGGCCGGGATTATGGTGGCGCTGTCGGTAGATGAACTGATGCCACTGGCCAAAGAGATCGACCCACACAATAATCCAAGCTACGGCGTGCTGTGCGGTATGGCGGTGATGGGGTTTAGCCTGACGCTGTTGCAAAGCGGCGGCATCGGCTAAAGAATTTTAAGCACAAAAAAAGCCGCTTCATCAGCGGCTTTTTCATCTCAGTCAGCGACTTAGCTGGCTTTCTTTTCGTGCGACTGGCGGTAAGCCACCAGATCTTCGATAGTCAGCACCACCATGTCATGCTGCTTGGCAAAGGTGATCACTTCTGGCGCATGCGCCATGCTGCCATCATCGTTAGTCAGTTCGCACAGCACGCCTGCGGGTTTGAAACCGGCCATTGAGACCAGATCGATGGTTGCTTCGGTGTGGCCACGGCGGTTCAACACGCCACCAGGCTGAGCACGCAGCGGGAACACATGACCTGGGCGGTTCAAATCGCTTGGCTTGGCAGCGTCTGCAATGGCCGCACGGATGGTTGTCAGGCGATCGCCAGCCGATACGCCAGTGGTCACGCCCTGCGCCGCTTCAATCGTCACGGTAAAGGCGGTCTGGAACTGGCTGGAGTTATTGGTGACCATCATCGGCAGCTCAAGCTGCTGGCGACGATCTTCGGTGATACACAGGCAAACAATGCCGCTACCGTGGCGAATGGTCAGCGCCATCTGTTCAACGGTCATGGTTTCTGCGGCGAAGATCATGTCACCTTCGTTTTCACGGTTTTCATCATCAAGCACCATCACACCGCGCCCGTTGCGCAATGCATCAAGAGCGCGTTCAACGCGTTCTTCCGGCGTGCCGAAATCTGAAAGTAGAGTCTGATTCATGGTAAAAAACCTCATTAAAATTATGGATTACCAGAACCAGGGCGATCTTGAGGAGTGGCTATGCCAATAGCCAAAAAAATAACGCAAGCGGGGCATACGCCCGACAGGTGTCGTTACTCTCTCCCATCCGGACTATAACCGTCGGCCCCGGAATTACACCGGATCTGCTGACCTCTAACCCACTCCTGAGAGATAGGTTGAGCGCTCGCGGGCTTTCACCGTGAATGGTGATTTACCGCCGGTGGGGACTTGCACCCCGCCCTGAGAATAAGCTTCTCGACTATAACCCCATCGCTTTAGTGTTTCAAGCCATCCGGCCAGGTAATGAGGGATCGCGCAGCAAACACGGTAATGGTTTATCCGGCGAGCAACTCGCATTACACTAAGCATCAGCCACCAAATATCAGAAAGGGAAACGCCATGATTGACCCGAAAAAAATTGAACAGATCGCACGCCAGGTCCAAGAGTCGATGCCTAAAGGCGTACGTGAATTCGGGGAAGACGTTGAGAAAAAAATCCGTCAGGTGCTGCAAGCGCAGTTGACCCGTCTGGATCTGGTTAACCGCGAAGAGTTTGACGTGCAGACCCAGGTACTGCTGCGCACCCGTGAAAAGCTGGCATTGCTGGAACAGCGTCTGACTGAACTGGAAAGCAAGCTGAATATCGCGCCGGTAGCCAACAAGCCAGCAGACGAATAAGTTGTTGTAAGGGGCGCACCAGTGCGCCCTTAGTGCCTGGAGACCACCGTCTGCACTTTACGCGGCAGCACCAGCCAAATCAGCACCAACATCGCCAACGCATACAGGCTTTTCCAGCCGATAATCACCAGCAATAACAAGCACAACGCGGAGCCAACGATTGCCATCAGCCGCGAACGCCCCTGCAAGATCCGCCAACCCGCCAACATACACAGCAGATAAATCAGCACGAAAATGCCATTGGCGTACACCAGCAGCGTATCCAGCGGCAGCTTCAGGGTATAGATCAGCAATGTGAACAGCAGGCAGCACCCCACCACCGCGCTCAATGCATTGACCGGTACTTGGCCCGCAGAGAGTTTAGCCAGCCCGCTAGCAGGCTTTTCCTGGGCCTGTGACCAGACCAGACGGGCAAAGCTCTGGGTGTAAATATTCACGCTGGCAAAACAGGCCAGATAGCCAATGATGCAGGCAATCCACAGCGCATGTTCGCCAAACAGTTGCACCACGATCCCCGGCAACGAAGCAGCCGCCGCCTGATGTTCACCGTAAGCATGGAAGTGCAGCACCGCCACGGTACAACCCCAATAGACCGCCCCTGCCACCAACAGCCCGAGCATTAACGCACGCGGAAAGTCCCGCTCTGGATGGCGAAACTCGGTCGCCAGATGAGCAAAAGCCTCCAGCCCGACAAAGCACCAGAACATCACCGCCAACGCGTGGAACATATCAGGAGGAGAAATATCGCTGACCGCAGGCCATGGGATTTGCGATGGAGTAATGCCGCCTTGCCACCAGATAGCCCCCACCAGCGCGATCACCAGAAGGGCAATCAAGGTCTGAATATTGGCACTGGAACCGGCGCTGCGAGTGCCAAGCAGCCAAATCACCACCAGCGTGACAATTTGCACCAGCAACAGGCCGTTGGCATCCCAACCAAAGGTAGCCTGCCAGAACCCTGCGGCGATTTGTAATGCGGCGGGCAAACCCACGGGGATCACAGAGAGGAACAGCCAGGCGGTTACCTTTGCCATGCGTGGCCCAAAGGCCAGGCCGACAAAATGCGCGGCACCACCGGCGCTGGGGAAATGGCGGCCCAACGCCGCAAAAGCGATGGCGATCGGGAATACCAGCACAATCAGTATTGGCCAGGCCCATAGGCTATCGCCACCCGCCACCTGCGCTGCCAATGCCGGGACGGCAAAGACCCCGGTACCCAGCAGTGAAGTGGACAATAGCCCAACGCCCTGCGCTAAACTCAGCTCCTGCTTCAGTCCACTCACTGCAAACCACCCTGTTTACCCGTCGTCTTTCAAGCTACAGCGTTGTTACCTGTGCTTCCCCATCCCAGTCACTTACAAAAGTAAGCTCCTGGGGATGGGTAAGTTTGTCGCCTAGCTACAGCTTGAAATCCATCGGGTATAGATATGTAGATAAAGTTAACCACGCCCATCCTTGATGGCCTTGATGATGTTGGTGGTGGATAACCCATCTTCAAAGTTCAGTACCCGCACATCGCCACCGTTGGCCCAGACTTCGGCACTGCCGGCAATCTCATGCGGCTGGTAGTCGCCACCCTTCACCAGTAGATCCGGCAGAACTTCGGCGATCAGGCGTTGCGGCGTATCTTCCTCGAACGGTACCACCCAATCCACGGCACCCAGCGCACCCAGCACCACCATACGGTTTTCCAACAGGTTAACCGGGCGGGTTTCCCCTTTCAGGCGTTTGGTTGATGCATCGCTGTTCACCGCCACGATCAGGCGATCGCCCAATTTGCGCGCATTTGCCAGATACGAGACATGGCCTGCGTGCAGAATGTCGAAGATGCCATTAGTCATCACCACTTTCTCGCCGCGTTGGCGCGCCTGCGCTACCGCTTTTTTCAACTCGGCCTCGGTCATAACGCCAAAGCCGGTTTCGGCGCGGCCACGAATGGCGTTTTCCAGTTCGACTGGCGAGACGGTCGAGGTGCCCAACTTACCCACCACCACACCGGCGGCGGCGTTGGCCAGGAAGCAGGACTCTTCCAGCGTATTACCCGCAGCCAGGGCGGTGGCCAGCACACCGATCACCGTATCACCGGCACCGGTCACGTCGAACACTTCCTGCGCCTGGGTTGGCAGATGCAGCGGCTCACGGCCCAGCTGCAACAGCGTCATCCCCTGCTCGGAACGGGTGATCAGCAGCGCAGACAGTTCAAAATCCGCCACCAGCTTCATCCCACGCGTCACCAGCTCTTCTTCGCTTTGACAATGACCGACCACGGCTTCAAATTCGGACAGGTTTGGGGTCAGCAGCGTGGCGCCACGATAACGTTCAAAATCGGTGCCTTTCGGGTCGATCAGTACCGGAACCTTCGCAGCGCGCGCCAGTGCGATCATGCCTTGCACCTTGCTCAGCGCACCCTTGGCGTAATCCGACAGTACCAATGCGCCAATCTGCGGCAATGCCTGCTGGATACGCTCCATGATCGGCTGCGGATCGACGTTGGAGAAACCTTCCTCGAAGTCCAGGCGGATCAGCTGTTGGTTACGGGAAAGTACGCGCAGCTTGGTGATGGTCGGGTGCGTCGGCACCGAGACAAAGTCGCAACGCACGTTAACTTCATTGAGCTTGGCGCTCAGCGCACGCGCCGCGTCGTCGATCCCCGTCAGGCCCACCAGGCGTGAATTGGCACCCAACGAAGCGATGTTCATCGCGACGTTAGCCGCACCACCGGGACGCTCTTCGATGGTTTCAACCTTGACCACCGGCACCGGCGCTTCCGGTGAAATACGGCTGGTCGGCCCATACCAATAGCGATCCAACATGACGTCACCAACCACCAACACACCGGCGCGGCGAAAATCAGGCAGTGTAACTTTCATCCGATAACTCCAAACAAGTCATAAAAATAAATTCGGCAGATATTAGCATAATAGCCTGCAATACCCGTAAAAACTGCCCCCTCACCCCAACCCTCTCCCACAGGGAGAGGGAGTTGATAGCCCCCTGCTCGTTTGACAGTAAAGCGATAATCTCAATCGCCTCCTCAGCCAAGGTGAGTCACTTTAATTTCAAACACACTCGAACGGTACCCTCTCCCTTTGGGAGAGGGTTAGGGTGAGGGAACCCATGCCTCCTCAGCCCAGCCATTTACTCCAACTGACACGCACCTGCTCACGCTCGGCAGCAAACAGATCGCTGCTGACTTTGCTGGAGTGTTCCTGCAACGCCAGATGGTGGATCTCATCACGCATGGTGACATAGGCCTGGGTCAACGCCCGGGCTTCGTCTTCCGGCATGATGTCGTAATTGGCCATCAGCTCAAAGATACGCACGTTATCCGACCAACGCGTCAAGCGCGGTTCGCCCGCGGCATAACCTAAGACCAGGTATTGGGCAATAAATTCGATATCGGTGATCCCGCCTTCGTCCGCTTTGATATCAAACAGATCGCGCTGTTTGCTGCCCAGATGGTTGCGCATTTTCTCGCGCATTTCACGCACCTCCTGCTGCAACTTGTTCACTTCACGCGGTTTGCACAAGATTTCGCGGCGGATCGCATCGAACTGCTGGTGCAGCGCCGGATCGCCATACACGATGCGCGCCCGCACCAGGGCCTGATGCTCCCAGGTCCAGGCTTCGTTACGCTGATAATCGGCAAAAGCTTCGACGGTGCTGACCAGCATCCCGGCAGCACCGGAAGGACGCAGACGGGCATCCACCTCATAGAGAATGCCGGAAGAGGTACGGGTGCTGAACAGATGCATCACCCGCTGTGCCAGGCGCAAATAGAACTGGCGACCATCGATGCAACGATCGCCATCCGTCATGACGTCTGGTGGACAATCCAGCAGGAACACCAGGTCGAGATCCGAGCTATAGCCCAGTTCCCAGCCCCCCAGCTTACCGTAGCCGATCACCGCGAACCCTAACCCCTCCCGTTCATGCAGATGGGTTGGCTGGCCGTAGCGCGCGACCATGTCTTTCCACGCCTGCTGCACCACCGCATCAATGATCGCCTCGGCCAGATAGGTTAAGTGATCGCTCACTTTCATCACCGGCAGCGCCTCGGCGATATCCGCAGCGGCAATGCGCAAGTGTTGCGCCTGCTTGAACTGCCGCAAGGCTTCCAACTGCTGCTCTTCATCGTCTTCCGGCACCCGCAGGCGGTATTGGCGCAGTTCGCTACGATAGGCATCCGGGGCCACCGGTTGGTACAGCGTGGCCGGGTCCAACAGCTCATCGAGCAACAGCGGATAACGCGCCAGTTGGCTGGCCACCATCGGTGATGCGGCACAAAGGCGGATCAGGTGGCTGAGAGCTGCATGGTATTCCACCAGCAGCTCGAGGTAGGTGGTGCGGGTCACGATGCTCAGCAACAGCTGTGTCAGGCGTGTCAGAGCCGTGGCCGCGTCCACGCGCGAACACACTTCGGCCAGCAAGCGTGGCATCAGTTGATCCAGCACGTCACGCCCACGCGGGCCAATGGTGCGTTTGTCCACGTCGTGACGGAAGTCGGCGATGGAACGCAGCATCTGCCGCCGAGCCTCTTCGTCCAGATGGGGCGTCAATGGTGCCAACTCGTTCTCGTCCAGCGCATCCTGCCACAGGCTGTGATAATGCTGATAGTTGGGATCTTCGCCAACATCAGGGCTATCGTCGCCGATCAGGTCATCAAATACCGCACGGACCTGGCGCATATGCTCTTCCAGCACCGTCATCAACGAAGGCCAGTCTGGCTGGTCCATTCCCCAGGCCAGACGCGCCTGATCCAGCTCGTCCTGCGGCAGGGTCTGGGTCTGCTGGTCGGCAATCGCCTGCAACAAATTCTCCAGCCGCCGCAGGAACAGATAGCCGTTACTCAACTCAGCGACCTGCTGTGCGGTCAACAGCCCCAGTTCGCCAACCGCCTGCAACGTCGGCAGCAGTGAGCGCCCCTGCAAACTGGGCTCACGCCCGCCACGGATCAGTTGGAACACCTGAGTGATAAATTCAATTTCGCGGATGCCACCGGCACCCAGCTTGATGTTATCCTTCAGCCCCCGCCGCCGCACTTCACGGGCAATCATGCCCTTCATATTACGCAGTGACTGGATCACGCTGAAATCGATATAGCGACGGAACACGAATGGCCGCAATGTCTTGCGCAGTTCCTGGCTGTAGGCATCTTCATGCCCCCCCATCAGGCGCGCCTTGACCATCGCGTAACGTTCCCAGTCTCGCCCCTGCTCCTGGTAATAATCTTCCAGCGCGGCAAAGCTCATCACCAGCGGGCCGCTATCACCAAACGGCCGCAGACGCATATCGACGCGGTAGACAAAGCCGTCAATGGTTTGCTGATCCAACGCTTTGATCAGCCGTTGCCCCAGGCGGGTAAAGAATTGGGCGTTATCCAGCTCACGCCGCCCACCCTGCGTATGGCCGTTTTCCGGATAGGCAAAGATCAGATCGATATCAGAGGAGAAATTCAGTTCGCCACCGCCGAGTTTGCCCATCCCCAGGATCAGCAAAGGCTGCGGCACGCCATCGGCATTGCAAGGCGTGCCCCACTCGCGGCAACAGGTTTGATAGAGCCAGTCACGGGCGCTAACGATTAGCGTTTCTGCCAGGGCACTCAGCTGTTGTAGCGTTTCTTGCGTGGTACATAGCTGCTGAGCCTGCGCCCAGGCAATGCGCGCCAGGCTCTCACGGCGGAACAGACGGAGCACACGCATCAGTTGCGCTTCGTCCTGCACCTCTTCAAGCTCATCCTGCAACCAGGCGGCATAGTGCTGCCACTCATCAGCCACCGGTGGCTGCTGGCGTAACGTTACCAACCATTCAGGATGGCCGAGCAACATGTCGCTGACAAAATCACTCGACGCCAGAACGCTTTGTTCTGCGGCGCTGAGCATCAACTCCGCGCCCTGAGTTTCCTGAAATCGCTGCACGATGTTCTGTGCCTGAAGCTGTAACGCAGCAGAGAGTGGCAACATAGTGAATGACCCGTTCTGTGGCCTGCAGCCCGGCAGGCCCGCTGGAGTTAACGAACCGCGCCGTTTAACCAGAATGGCGCATGGGATAATGCCTGTTTACGGCTGGCTTCATACCAACCCTGACGACGTTCGGCAATGGCTGATTGCAGCTCGCGCCAGCTGTCGATATACGGCCCGGTTTCGCTATCCGGATAGGCACCAGAAAGCAGGATAAATGCCAACACCTGGCGCGTCAGACGGGGCAGTTGCTCTTGATATTCATCTTCATTCAGGGTGCGTGTAAAGGCTTCTTTCAGCTCTGCGGCGCTACGGCCCAGCATGATGTCGCTGAAACGCTTGAATGAACCCTCCAGCTTAGCCTGCGATTTGGCATCGATAAACGACCGCCATGCCCCGGTGATCAACCACGATGTGAGTGCCAACTTACATTGCAGATACTCCGTGCCGTAGCACAGCTCCTGCGGCTGGGTAGTTTTATCCACCAGCAAAGGCTCCAAAGCCGTCAACCGAGCGCGCAGATCGGTGCTTGCCTTGCGCGGAACCAATCCGCCAAAGATCACCAGTGCCTGGCGGATCAGACCGATCGCTTCCATTACCGCGCGGCGTGCCTGCTTGTCGCCACGCAGCCACAGTTCTTCGTGATACTGCCAATGGCTCAGCGCCAGCTCGAAAGCGGCCACCATGCCCTGTTCTACCGTGGATTTAGGTGCCGGCTTCAGCACGCTTAATGGGCGTAACTCACGTTCGGCATTGCCCTGCGCCAGATGATAGCCCCGAGCCGCTTTGCTGAGGCTGCCCTGGCGTAAACCACCCTGTTCCGCCAATGCGGCTGCCAATGCCAGCAAATCAGCAGTCTCACCGCTTTTCAGCTCCAGCTCCAGCTCGCATAACGGTTCGGCCAGTTCACCCGCGCGCACTTCGCCCTGGTCGAGACCAATCTCGATCTCGCTTGCGCCGTAAGTGACCACCCACTTTTCACGCACAAAGTCGGTGCGAAACAGCGGCTGCAACGCCTTTTGTAGCGGGGCCAACTTGCAGCCTTCCGGCCAGATATCCGCCGGGAATTTTTTCAGCGCCAACGCGGGCTTGGCGATGGCGACGTTATATTCCGGCCGCTGGTGCAGCCCACCCACCACCGAACCGGCGGTTTTGATGGTCATTTCATAGCTATCGTCAAAACCGCGGATACGCAGGCCCATATCATGGTTGCGCAGGAAGTTGTCGGCGGTTTCATAGTAGATATTGGTCAGCTTCTGGGGCGCAGAATGCTGATTGGGCCAGGCGGCAATCCGCGCCGGGAGGGTGGCAATCGCCGTGGGGGAAACAATAAACTTCAGTTCTATTTCAACGCTCATAGTTCTTTTGCACCAATAGGTTAGGCATTCGCGTGAGTCTTCACGGCGGCGGAGTCTGCCGGCCGCACTCAGCCCGACGACGCACAGTGAGAGTATCTTACCGCGATTCCCCCTTACTTGACTCTGCCAACTGCAGAAAAAACCTGTTACGTTATAGAATGCTGCGCAACCGACGGGATTCACCATAGTAAGATAGTTCCCATTCCTGTTTTGGCGTTGCGCCGTCAGACTGAACGCTCTACTATCGTTCCATAAATCCACGCAGAAACGATGACATAATGCAGAAATTACGCCTGATTTGCCTTGCCGTGCTAAGTTTTAGCATCACTTGGGGCGCACATGCCGAAGATAAACGCTATATCTCCGATGAATTAAATACTTATGTCCATAGCGGCCCAGGTAACCAATACCGTATCGTCGGCACCTTGAATGCCGGTGAAGAAGTCACGCTGTTGAGCGTCAACGACAGCACCCGCTACGGCCAGATCCGCGATTCCAAAGGACGCAGCGTCTGGATCCCGCTGGATCAGCTTAGCCAGACGCCAAGCCTGCGCACTCAAGTGCCAGAGCTGGAACAGCAGGTGAAAACCCTGACCGACAAACTGGCCAATATTGATAATAGCTGGAACCAGCGCACCGCCGAAATGCAGCAGAAGGTGGCCGCCAGCGACAGCACCATCAGCGGCCTGCAACAGGAAAACCAGGATCTGAAAAATCAGCTGGTTGTGGCGCAGAAGAAGGTGAATGCGGTGAATCTGCAACTTGATGACAAACAGCGCACCATTATCCTGCAATGGTTTATGTACGGCGGCGGCGTTGCCGGCGTTGGTTTGCTGCTCGGTCTGCTGTTACCGCACCTGATCCCGCGCCGCAAGAATAATCGCTGGATGAACTGATTACTGTTCCACCAGTTTAAGCGCCTACGGGCGCTTTTTTATTGCCTGACGCATCCGCTGCCCAATTGATGTAATCTGATCAAAAGAGCTATTGATAGGAGTTAAACCGTGAAAATTTACCTGGTCGGCGGTGCCGTCCGTGACACCCTGCTCAACTTACCGGTAGTGGATCACGACTGGGTGGTGGTCGGCGCAACCCCGGCCGATCTGTTGGCTCTTGGCTATCAGCAGGTGGGTAAAGACTTCCCGGTATTCCTCAATCCGCAAACTCATGAGGAGTATGCGCTGGCCCGCACCGAGCGCAAATCCGGCCAGGGTTACACCGGATTTACCTGCTACGCCGCGCCGGACGTGACGCTGGAAGAGGATCTGCTGCGGCGCGATCTCACCATCAACGCCATGGCGCGGGGTGATGATGGAGTCCTGGTTGACCCCTATAACGGCAAGGCCGATCTCGACGCCCGCCTGTTGCGCCATGTCTCCGACGCTTTTGGCGAAGATCCGCTGCGAGTATTACGCGTGGCGCGTTTTGCCGCCCGCTTTGCCTCCCTGGGCTTTACCGTCGCCCCTGAAACCAGCGCGCTGATGCAGCAGATGGCCGAAAGTGGTGAACTGGCCTCCCTGACGGCGGAGCGCGTGTGGAAAGAGACCGAGAAGGCGTTACAAAGCCAGAGCCCGCAGGTGTATTTCCAGGTGCTACGCGACTGCGGAGCGTTGAAAGTGCTGTTCCCGGAAATCGACGCCCTGTTTGGCGTGCCAGCCCCAGAGAAATGGCACCCGGAAATTGATACTGGCGTACACACGCTGATGACGCTGGCGATTGCCACCCAGCTCAGCCCCGAGGTGGATATCCGCTTCTCGGCGCTGTGCCACGATCTCGGCAAAGGCATCACGCCGCAAGAGCTCTGGCCACACCACTATGGCCATGGCCCTGCGGGTGTCAGGCTGGTTGAGAAGCTTTGCCAACGGCTGCGAGTGCCTAATCCAGTCCGTGAACTGGCGAAGCTGGTGGCGGAGTATCACGACCTGATCCACACGGTCAACAAACTGCGGCCAGAAACGTTGTTAAAACTGTTTGATGCCATCGATGTCTGGCGTAAACCGCAGCGGCTAGAGCAGATGATCCTCACCAGCGAAGCCGATGCTCGCGGTCGTACCGGTTTTGAAAACACCCCTTATCCGCAGGGCGATTACCTGCGCCAGGCCTATCAGGTCGCCAACGCGGTTTCGGTCAAAGAGGTGGTAGAAAGTGGCCTGCAAGGGCTGGCGATCCGCGACGAGGTCAAACGCCGCCGTCAGCAGGCGCTCGCCGAATGGAAGAAACAGCAGGAGCCCCAGCCTTAAGTTAAACGGGCGCCACATGCGGCGCCCGTTGTCCGAACCTGTAATTTTGTCGTCAATCTGTAGGTTTGACCGGTTCAAATACCCTCCAGCACCAGTGATTCACGGCTGATTTCAGCGATACTTTTCGCCCCCGTGAGTGTCATCGCTACGCACATCTCTTTTTTGATCAACGCGAGCAGGTTTTCTACTCCCACCTGGCCCGCGGTGGCTAGAGCATAAACATAGGCTCGCCCCAGCAACACGCTATCCGCCCCGAGCGCGATCATGCGTACCACGTCTAACCCGCTGCGTACCCCACTGTCTGCGAGGATAGTAATATCACCTTTTACCGCGTCGGCAATCATCGGCAGCGCACGGGCTGAAGAGAGCACCCCATCCAACTGACGGCCTCCGTGGTTGGAAACCACAATTCCGTCGGCACCAAAGCGTACGGCATCACGCGCATCGTCAACGTCGAGAATGCCCTTTAATACCATCGGACCCTGCCATAAATCGCGGATCCACTCCAAATCACGCCATGAAATCGAAGGGTCAAAGTTGGCCCCTAACCACCCAATATAGTCTTCTAATCCCGTGGGCTGGCCGAGATAGGTCGAGATATTCCCCAGATCGTGTGGACGCCCGTTCAGGCCAACATCCCACGCCCAGGCAAGATGGGTAACGGCTTGCCAATACCGCCGTAGTGCGGCATGCGGGCCGCTCATTGCCGAATGAGCATCGCGGTAACGAGCGCCTGGTGTCGGCATATCCACGGTGAATACCAAGGTGGTGCAGCCCGCGGCTTTCGCCCGCTCCAAGGCATTACGCATGAATCCACGATCTTTCAACACATACAGCTGGAACCACATGGGCCGCTTGATGGCCGGTGCCACCTCTTCGATTGGGCACACCGATACGCTGGAAAGCGTAAAAGGAATGCCTTGTTGTTCTGCGGCCCGCGCGGCCTGCACCTCGCCACGGCGGGCATACATACCACACAACCCTACCGGACCAAGGGCGACAGGCATGGATAAGGTTTCGTTGAACAGTTTGGTTTCCAGGCTGAGCGCCGACATGTCCTTCAATACACGCTGTCTCAATGCGACCTGCGCCAGATCTTCCACGTTGCGCCGCAAAGTGTGTTCGGCATAAGCGCCACCATCGATGTAGTGAAACAGAAACGGCGGTAATTTACGTTGCGCCGCAGCACGATAATCCGTAGCTGCTGAGATAATCATCAAAGGCTCTCCCTTATTACAGTGAATTGTCATCAGGAAGGCGGGTAATACGCGCCTGCCTGGCCTCATCTTCATGCAGATTTTTAATGGTGGAATGAACGAATCCCAGGTGGGATTTTGCCGCTTTACCCGCCCGTTCAGGATCGCCTGCCAGGATCGCCAGCAGCAGTTCCTCGTGCTGCTCAGTCAGCCGGGTGAAGATCGTCGGCAGGGTGTACATACGCTGGCGGCTATGCATGACGGAGGACCGCATTAAATCGAAAAAGCCGCGCATGGTTTGCAGCAACACCACGTTGTGTGAAGCTTCGGCAATCGCCAAATGGAAACGCGCATCGGCCTGAGCGGCAAGTTCAGGATGATCGCTCTCCTGAAGCGCTAATGTGGCGTCAAAGCAAGCCTGTAGCTTCTCTTTGTCTGCGGCAGTGGCGCGCATTGCCGCGTGCCAGGCGGTGCTGGCCTCAATGGCGTGGCGAGCTTCCAGAATGTCATATCGATAATCAGGATCGTCGGCAACCAGGCTTCTCAGCGGCTCCACGATGCATTGCTCCGACCAGGGAGAAAGCTCGTCGCAGACATAGGTCCCGCCGCCACGTCGACTGATAAGTACTTTTTCACCAATCAGTTTTTGAATCGCTTCACGTAATGAGGAACGCGAGACACTCAACTCGTTGGCCAGTTGGCGTTCGGCGGGTAAGCGCATCCCCATTTCCAATTGGCGTTCGCGGATCATCATCTTGATACGCTCAACCAAACGATCGGCCGAGCGTAGTGGATCAGTGGGTTGAAGATTTACAGTCATGGGATCATCCAGTTCAGCCAGTAAGCCTGAAGCGTGGTAATACCCCCCACCATACAGGTGAAGATCAGGCTGTGCTTGACCGTAAAGCGGAACAGGTCGGACTCTTTCCCCACCAACCCCACAGCGGCACAGGCAATCGCGATAGACTGTGGTGAAATCATTTTGCCTGTTACTCCGCCGGTGGTGTTAGCCGCAACCAACAAGACATCCGAAACGCCAATTTGCTGGGCGGTGGTAATTGCTACCAGTGCGCCAAACCCGGCGGCTCCTTCCAGCAAGGCACCAAAACAGAAGCCGACGATCAGCATCTGTAAACGTTGGTCGGGGGTGATAGAGTAGTTGACCCCCGCGATTATTCACATTTACGCCTCCGCTTAATGGGTCGTACCAACCGGGCGAAGTCGTATAATTGATAATCGATAGTTAACCCGCCGTTAAAAACATGCAATGTGTCTGTTTGGCTTTTTGCTGTTTATGTGCCAGAGATTCACATTTTTCCGGCATTGGTCGGACCAAAAGGGGGAGAAGGGGAGCTAAATGAGCAAGATTAAGCAGCACCATTATTTGGGGGATCCCTCACGCTATAGCCTGCTATAATGCGTGCATGATGTCGTGTAGGTTACACGTAACCCCATCATAGGAGAACGCACCATGACGGCAAAAGTACGCAATACACAAAGCGTCACAATGACTGTAGAACGGGGCCTGCTTAACCGGGCACGTGATGCCGGAATCAACCTTAGTGCCACTTTGGCTGCCGCACTAGATGCCGAACTACGTCATCACGCAACGAAAAAATGGCAGGAAGAAAACAGAGGGGCTATTGAGGCGTTAAATCGTTTCCATGATGAACACGACTGCTTTAGCGATGAGTACAGGACTTTTTAACGATGCAATTCACCGTCTACTACAATCCCGGAAAAAGCGTCGTTTATCCCCTGCTACTTGATGTAACAAGCGATATTATCAGCCAGTTAAACCGTCGTATTGTGATCCCGCTGTTGCCTGTTGAAAAATATCCGGGCAGCAGTCGCCCAGACCGGATGAATCCGGTAATCATGCTGACGGACGGCAAAGAATACGCCGTCATGGCTCATGAACTTGCAAGTATTCCTGTTCGTGCTTTGGGTGCTGAGTTGTGCAATGCGGCGCAATACCGCCCGCAGATAAAAGCGGCAATAGATTTTCTCATTGATGGAATTTGAAACCACTGCCAGCGACCAATCGAGTGCGCCAATACAAGTAATGTGAACATAGTGGGCAGAGCGCCCACTATTGGAGAGAAAACGTTCGAGTCAGGTGGTGATACTACATAAACACCATGTAGACCGCCGCCGCGACCACAAAGCGGTAGATGGCAAACGGCACAAACGAAATACGCTTGATCAGTTGCAGGAAGGTTTTTATCGCAATCAGCGCCACCACAAATGCGGTGGCGAAACCGACGGCAAACATCGGCAAGTCATTGAGTGTCAGGAAGTGCAGGCTCTTGTACAGATCCAGACCGCTGGCTCCGAGCATCATCGGCACCGCCAGAATGAAGGAGAACTCTGAGGCCGCATAGCGGCTCACGCCCACCAGCATACCGCCCGAAATGGTAGAGCCGGAACGGGAAAAGCCAGGCCACAGCGCCAGGCACTGGAAGCAACCGATCAAAAATGCCTGCCGGTAGGTAATATCGTCCAGCCCGACCGCACGCGGCTTTCTCGGTTTCAACCATTCGGCGGCCAGCAGCAACAGGCCCCCAACGACCAAGGCATACATCACGTTTCTCGGTGCAAACAGGGATTTGATCACATCGTGGAAGATCAGCCCCAGAACAACCGCCGGGATCATCGCCAGCAAGATATGGCCCAGTTTCAGCCGCCCTGCCGTGTGCCCTTCATGAGGCACCGGTTTGCCGCCAAAGTGAATGCCGATCAGGCCAAACAGACGGCGCCAGAACACCACTACCACCGCCAGGATCGAACCCAGTTGGATAATAACTTCGAAGGTTTTTGCTTTATCACCGGTAAAACCCAGTAACTCACCAACGATAATCATATGCCCAGTAGAGGAAACCGGCAGGAACTCTGTCAGCCCTTCAACTACCCCAAGCACAAATGCCACAAACAATGAATGCATGTCCGCCATCAGACCACTACCCCATTTCAAATTTAACGCTATTAAAGGTACAAGCACAAAAAAGCGGCAACGTTCAATACCTTGCCGCTTAAACAATTCTAGTTTCAGACCAGCATATCGGTCTTTAGTTGCATAACAGTGACAACTTGTCAGGCTGGGCGCTGGCCGCGTTCGATGATCACGCCAACCCGGCTGGCATGCGCGACCGCACCTGGCTTGCTGACCTTGATACGGACCCAGGGAGATTTAAAGCGCCGTAGCAAAATTTCGGAAACCTCCTCTGCGACACGCTCCACCAACGCAAAACGATTGGGCTGCACATGCTGGATGACCGCATCGCTGATATCGGCATAGCTCAGGCAATCATTCACATCATCGCTGGCAGCCGCCTGGCGGTTGTCCCATGCCATTTCGATATCGAACACCAATTTTTGCTGAATGGTTTGTTCCCAATCATAAACGCCAATGGTGGTGATCACGCTAAGCTCTTCAATAAATACGATATCCATCACGTCATTCTCAGTTTTTGGCCTTGTCGGATACCACTTCCGACGGAATATGCGTATTATCCATAGATGTTGCGAGTAAAACGACCATTATTAAACGGAACCGCGCTATGAGTGCTACCGCGCTTGGCATGATTATCTTCGCGTATCTGTGTGGCTCAATTTCCAGTGCGATCCTGGTTTGCCGGATCGCCAGGCTACCGGATCCGCGTGAACATGGATCGGGAAATCCAGGGGCGACCAACGTCCTGCGTATCGGTGGCCGCCTGGCGGCGGCTACGGTGTTGGTGTTCGATATTCTCAAAGGGATGTTGCCAGTCTGGTTGGCCTATGCGTTCAACGTTCCACCGTTGTATCTGGGTCTGACGGCGATCGCCGCCTGTCTTGGGCATATCTACCCGGTGTTCTTCCACTTCCGTGGGGGAAAAGGCGTGGCGACGGCATTCGGTGCCATTGCGCCGATCGGCTGGGATCTCACCGGCCTGATGACCGGCACCTGGCTGCTGACCGTACTGCTGAGCGGCTATTCTTCGCTTGGGGCAATCGTCAGCGCGCTGATTGCGCCGTTCTACGTCTGGTGGTTCAAACCGCAGTTTACCTTCCCGGTGGCGATGCTTTCCTGCCTGATCCTGATGCGCCACCACGACAATATCCAGCGCCTGTGGCGCGGCCAGGAAGGGAAGATCTGGGGTAAGTTCCGCAAGAAGAAAGACGGTGTTGTGAAGCAGGAAGAAAACAAAGAAGAGTGATCGAGGGCCGGAGATTCCGGCCCTTGGCTTTTACACCGCAGGCAGCTCTGCCAGCGGCCAACGTGGGCGTACGGTAACGCCCAACTCCGGGTTACCCCCGTTTTTCATTCGAACCATCCCGGCATAGGCGATCATCGCCCCATTGTCGGTGCAGAATTCCGGGCGGGCATAGAACACTTCGCCACCGCGTTTTTTCATCAATTCAGCCAGCTTGCTGCGCAATGTGCGGTTGGCACTGACACCACCGGCCATCACCAGGCGTTTAAATCCGGTCTGCTCCAGCGCGCGTTTGCATTTGATCGCCAGCGTATCCACCACCGCATCCTCAAAAGCACGGGCAATGTCGGCACGGGTTTGATCGTCATTGCCGTTGGAGCGGATGGTGTTGGCGGCAAAGGTCTTCAGGCCGGAGAAACTGAAGTCCAGCCCTGGGCGGTCGGTCATTGGGCGTGGGAAGGTAAAGCGCCCTTCCGTGCCCTGCTGTGCCATTTTCGACAGCATTGGCCCGCCGGGATAATCCAGCCCCAACAGCTTGGCCGTTTTATCGAACGCTTCGCCAGCGGCGTCATCGACCGACTCCCCCAGCAAGGTATATTCACCAATCCCGGTCACGCTGATCAGTTGGGTATGGCCGCCAGACACCAACAGCGCCACAAACGGAAACTCCGGAGGATTATCTTCCAGCATCGGTGCCAGCAAGTGGCCTTCCATATGATGCACCGGCACCGCAGGCACGCCCCAGGCAAACGCCAACGCGCGGCCAATGGTTGCCCCGACCAACAAGGCCCCCACCAGACCCGGCCCGGCGGTATACGCTACGCCGTCAATATCGGTAGGCTTCAGGTTCGCCTCTTTCAGTGCGGCCTGGATCAGCGGCACGGTCTTGCGCACGTGGTCGCGAGAAGCCAGCTCCGGCACCACGCCGCCGTAATCGGCATGCAGTTTCACCTGGCTGTAGAGTTGATTGGCTAACAAACCGGCTTGATCGTCATACACTGCAATACCGGTTTCATCGCAGGACGTTTCTATACCCAATACGCGCATTACATTTCCCATCATTCACGTGCGGCCGCCAGTTTATCACAATCAACGCCATTTACCGCCTGCCTGCAGCACCCTGGCCACGATGGTGCGCTATGTCGATGATTCACAAGGTTGCCCGCCGGGTGATTAAAAACGAGCAATTTTTTCTGATTAGTCTATAATCGGCGGCCGATGCATAATTGCGCGAGTTTGCCGGAACGCGGCGTGTTTCAATTTGCTATGGTGCTTTACAAAGCAGCATCCATTGAAGTAAAATTCCGCACCATTTTGAAAAGGCTGGCGCTTGGCCAGCAGCAAACCGAATTCTATTGAGGTGAGAGGCACATGCCGGTAATTAAAGTACGTGAAAACGAGCCATTTGACGTTGCACTGCGTCGTTTCAAGCGTTCCTGCGAAAAAGCGGGTGTTTTAGCTGAAGTTCGTCGTCGTGAGTTCTATGAAAAACCGACTACCGAACGTAAACGCGCTAAAGCTTCTGCAGTAAAACGCCACGCGAAGAAACTGGCTCGCGAAAACGCACGCCGCACTCGTCTGTATTAATCCTTCGGGGGTAACCCCACCGCGTGATTTTTTTCTTTTTCAAGAACACGCAGACCGAGTAGTTGCATACGAAGGCCGTGCTTTCCGAAAGGAATGCGCGGCTTGTTCTCGTTTATAGGCAATCGTAACAGGGGCTTATGGCTGGACGAATTCCGCGTGTATTTATCAATGACTTGCTGGCTCGCACCGACATCGTCGATCTGATCGACGCTCGGGTAAAGCTTAAAAAGCAGGGCAAGAACTATCACGCGTGCTGCCCGTTCCACCACGAAAAAACGCCTTCATTCACCGTTAATGGCGACAAACAGTTTTATCACTGTTTTGGTTGTGGAGCGCACGGTAACGCCGTCGACTTCCTGATGAATTACGACAGGCTCGAGTTTGTCGAAACCATCGAGGAACTGGCCACCATGCACGGGCTGGAAGTGCCTTACGAGGCAGGCACCGGACCGACGCCAATCGAACGCCATCAGCGTCAAAGCCTATATCAACTGATGGAACAGCTCAGCGCGTTCTATCAACAGTCACTGCATCAATCCAACGGTACGCAGGCGCGTAATTACCTGCAACAGCGCGGATTGAGTGACGACGTTATCCGCCATTTTGCCATCGGCTTTGCACCTGCCGGTTGGGATAATGCATTAAAGCGTTTCGGGCGTGATACCGACAGCCGGGCAGCACTGAACGATGCCGGAATGTTGGTGACTAACGATCAAGGGCGCACTTACGATCGCTTCCGCGAACGGGTGATGTTCCCCATCCGCGACAAACGCGGGCGGGTAATCGCTTTTGGTGGGCGCGTTCTGGGCGACGGTATGCCCAAGTACCTGAACTCACCGGAAACCGAAGTATTCCACAAGGGCCGTCAGTTGTACGGCCTGTATGAAGCACAGCAGAGCCACGCCAACCCGCAACGTTTGCTGGTGGTCGAAGGCTATATGGACGTGGTGGCGTTAGCGCAATATGGCATTGATTATGCCGTTGCCTCACTCGGAACCTCGACAACGGCTGAACATATTCAGTTGCTGTTCCGCGCCACCGATAACGTTGTCTGCTGTTACGACGGCGACAGGGCTGGCCGTGAAGCCGCCTGGCGCGCGTTGGAAACCGCACTGCCCTATCTGAACGACGGGCGTCAGTTACGGTTTATGTTTTTGCCAGACGGCGAAGACCCGGACACCCTGGTCCGGAAAGAAGGCAAAGATGCCTTCGAACAGCGAATGGAGCAGGCGCAGCCGCTTTCCACTTTCCTGTTCGAAACGTTGATGCCACAGGTCGATCTGAGCAGCCCGGATGGCCGTGCCAAACTGAGTACCTTGGCGCTACCGCTGATCACTCAGGTGCCGGGCGAGACATTACGTCTCTACCTGCGCCAACAGCTAGGCAGCAAACTGGGCCTGCTGGACGATAGCCAGCTCGACAAGCTGATGCCCAAGCAGGCGGAAAATGCGAATACTTATCAGGCGCCCCAGCTAAAACGCACAACCATGCGTATACTGATAGGGCTACTGGTGCAAAATCCGCGTTTGGCTACACTTATCCCTTCCCTGGAAGGGCTTGAGCAGACTAAGCAGGCGGGCTTACCGCTATTTGTTGAACTGGTGCAGACCTGTTTAGCGCAGCCGGGCCTGACTACCGGCCAGTTGCTGGAACTGTACCGCGATAACAAATTGAGCCAGCAGCTTGAAACCTTGGCGACATGGAACCATATGATCGTTGAAGAACAAGTTGAGCAACACTTTTTAGATACTCTGACGAATCTCTATGACTCGGTGCTGGAAAAACGTCAGGAAGATTTGATCGCTCGTGACAGAACGCATGGCCTGAGTGCAGACGAACGCAAGGAACTCTGGTCATTACAGCTGGCATTAGCGAAGAAAGACTGAATACCAAACGGCTTAAGTGCCGATAAATGCGAGGGCTGAGCCCTGCAATATGCCGCCACAGTGGGCCGCGGCAACAACAAAAACGCCCCAAATGCTATTGTTGGCGGTTTCGCCGACCGACACCAACCCAATACTCTGAAGTGTGGATACCGTCTTATGGAGCAAAACCCGCAGTCACAGCTTAAACTTCTTGTCCAACGTGGTAAGGAGCAAGGCTATCTGACCTATGCTGAGGTCAATGACCATCTGCCGGAAGATATCGTCGACTCCGATCAGATCGAAGACATCATCCAGATGATTAACGACATGGGCATCCAGGTGATGGAAGAAGCACCGGACGCCGATGACCTGCTGCTGGCTGAAAACACCAACAGCACAGACGAAGATGCGGAAGAAGCTGCCGCTCAGGTGCTGTCCAGCGTAGAATCTGAAATCGGGCGTACCACTGACCCGGTGCGCATGTACATGCGCGAAATGGGTACCGTTGAGTTGCTGACGCGTGAAGGCGAAATCGACATCGCCAAGCGTATCGAAGACGGCATCAACCAGGTGCAATGCTCGGTTGCCGAGTACCCTGAAGCCATCACCTATCTGCTGGAGCAGTACGATCGTGTCGAGGCTGGCGAAGCACGCCTGTCCGATCTGATCACCGGCTTCGTCGATCCTAACGCGGAAGAGGACATCGCACCTACCGCAACGCACATCGGTTCTGAATTAACCACCGAAGAGCAGGACGACGACGAAAAAGACGAAGACGAAGAAGACGAAGCTGAAGATGACAACAGCATCGACCCTGAACTGGCGCGCCAGAAGTTTACCGATCTGCGCGATCAGTACGAAGCCACTCGTCTGGTTATCAAAAAGAACGGCCGTAGCCACGCCAGCGCAGCAGAAGAGATCCTGAAGCTGTCTGAAGTGTTCAAGCAGTTCCGCCTGGTGCCAAAACAGTTCGACTTCCTGGTCAACAGCATGCGTACCATGATGGATCGCGTTCGTACGCAAGAACGTATCATCATGAAGCTGTGCGTTGAGCAGTGCAAAATGCCGAAGAAAAACTTCGTCACCCTGTTCGCCGGCAACGAAACCAGCGATACCTGGTTCGCAGCGGCACTGGCAATGGGTAAACCATGGTCAGAGAAGCTGAAAGACGTTAATGAAGATGTTCAGCGCAGCCTGCAAAAACTGCGTCAGATCGAAGAAGAAACCGGCCTGACCATCGAGCAGGTGAAAGACATCAACCGTCGTATGTCGATTGGTGAAGCGAAAGCCCGCCGCGCGAAGAAAGAGATGGTTGAAGCCAACTTGCGTCTGGTTATCTCGATCGCCAAAAAATACACCAACCGTGGCCTGCAGTTCCTGGATCTGATCCAGGAAGGCAACATCGGCTTGATGAAAGCGGTAGACAAGTTTGAATACCGTCGTGGCTACAAGTTCTCAACTTACGCCACCTGGTGGATCCGTCAGGCTATCACCCGCTCTATCGCCGACCAGGCACGTACCATCCGTATTCCGGTGCATATGATTGAGACTATCAACAAGCTCAACCGTATTTCGCGCCAGATGCTGCAAGAGATGGGCCGTGAGCCAACGCCGGAAGAGCTGGCCGAACGTATGCTGATGCCAGAAGACAAAATCCGTAAGGTGCTGAAGATCGCCAAAGAGCCGATCTCCATGGAAACGCCGATTGGTGATGATGAAGATTCACATCTGGGCGATTTCATCGAGGATACCACCCTCGAGCTGCCACTGGATTCTGCCACCTCTGAAAGCCTGCGTTCTGCCACGCACGACGTACTGGCTGGCCTGACCGCACGTGAAGCGAAGGTGTTGCGTATGCGTTTCGGTATCGATATGAACACTGACCACACGCTGGAAGAAGTGGGCAAACAGTTCGACGTTACCCGTGAGCGTATTCGTCAGATCGAAGCCAAAGCGTTGCGTAAACTGCGCCACCCAAGCCGTTCAGAAGTGCTGCGTAGCTTCCTGGATGACTAAGGTTTAACGACCTGGTAAGAACCCCGGCTCGCCGGGGTTTTTTTATGCCTTATTTCAGCGCCAGGAATAGCTCGCGGTAACTCTCGGTAAGCTGCTCCAGCGTGGCACGGTTCAATCCGCTGGGATTAGGCAATACCCACACCTCGGTTTTACCTAACATCATCTCCTGACGCCCCCAAGGCGCATTACGCACGCCAAATGCACTGCTGAACGCCTGTTTCCCCAGGATCGCCAAAGCACGCGGTTGGTAACGCAGAATTTTTTCTTTGAGCACCTCTCCACCACCGCGCAGCTCATCACGTGAAAGTTCGCTGGCAGCCACCGTTGGGCGCGCGACCAGAGCTGTGATCCCGCAGCCATTATCTTGCAGTTGTAGCCACTGTTCCGGTGCCAACTGGCGATCGGTGAAACCCGCCTGATGGATCACCTTCCAGAAGCGGTTGCTACCATTGGCGAAGGGATAGCCCTGATGGGCAGAGGAAAGGCCAGGATTGATGCCGCAGAACACCACCTGTAGGTTTGGTGCCAAGAGTTCCATGAGTATCACCAGTCCGTTAAAAGGAATTAACAGCGGTTATCGCAAAATCTGCCTGCAATTACAACAGGCTAGAACTGTGCATAAAAACATCATATGGTTTTATGGGTGTAGACCTGCATCCCATGATTACCGTATAATCACGCCGCCTGGCCCCTTAGCTCAGTTGGTTAGAGCAGGCGACTCATAATCGCTTGGTCACTGGTTCAAGTCCAGTAGGGGCCACCAAATAAAACAAGGAGTTAGATGAGAAATCGTCTGACTCCTTTTTCGTTTTATTGGAATCGGGTCAGGTAAGGAATTGCTTCCCTGCTCTCTTCATCATCTCGCGGCCAGCATCCCCGGATAGTGCTTCGCCACAATATCATTCATCTTTTCTGTCAGCTCGCTCCGCTTAAAAGTGATATGTGCGGTTCCCTTCTGAAAGTAACGAATACTGAAGAACTCATCTTCGTAAACTTCCTTCAAAGGGTTGTCCCGAATATGCTCCATAAATCGGGTAGTAACATCGCCACGGTTGTCAGGGATCGGTTTACCATCCAGCAGGAACAGCATTCGCTCCAGGTCGGCCAGTTGGTCCCTCCGGTAACTGTGGTTCAGTGTAAATCCCCATTGGTTATAACTCACCAGACCATTGACGATCACTTTCTTGCCAAATTTACAGGGATGGTTCGATTTGTAGTCCCAAGAGAGCGACTTGAAGACGTTGATCCCCCCCGTTCAAACACCTCGCCCTTATCACGGTGCAGCTACTCGAACGTGCTGTAAATGCTTTCTTCGCTGATAGCTGGAATAGCATTCTCTTCCAGGTTTCTGTACCACTGGTCACGGACCTGAGCATCCATGATCGCGAGCATACCGGAGCGCTTCATCAGATCTCGCCATATATCGCGATCAAGATTGCGGGTGATCACTGGCATGGCTGTTTCTGCTTTCTCCATAAGCCAGCAGTCGCAGCGGAAGTCTTGTCTCATTGCCCAATCTCTTGCTATTCCTCCACCAATGCTGTTAGTGATGACCGAAATATCTTCTAGCTGGTAAATAAGGGCTTCAATCTGCGTCAGCGTGGTGTTACGTCTGGTGACGATACGTTCAATACTGGTGGAGCAAATCACTTCGGTGTAGTACTGCCAGCCGACATCTTTCGCCAGCCCAAAGGTGTACGTCAGCCTGAACGATACATTCTTAAGCTCCATTGTCCTGCCAGACTCCGTTAAGAAAATGGGAGATATCCTCACCTATCATGCTGTGCACAGCCGTTCGATCAACACCTGCAGAATCCACGCACAGTGCCGGCGTAGCTGCCCGCAGTTCAGATGAGCAGGGAGCAAGGAAGACAAAATGGCCAGCACCCGGAATAACTCTCAGCTGCGGTTTTGAAGGCAGTGTGCTCGCCAGCTCGCCAGCATTCTGCTGCCAGGAAAGCTCTTCATCTTTGTCACCGGTGAAGATTAGCGTAGGTTTAGTGAGCATTTTAAGGGACTCAGGAGAGAAAGGCGCGCTCACCGGTGCCATCAGCACCCACGCTTTAATGCGTGGATCTGATTGAGGTGCGAGAGAGGGACTGTCGTTTTTGATATGCCCCTTTGCCAGGCACATGGCTTCTACCTGATGATTTTCGCAGTAAATGACGTAGCGCGACGGTTCAATCCTGCCGCCAGCCAGCAGTAATCCCGTTTCGCCACCAGATGAGAAGCCGATAAAAGCAATTTTGTCAGCGTCAATATACTGGCTAAGATCCGGGTTATTCAGCGCTGCCGTGATGGCGGCAGAGATTTGCAGGGGGCGACCGTATATAGTGCTGGCAGCGCCCGCGCCTGACTGATCCTTGTAATTATCACCGGGATGACTGAGGGTGATCACGATATTACCCTGACGGGCAAGTGAGGTTGCCAGATCATGGTGACTCCACAGACTGCCCGCGTTGCCATGCGAAATTACTATCAGCGGATAGCGTCCCGGCTCAATTTTCACTGCATTGCGTGCTGAAACATGGTAGGGGCCAAACCTGCTCAGCGTATTGCCCACCATGTTGCTAGGGTAGAAATAGACCGCTTCCATTGGCTTCCGCGCAACAGGATCTATCACTACTAACCGCCGGAAACCCGCTTCATCAGCGGGTTGGGCCCATGCAGAAACCAGACAGCCCGAACAGAGGGTATATAGTGCGATATGGCGAATAAACTGAAGTACACCGCTGAGTAACTTACTCATTAAAATCATCACCTTTTATTCAATCAAATTTGTCCTGATTCAGACTAACACTTCTGCCGCGCTTTTCTGGCTGAGAAAACCGTTCGGGCTGGCGGTCAGACCGTAAGCTCCGGACTGGAAAATGACAATATAATCCCCCGGCTCTGCTACAGCGACATCCCCCTGATTCAACAGAATATCCAGCGGTGTGCATAGTGGGCCGACCACGTTGGCTACTTCGCGCTGTTGCCCCTGTACTTTGTTACCTATGACAGCAGGATAGTTGCGGCGGATAAGCTGGCCTAGGTTACCCGAAGCGGCAAGATGATGGTTCATGCCACCATCAGCGACCAGATAGGTCACGCCATGCGAGACCTTGCGGTCAATAATTTTCGCTACATAGATACCCCCTGGGGCAACGAGAAAACGCCCTAGTTCCAGAATGATTTCCGCCTCCGGCAGATACTGTTCTGCTTTAGCAACCAAGGTATGCATGGCTTCGCCTACGGATGCCACATCCAGCTCTTTATCCCCCTGGAAGTAAGGCACTCCAAATCAACCACCGAGATTAAAACGGCGTACTGGGCCAGGTGCGATTTTCGCCAGCTCAATCACCAGATCCAACGCCTTACTCTGTGCTTCGATCAGGAAATCAGCCCGTAAGTTTTGTGAACCGGGGAAGATCTGAAATCCTTCGAAATGCAGTTGTTCAGAATTGTCACGGATCACCATCATAGCTTCCTGCACACAGGACACATCCATGCCGAACTGGCGCGGCCCACCGCCCATTTTCATACCGGACGAATTGAGGTTGTAATCGGCTTTGTTGAATAAATCCTATTTGGAATAAGCATCCCGTAGCAGGTTGGTGCCAGTCAGGCGATACGCACACTTTCAGGCATACCAGTCTTCGTCATTTTGTTCAGCGCACGCACCATGGCCATAGCCTCCGCCACCTGACTATCGTCATCACGCAGCGTCAGTGAACCACCGAACAACTGTTTTACCCTGTACATCGCCGTTTCCGCTATCGAGCGACGGTTATACTCCGTTGTCCATTTCCACCGCGCATTGCTCCCGCTCAGCCGCTGATTAGCAACCGCTCGGTTACGGTCTGCATACTCGCCCGGCCAGTAACCTGCTCCCTTTCGAGGAGGGATGAGAGCGCTGATTTTCTTACTGCGCAGTTCATCGTGACATAACCGGGTGTCATAAGCCCCGTCCGCTGCCGCTGACCTGATTTTTCGGTGGGTCTGCCTGATCAGGCCCGGGAAGGCTTCTGCATCGGTCACATTGTTCAGTGACAGCTCCGTACAGATGACTTCATGTGTTTTGCTGTCAACGGCCAGATGCAGCTTCCGCCAGATACGACGGCGTTCTTTACCGTGCTTTTTGACTTTCCACTCACCTTCACCGAAGTCCTTCAGCCCGGTAGAATCAATCACCAGGTGTGCGATTTCACCCCGAGTAGGTGTTTTAAAACTGACGTTAACCGACTTGGCCCGCTTGCTGACACTGGTGTAATCCGGGCTGCGCAACGGAACACCCATCAGGGCAAAAATGGAATCAATAAAGCCCTGTGCGGCCCGCAGGGTCAGCCGGAATACGCGTTTAATCACCAGGACAGTCGTGATGGCAAGCTCAGAATAGCGCTGAGGTCTCCCCCGTGATGAAGGTATTACTGACTCATACCAGGTCTGAATAGCCTCGTCATCCAGCCAGAAAGTCATGGAGCCTCGATTGATAAGGGCTTGGTTGTAAGTGCGCCAGTTGGTGATCCTGAACTTCTGCTTTGCCACGGGACTGCCTGTGTTGTCAGAGGATGCGTGATCTGATCCTTCAACTCAGCAAAAGTTCGATTTATTCAACAAAGCCGTGTCACACTTAACGGGCCTGGTACGCTGAAGTCGCAGGTGTATATTGACGGCGAACGTGCCGATGTGGGTCGCACAATATATGTGAACACCAGCAAAAGCCGTTACTGTGAGTTCTGTATTGCAAGGTAATAGCGGCGGGGTAACGGCGGGTTCGTACAGTGGCTCGGTGGTTCTAGTGGCCAACATAATATAAAGATAAGTATACTTTATAGATTAATATCAATTAATTAACATCACTTCGTGCTTTTTCCTGCAATACACAAGGGGCAACGCCAACCGCGTCCCCCCTTGTTTTCCCTCCCACCAGCCAGCAATCACCAGCTCATTCTGGCTTCTGCTGAACCTCTTTCCACAGCTTCAAGGCCAGCAACACCAGCCCACCGGCCCCCAGCACCAATAGAAGCCAGAGCAGACCTTTCTTCCACATGCTGGCCTCTTCTGCGGCATCTACCGCGCTCAAGCGTTCGGGGCCACCCAGAGTCACTTGGGATTGTAACCCGGCCTGTGGCAACACATCGGCATCTATCGTTTTACGCAGCTCCGCCGGGATCAGGCTATCTAGAGGGATCGCCTGAGACTGGGCCGATTTATTTCCCCACGCCAGCAGGAATGGCGTGGTTCCCTGGGCATTGAATATCAAGGTTTGCCTGTCGCGCTGCGCCGAGACTTCCGGCAGCGAATCGCCCCATTGCTGGTTGATGCCTTTCAAGCGAATACCCTGCACCAGCAAACCGTTCAGCGGAATTGCCTCTGCGGTGCGCCCATTCACCGAGAACACCACCTGCTTGGTCAGAGGGTGCCAACTGTCACTGACTGCGCTGCGGTAATCGATCTCAAGTGGCAATACCGTATTACCTTGCGTTGGGCGAATGCTGATATTGTTCAAGGATTGAGGATTCGGCCAGGTATATTCAGCCTCACTGGCGGAAATGGCTTTCTGCTTGAACAACAGGTTAATCCTTTGCTGCTCGGTGTGGCTGGAGATGACAATTCCCTGCGCAGACTGGATCTTCAGATTAGGAACGGCTTTGGCATCTTTGAACACCAATAACAGATAACGAGGATTGGCAAAACCCTCCAGATCGAGGGTATCCAACAGCAAACGATCGCTGCCGGAAAGCAGATCCATCAACGGCACATCTACAGCGCTGCGCGACCAGTCTTTTAGATCGCTGCTATAAAACACATTAACGCGGGTTTGCCAGTTCTCGGGCAGACGCTCCCAAGCCAGTTTCAACTGAGTCAAATGGGGATAGCCCCCCTCATGCCGTGGGACCTCCAGCAGATAGGTACTTCCCATTGGCTTGTCGTTATACAACGGCATGGTGACTTCGACACCACCCGCGGATTTAAGCGAAATGACCTGTTGTTCCCGATCGGTGACCCTTTCGCCATTCATCGGGAACAGGCGCAAAGGGAAAGTCTGACTATTTTCCTGCGTGGTGACGTTCGCGGTCAGCGCAAAGGGTACGGCCTGCCCCTGATTGTTGAACACCCGCACATCGCGCATATCCGGCCATACGCTCTCGGTATATATCACCTCAGGCAGTTCGATACGGAAAAACGGCGCGCTACCTTCAGTGGTGAGCGGCATGCCGTAGGCGAAACCTTGCGGTTTTTCTGTCACTGGCTCCGCATTGGCCGCGCTGGCCAGGCAAAGTGACCCCAGCAGCAGCCAGTTATTCAATTTTACTTTCATACATTCCCTCGTTCGCTTGCCACATTGGGTTCCTTACCGCGCACCGCTTTGGGTGGCAATGGGGAAAAATATCCCACGATCAACACCAGTATCGCCACGCCGATAAACGCGATGGCGCGAGCTAATCCACCGCCCCGGACGCTATCAACCAACATCAGTTTAACCATGACAATACCCAGTAACGCCGCACCGCCGAACCATACCTCACGCTGTCCACGGCGGGTTGACCACACCATGACGATCAGCGCCATCAGCATCCACAGCAAAGCGAAGGTGGTCTGCACCAGACGGGAGTTCCAGAGCGTATCGGCCCGCCAGGTAATATCGGCGTAATAGGCCAGCACACGCAGGACCATCCCATTGCCCCACCAGAACAGCACCGCGATAGTAAACAGCGGCAGCGCCTGTTTCAGCAATGTAGAAAATTGCGGGTATTCCCGCCGGACAAACAGCCCCAGAGTCACCAGCGCCAAGAGTGCAAAACCAGCGCCCTCTTCCAACGGGTTCAACAGCGGCAAATAACGCCAGCCTAGACTGACCCCATCAAACACGTTGCCTACCAGCAACAGCAGCAGAGCCAACGCCGCCAATGGGGCCAGCGCAATTGCGCCATATAGCTGACGATGTTCGGCAAACGGCCAGCAACCTTTGCGCAGTGCGCCATGAGTTGCCAAAATGATCAGGGAGATGAAGCCCATTTGCAGCCCCAGCCGCCACTCATCCATGCCCCACGGCAAGCGCATCGTGCGCCAAAAGACTTCATAGCCCAGCGCGAACACCACCATCCAGAACAACGACAGGTGTAATCCTTGCTGCAGGCGCGGTAACGGCAGAGTGCCCACTTCACGCTTCAGCAGCCAGTACGCCACAGGCAAGGCCAGCAGCCAGACCAGGTTTGGCCAGCCGAAGGACAATAAAGAATCAAGGCCGACCAGTTGGAACAACAGCATGGCCAACATGCCTGGCCACAGCAGACAAATGCTATAACGCAGTTCGAGCCAGGCCAGCCTTTGTGCCAACCAGCGCCACAGCACCACGGATAGCGTCAACAAGGCCAACGCCAGGAAAGCCCCGTAGTCATAGCTAAGCGGCAATCGCCCGGCAAAACCGAGCAGACAAATCAACCAGAGCAGGATCCCGCCAGCCAGGAAGGAATGGCTGACATCCTGTCTAAATGCGGCTTCGCTCCCCAGATCGCGCCAAAGGAATGCCGCCACGAGCCAGGTTAATGCCAGTACGGCGAACACAAGCGTGAAGGAGAGCGTCGTCATTCCAGCACCAAGAGCTACCAAGGCAAAAACCAGGGCCGACACCACTAGACCAGAACCGCTAAGGCTCATGCGGATTTGCTTTTGTTCACGACCAAGCCAAAGAATGCCCAGCCCTTCCAGCGCCCAAGCCATGGATGTCCACTCAGCGGACAGCGCCAATGGGATCGCCAACGTAGTGAACACTCCGCCCAGCGCCAAACATGAGACCGCCAACATTCGGCCCAGGGATGGATAACGCTTCATTGCGGCCCAGGCCAGTAACAGGTAAGCCAAACCGAAGCCCAGCGCCGAGAACGCCGGGCCAAACTCCCACTGGCGAACGATCAGATACTGCATGCCAAAACCGATTAACGGTGGGCCAAACAGCAACGCACCATCAATAATCTTCTCACCAGGCAACTGTGCGCGCAGAGTCAAAGCCAGGCATAGCACGCCAAAAATCACGATATTGGCAATCAGGAACAGCTGGCAACCCAGGTAGTATTCCGGCAGATAATTGTTTACTCCCCACAGCCCGGCGACGCCAAAGGAAAAAACAAAACCCAGCAGGTTAAGTGGCCGCCACGGCTGCCAGACACTGATCGCCAAAATGCCCAGCGAGAGCAATAGGTAATAGGAGAATAGCGCGACATAACTACCCCCCCCGGTAGACAGCAGCAACGGTGAAAGATAGCCGCCAATGCTGGCAAGCATCGCCAGGCTGAGGGCGCGCTGCAATACGGCCAGCCCCACGCTGGCGGCGCAGATCACCAGCATCAGGCCAAATGCCAGCATATGTGGCAACAGTTGATAAAGCCGGAAGGCACCAAATACGGTGATATAGAGCGCACCAACTGCGCCCCCCTGCAGGATCAGGGCATACATCGTCTGTTTAACACGCAGACGCCAGCCAAACCACAGTAAAACACCGCTCGCCACCGCCGCGCCCATTAACCTGAACTCAATAGGCAGCATGTCGTGTTCAACGGTGTATTTCATCAGGTAAGCCAAACCGAAGAACAGTAACAATACCCCCAGCTTCGCCAACGGGTTGCCCTGCATAAACCAGCCAACCAGCCCGCTGAGCAGATCGTTTTTCGGTTGCAGCGGTTTATCAATGGCGGGTTTATCAGCAACGGGTTTAGCCACCGGTGGGCGAGGGATGGTTGCTACTGGTGTGGCTGGTTTTGGATCCCATGGCGATATAACCGGAGAGGGTTCGGCTATGTCAACAGCGGGCTTAACGGTAGTCTGTTGTGTCGCGTGCGCCGCAAAGTCATGCGTTGTCTTCGCCGCCACAGGTTGCGCCTGGGGAACGGGCGTTGGCGTCGGACGCGATCTCCCGGTTCCCTCGAACCGAAGGTCGTCAACCTGTTTTTGCAACTGGGTAATGGTCAGTGTCAGTTGGGCAATTTCCTGCTGGTTACGGTTGCCACGCCCGAGCGATACCACCACTGAAATGGGTAATACCACCAGGCATAGGAACAATGCCAAGCCAGCGATAAATAGTAATCCGTCCATGGTGTTGCCTTTCGATCATTTATCGTGGCATCAGTCTTACACAAAAACATAACCGCCGACAATGAATTGATACTGCCAACCTGGTTCAGGCTGATAAACTACCACTAGCTTGGCGGCCGTTCTTCGGCTGACGCTGTCTGGTTTTTTCTGAGGCGTGGATACTTCCATAGCCAGCGCCCACTCACCATACGCCAATAAAAGAAGACGCCGCGAACGGCCCAGTCCAGGAACATCCCCAGCCAGACGCCCACCACGCCCATGCCCAGTACGATGCCCAGAATATAACCGGCGACCACCCGGCAGCCCCACATGCCCAACATCGTCACCCACATGGCAAACCGGACATCGCGCGCACCCTTCAGCCCAGCGGGTAACACCCAGGACGCGGCCCAGATCGGCATAAACGCGGCATTGAGCCAAATCAGGATTTTTACCACTTCTTTCACATCGTCTTCCTGGGTATAAAATGAGGCAAACAACCCGGCAAAAGGAGCGGTTCCCCAGGCAAGCGCCGTCAGACCCATCGTCGCCAACCAGAAAACATACTTCATCTGCCGCTCGGCCTGAGCAATTTGCCCTTTCCCCAGACGCCTGCCGACGATAATGGTCGACGCAGATCCCAAGGCATTCCCCGGCAGGTTAATCAGCGCTGCAATAGAGAAAGCGATAAAGTTACCGGCGATGACGTTGGTCCCCATCCCTGCCACAAACATTTGTGTCAGCAGTTTGCCAGCGTTGAACAGCACCGATTCGATACTGGCGGGAATACCAATCCCCAGCACCTCACGCAGGATGCTGCTGTTGAGTGGCGTAAAATAGCTTTTGAGCGTAATACGCAGCGCTGGGTTAAAGCCCACCGCCAGGACAGCAATAATGGCGATCGCGCCAATATAGCGGGCAATGGTCAACCCCAGCCCCGCACCAACAAAACCCAGCCCTGACCAGCTAAATACCCCATAAATCAGCGTACTGCTGATGAGGATATTGAGGATATTCATGCCGCCATTGATCAGCAGCGGGATCTTGGTATTGCCAGCCCCACGCAGGGCACCGCTACCAATCAGGGCAATGGCAGCTGCCGGGTAGCTCCAGACGGTGGTTTGCAGATAAGAAAGCGCCAACGCTTTGACTTCGGGCGTGGCTTCACCGGCGATCACGTTAATGATCTGTTGCCCGGCCAAATGAATCCCAACCGCCAGTAGCAACGCCAGCACGGTCATTAATACCAGCGACTGGCGTGCCGCCGCCCGCGCCCGTTTGCGATCGCGAGTGCCAAGGCTAAAGGCCACCACCACCGTAGTACCCAGATCCACCGCCGCGAAAAAGGCCATGATGACCATATTGAAACTGTCTGCCAGACCAACACCCGCCATCGACTCTTTGCCGAGCCAGCTCACCAGGAAGGTGCTGAGCACCCCCATCAGCAGTACGCAGGTGTTTTCCAGAAAGATCGGTACCGCCAGTGGCGTGATCTCGCGCCAAAAAAGCACCCGATAGCTTTTTCGCTTGGCATACCAATGCGTTTTGGCAACGCGCTGGCGCAGTAGCCCGTGTAAGTTCAAGGTTGGCCTGTAGCAAGGAAGTGAAACATCGTTTCAAATAATGATTTATTAGCGCTGATTCTGCAAGGTTTTATTTCCCGACATATCAATACAATGGCAACAAAGTATTTACCCACCCAGGTGCCAAAATCCTCACCCCGTCATTCCCTTCCCCATCCACCTCAGGTACTATCGCCACAGACTGTATAAAAAAACAGGTAAAAACATGCAACCCTCACTGCTGCAATCCGCCAGGATCTCACACGAGCAATTCCGTGGTGAAACCATCACCAACGGTAAGTTCCTGAACTGTGATTTCTCCGGCACCGATCTGACCGATACCCAGTTTATCGGCTGCGTTTTCTATGACGAAGAGACCCAGCTCGGCTGCAACTTCAGCCGCGCAGTATTGAAAGATGCCAGCTTTAAAAGCTGCGATCTCTCGCTGGCCGACTTCCGAAACACCCAGGCCCTCGGCCTGGAGATCCGCGAGTGCAAGGCACAGGGCGCCGATTTTCGTGGCGCCAGCTTTATGAATATGATTTCGCAGCGTAGCTATTTTTGCAGCGCCTTCATCATTAAAAGCAATCTGAGCTACAGTAACTTCTCCAAGGTGGTGCTGGAAAAATGCGAGCTATGGGAAAACCGCTGGAGTGGCGCTAACGTGCTGGGTGCCAGCTTTATTGGCTCCGATCTGTCCGGTGGGGAGTTCAACCAGTTTGACTGGCGGGCCGCCACCTTCAACCACTGCAATCTGACCGGCGCTGAGTTGGGGGAAATGGATATCCGCCAGGTGGATCTGGAGGGAGTCCAGTTGGATAGCCAGCAGGTCGTTGGGTTAATCGATCGGCTGGGGATAATTCTGGTCAGTGACTCCTGATTGCCAGCCGCCATCACGGTGCCTAATACGCCATTACGATTAATCATCGGCCATCGCCTTGATTTTATTGCGTCCTTCGCCAATGATTCCAAATACCTTTCCCATCCTCAAGGATCCGTATGAACCCATCGGCCACTGTTCTCTACACTGATAGCGACTTTTTCAGCCCCTATGCCATGTCGACCTTTGTGGCGCTCACGGAGAAAGGCATGCCGTTTATCGTCAAGCGGGTGGATCTCTCACTGGGGGAACAGCAAAGCCAGGCCTACGGTAGCCTGTCGTTAACGCTGCGGGTGCCGACGTTGGTGATGGGCAGCTTCCAGCTTTCCGAGTCTTCCGCCATTGAGGAATATTTGGAAGAGTTTCATCCCGTCCATCCGCTCTACCCACGTAACATCAAACAGCGTGCCAAAGCCCGTGAGATCCAGGCATGGTTGCGTAGCGATCTGTTGCCGTTGCGGGCCGAACGTCCAACCGAGGTAATTTTCAGCGCGGGTAAATTTCCCCCACTGAGTGCGGATGCCCAACGAGCAGCCAACAAACTGCTGACTGCGGCGCAAAAGTTGCTGAGCCACGGCCAGGATCATCTGTTCCACGAATGGTGCATCGCCGATACCGATCTGGCCCTGATGCTCAACCGACTGGTGATGCATGGCGAGCAAGTACCGGAGCCGCTGCGCCACTATGCACAAAAACAGTGGCAGCGCCCATCGGTGCAGGCGTGGTTGGCATTACCAGAGAAAATGCACGGTTAAAAAAACCGGCGGCCACGACGCCGCCGTTCTCAACGGTGAGAAACATCACTTCTTGCCTGGAGGAAGCACTCCCCGCCAGCGTAGGCCACCGGGGAGCGTTCAAGTCTTGGGGTTAACAGCTCACGTCAATACACAGATATTTCAGTTCCAGATACTCTTCAATGCCATAGCGAGAGCCTTCGCGCCCCAGCCCAGACTGTTTGACACCGCCGAAAGGTGCCACCTCGTTGGAGATCAAACCGGTATTGATGCCCACCATACCGTATTCCAACGCCTCTGGTACCCGCCATTGACGGGCGGCATTTTGCGTAAACAGGTAAGCAGCCAGACCAAATTCGGTATCGTTGGCCATCGCAATAGCTTCCGCTTCGTCATGGAAACGGAACAACGGCGCAACCGGGCCAAAGGTTTCTTCTTTGGCAAAGCGCATCTGCTGGGTCACACCGGTAACTACCGTCGGCTGGAAGAAGGTACGGCCCAGCGCATGCGGCTGCCCGCCGGTGGCGATCTGCGCCCCTTTGATCAGCGCATCGTCAATATGGCTCTGCACTTTCTCTATTGCGGCCTCATCGATCAGCGGCCCCTGCGTCGTCCCTTCCTGTGTACCGTCACCCACTTTCAACTGTTCAACCGCGGCCACCAGTTTATCCACCAGGCGATCGTAGATGCCGTCCTGCACGTAGATGCGGTTGGCGCAAACGCAGGTCTGCCCGCTGTTGCGGAATTTGGAGGCCATGATCCCGGCAACTGCCGCGTCCAGATTGGCGTCGTCAAACACGATCACCGGCGCGTTGCCGCCCAGTTCCAGCGAAAGCTTTTTAATGGTTGGCGCACATTGGGCCATCAGGATGCGCCCAACCTCGGTCGATCCGGTAAAGCTCAGCTTGCGCACTACCGGGCTGTCACACAGCACTTTACCCACCTGTGCCGCTTCGCCGGTTACCACCTGCAATACGCCTGCGGGAATACCGGCATCCTGCGCCAGTTTGGCCAGTGCCAATGCGGTCAGCGGCGTTTGCTCAGCCGGTTTGACTATCATGGTGCAGCCTGCGGCCAGCGCAGGGGCCGCCTTACGGGTGATCATCGCTGCCGGGAAGTTCCACGGCGTGATCGCCGCACAGACGCCGATCGGTTGTTTCACCACCACCAGACGTTGCGAAGCCTGAGGAGCCTGTAACACAGCACCGTCGACGCGTTTGGCTTCTTCGGCGAACCAGGTGATAAACGAGGCGGCATAGGCCACTTCGCCACGCGCTTCCGCCAGCGATTTCCCCTGTTCGGCGGTCATCAGTTGCGCCAGATCTTCCTGGGCCGCCATGATTTTATCGGCCCAGGCCAGCAGCAAGACGGAACGCTGCTTGGCGGTCTGTTGCTTCCAGCCGATTTGTGCCTGTTGCGCAGCATTAATTGCCTGCTGGGTTTCCTCTGCGCTCACCAGAGGCACCGTTGTCAGCTCCACACCGTTGGCCGGGTTGATCACGGCTTCACGCTTGCCGCTGCGGGCATCGCACCACTCGCCGTTAATCAGGCATTGGCTACGCAGCAGATCGGGGTTTTGCAGTTTCATGGCTATTGCTCCTTATTGGGCCAGCGCGCGGGAAAGGATTGCCAGCGCCTGGTTAAACTGGGCATCAGGAATGGTCAGCGGGTACAGGAAACGGATCACGTTACCGTTCACCCCACAGCTGAGTAGCAACAGTCCTTCTTCCTGGGCTTTTTGCTGTACCTGACGGGTAAACTCCGGCGACGGTTTACCGGTTGCCGGGTCGTTGAACTCTACGGCCACCATGGAACCCAGCGCGCGGATATCCGCAATCGCCGGGCAGTGGCTACGTGCCTGTTGCAGCACCTCCACCAAATGTTGCCCCAAACGCTGGGAGCGTTGGCAGAGTTGCTCTTCTTCAATCACATCCAATACCGCCAGCGCGGCGGCAACGGCTAATGGGTTTCCGGCGTAGGTACCACCAAGGCCACCGGGGGCTGGGGCATCCATCACTTCGGCACGGCCCGCCACGGCAGACAACGGCATACCGCCAGCCAGGCTCTTCGCCATGGTGATCAGGTCCGGTTTCACCGCATAGTGATCCATCGCAAACAGCTTGCCGGTACGGGCAAAGCCGGTCTGCACCTCATCGGCGATCAGCAGGATACCGTGTTGGTCACACAGTGTACGCAGCGCCTGCATGAATTCTGCCGGAGCTACGTTAAAGCCCCCTTCACCCTGCACCGGCTCCAGTACGATCGCTGCAACCTGCTTGGGATCGATATCGGCCTTAAAGATGCGTTCCAGGCTATTCATGGCATCTGCGGTGCTGACGCCATACAGCGCATTCGGATACTGACCATGGAACACCGAGCCAGGGAATGGGCCAAAGCCCAGCTTGTAAGGGGCCACTTTACCAGTCAGCGCCATGGTCATATAGGTACGGCCATGGAATCCTCCGCCGAAGGTGATCAAACCAGGGCGCCCGGTGTATGCGCGGGCGATCTTCACCGCGTTCTCTACCGCTTCTGCACCGGTGGTGAAGAAGGCGGTTTTACAGGTGCCTTCGATCGGAGCACGCTGATTGATGCGCTCTGCCAGCGAGATATAGCTTTCATAAGGAACGATCTGGTATGCCGTATGGGTAAACGCCTGGAGTTGCTTTTCAATGGCGGCGATCACCTTGGGATGACGGTGACCGGTATTGAGCACGGCAATGCCCGAGGCAAAGTCGATCACCTCATTGCCTTCCACATCCCACAGAGTGGCATTTTCTGCACGCTCGGCGTAAAAACCACACATCACGCCAATCCCTCTTGGGGTAGCGGCCAAACGACGTTGATTCAGTTCTGCGTTTTTCATGCTGTTCTCTCCGGACGTGACCCGTTATCGGTTTTGTTCACAAACGTGAAACATTGCGTTTATTTACACCGGATGTGGCCCTATAATCGAGTGCCAGTTACGATTAATTGAGGGATCCAATTGCGCTCATTGAGTGGTGACCTGCTGCTGCAACGCCTCGGCGAGCAGCCCGATGATAAACTGCACAAGCGGTTATACAATGCCATTCGTACCAGTATTCTGGACGGCAGCCTGCCCCCTTCCAGCCGCCTGCTGGCATCACGCGATCTGGCACACGAGCTGGGTCTCTCACGTAATACGGTTTTAACCGTTTATGAACAATTGCTGGCGGAAGGATATGTATTTTCGCGCCAGGGAAGTGGAACCTTTGTCGCAGAAACGGTACCCGACAGCTGTTTATCCACCGCCAGCCAGCCGATTAGCGGTGACGGCGTGCCACGGCGTGCCGAGCTGTCACAACGTGGCACCACGCTACTGCAACACGCCAGCGCCAGCCCGAAACAGTGGGGAGCCTTTATCCCCGGCGTCCCCGACGTGAATGCTTTCCCGCATCACATCTTCAGCAGGCTCCAGGCACGCATCAGCCGCCGTCCAACCTCGCAGCGCTTAACCTACAGCAACCAGGGCGGCAGCTCAGAGCTGCGGCATGCGCTGGTGGACTATCTGCGGGTATCGCGTTCGGTGCGCTGTTCTCCGGAGCAGATCCTGATCACCGAAGGCATTCACCAGGCGATCGATCTGGTCACACGCATGCTGTGTGACCCGGGAGATGACGCCTGGATCGAGGAGCCAGGCTATTGGGGGATCCGCAATATCCTGCGCATCAACGGTGTCAATATCTGCCCCTGGATGGTGGATGAGGCCGGGATGGTGCCACCCGAACAACCAGCGGCCTTGCCCCGGCTGATTTTTGTCACCCCTTCGCATCAATACCCGTTGGGATCGGTGATGAGCCTGGCGCGTCGGCAACGGCTGTTGGCTTTAGCCCGTGCCGCTGGCGGCTGGATCGTGGAGGATGATTATGACAGCGAATTCCGCTTCTCCGGCCAACCGATCCCGGCCCTACAGGGGTTGGAAGCCGATGCGCCGGTGATCTACATCGGCACCTTCAGCAAAACGCTCTATCCTGCCCTGCGGCTGGGCTATGTGGTGCTCCCCATGCCATTGATGGACGAGTTAAAAACGGCCCACGCCGAGCTTTATCGTGGCGGTCATCTGATCATCCAGGCGGCGCTGGCGCAGTTTATTCAGGAAGGCCACTATACGGCGCATATCCGCCGTATGCGGCTGCTGTATGCTAAACGCCGTGGGTTCCTCACCGCATTGATTGAACAGCATCTGGGTAAGCAGGCGTTAAGCGAGTTCAACAGCAACGCCGGGTTGCACCTGGTGCTCAACCTGCCGGATGATGCCGACGATGTCGCCATCGCTGCGGCGGCCAATGAACGTGGCGTGCTGGTAAGGGCGTTATCACGGTATTACATGCTGCCAAACGCGCGGCGCGGGCTGTTGATGGGCTTTGCTTGTGTGCCCGAAGAGCAGATGGCAGCGGCGTTTGACGTGTTGTTGGAGTGTATAGGCTCCCCTCACCCTAACCCTCTCCCACAGGGAGAGGGAACCGATCGAGTGGGCTGAAAGTATCGTGATTCTTCATGAGCACCGGCTGATTCGCCTTGGTTGAAGGGGGCATTCGCGTTTGCTGAGATTGCCTATTTACTGCCAAAAGAGCAGAGACTAACAACTCCCTCTCCCTGTGGGAGAGGGTTGGGGTGAGGGGCATCAATCCAGCAGGTGGTTGATATCATCCTGGGTGGACGGAGGATCCTGGCGCATCCCCTTGGTCAGCCACAACAGATAAATAAAGCCGGCAAACAGCCAGGTGAAGCCCACTTTCAACGCTTCGGGATCCAGGTTGACCCACAGCCATACCGACATACCGAAGCCAACCAGCGGCAGCAAGCCATATTTGAACATCGCGTTCAGCCCACGGCGTTTCTGGTTTATCAGGAAGTGTTTGATCACGCTGAGGTTGACGAAGGTAAATGCCCCCAGTGCGCCAAAGCTGATCATCGACACCACCATGCTCAAATCCATCCACAGCGCCAGCAGCGAGATAATGGCAACAAACACAATTGCGCGCCACGGAGTGCGGAAACGAGGATGAAGGTGGTAGAACACTTTGCGCGGCAACACGCCTTCACGCCCCATGGCGTAGAAAATACGTGAGACACCGGTTTGTGCAGACATGGAAGAGGCATACACCCCGGTGAGGTAAGTGGCCATAAAGAAGTTGTACATCCACTTGCCGCCCACGTGCTCCGAAATAATCAGGCTGGCGGTGTCCTGATGCGGGATCAGCGATTGCCAGTCGGGATAGGCCAGATGCGCCGCATAGGAGACGGCAACAAAGATGCCACCGGCACAGATCACGGTGATCAGTATCGCACGCGGCAGCGTGCGCTTGGCATCGGCGGCCTCTTCGGCCATGGTGGCAATGGCATCAAAGCCCAGGAAGGCCAGGCACAGCACCGCCGCCCCGGCAATCAGGCCAGAGAAGTCACCGGCATCCACCAGCAGCGGCTTCATCAATGACGCCGGGCTGAGATCGGCCTCGCTGAACGCCAACACGATAAACAGCACGATAAACACCATTTGCAAGGCAATCAGCGTGAAATTCACCGAGCTAAGCAGGCGCACGCCGAGAATATTCAGCGCGCTGACGCTGGCAATGGAGCCAAGAATAAACACGTAAGCAGGGATCGATGGGAATGCCTCGTGCAAGAAGATACCTAAAACCAGATAGTTAAGCATCGGCAGGAACAGATAATCGAGGATCTGCGCCCAACCTACCAGGAAACCGGTTTTACCACCAAAACTGCGCTGTACGTAGGAATAGGCCGAACCTGCCAGCGGCATGGCATTGGTCATCCGACAATAGCTCAGGGCGGTAAACAGGATGGTCACGATGGTAACCAGATAAGCGACGGGTAAGTGGCCCTGGCTTAACACGGTAACCTGACCGTAGGTGGTAAACACGCCCAGTGGCACCATATAGGCAAGGCCAAACGCAACCAGGGCGGGGGTTTTAAGAACTCGTTGCAACCGAATGTTTTGCGGCATTACCGTATCATCTCCTGGCGCAGCTCAGCGCTATTCAGGGCCAATCCCAATAGGCTATTTGATTCGCTGCGGTAAAAACAAGGGGACGGATTCTGGCACAAGTTAGGCTGCCGGGGAAGCTAACAATCCGCTTTCAGAAAACCAGGCGGCAATAGGTAAAGAACTGGGGCACACCCCGTTGATTTATTGTTTGCAGGATGAGGAAAAGCGGTAAAAATTACCCTGCATGGCAATGTTGCCGAATTTGTAAGGCCGCTGCATGTTGCCCCGCTCAACAGCATGCAACGCCTCAAGGTAAAATGACCGCTTAATTCACATTGCTATCAGGATTGATAGCTGATCTTCCCGCCAACCAACGTCCGCTCGATGCGGGTTTGGTACAGTTTCTCTGCCGGTTGCTCAAACAGATTATGGTGCAGGACGATCGCATCGGCAAATTTGCCCACTTCCAGCGAGCCAATGTACTGCTCTTTGGCGATCATGTAGGCCGCATCGATGGTGGCTGCGCGCAACGTCTCGATCAGGGTCAGATCGCGATCGTTGTCCAGGCGTGGCCCGGCGGGATTACCTTCGCTATCCCAGGCGCGGCGGGTCATCCCCACCTGCAGGTTATACCACTCATCCAGGCGATCGATTGGCCAGTCGCTGCCATAGGCCAGCCGCGCACCGGCATCCAGGAAGCGTGCCGCTGGCTCCAGGTGAGGGAAACGGGCTTCACCCAGCATCTCGCGCTCTTCATCGATCAGCACGCCCGGTAAACCGGCCCACTGGAACGAAAGTACCGCCGTTGCCGCCAAAGAGGCGAAGCGCGCATACTGATGCGGCGCAACCAGTTCGTTATGGGCCAACCCTGGGCGGATATCCTTGCCTGGGCAGGCAGCACGCATTAGCTCAACCGCATCCAGCACCTGCTCGATCGCCCCATCGCCTACCGTGTGGGTATGCGGATGCAGGCCAGCGCGGCCACACTCGACGATCAGCGCGTTCAGCACCGGTGTGGTGAAGTAGAGATCGCCATAACGCTCACTCTTGGTTTCCCCGTGATGTTCGCGGTAAGGCTCTAGCAGCGCCGCCGTCATAGTCGGTGGCTGCAACACGCCGTCGACGAACAGCTTGAGATGGCCAACAGAGATCCCGGCCTGCGGCGTCCAAGGCTGGCTACTCCACCGTTCGGCAAAGGCGACAACCTCTTGCACCGCACGGGCAGCGTCTTCCGGCCCTTGTACGCTGTCTGGCGTAACTTCTTTAGCCCCCAGCACACGTAAGGTCAGCTCACCGCGATCGCGCAATACGGCGAAAGCTTCCAGCTGTTCCGCAAACACGCGGGTGTCCATCACCGTGGTTACGCCCTGTTCATGCAGTACCTGCTGTACATGAGCCGCCACCTGCACGTTCTGTTCCGCCGTGCCGGAAGGAATGCTGTCAAAGGCGCGCATGGCCGGAGCATCTTCCAGGATCCCGGTCAGTTGACCATCGGCATCGCGGGCGATCTTGCCATCTGGCGGCACTGGCGTATTTTCATCAATGCCCAACATCTCCAGCGCACGGCTGTTAGCCGCTAGCGTGTGGCAATCGTTAGAGAACAGCGCCACCGGGCGGCGAGTGTTGAGGGTGTCCAGCAAGCTACGGCTCATGTCCGCGCCAACCGGGATCATCGCCTGACGCTGCCAGGCACGTACCGTCAGCCATTCGTCATCGCCAGCCGGATACTTATCCAGATGCGCCTGAATATGTTGCAGGGTTTGCTCTGCCGTCAGCGCCGCATAGTGCAGGCTGCAACCCTTGAGCTGTTTGCCACCCCAGAATGGGTGCATATGGCTGTCGATCAGGCCCGGCATCATCATTTTGCCGTGCAGATCGATACGTTCGGTGGTGGGTGTCGCCAGCGCAAGCACCTGCTCATCAGTCCCTACCGCAAGAATGTATCCCTGCCCTATCGCCAACGCACTGCAAACACGATTTTCCGCATCTGCGGTGAAGATAGTGCCGTTGTAATAAATTACCTCGGCTGCTGTTGCCACTGGAGTCATAGTCATTGTCTCGAAACCTCACAAAATGGCCTTAAGTATACCAAAAACTCTCCAACTTGGCCCCTCAGGCAGGGCTACATTGCCTGAAAGCACCAACCCGCTGCCGACCAGGACAAACGATGGGTCAGTCGCAACGCCCGCAAGAAATCCTCATCGTGCGACACCACCAACATTGCACCGGGGAACTCCGCCAATGCCGCTTCAATCGCTTGTGATGAGGCCAGATCCAAATGGTTGGTCGGTTCATCCAGCAGCAGAAGTTGCGCAGGTTCACGCCGCCACAGTACGCAGGCCAGCGCGGCCTTCAACCGTTCTCCACCACTCAATGCAGCCAACGGCAGCGTGACCCGGTCGGCATTCAGTTGCAGCTGCGCCAGTTGGCTACGCAACGCCCCTTCAGCCAGCGGGGTATTCTCTAAACCCAGATGATCGACCACCGAACGCGTCAGATCGAGCTGGGACAGGTTTTGATCGAGGTAGGCCAACGATACCGAGCAATGGCAATGGCCAGCGCGGGCAGTCAGTTGCCCCAGGATCACCTTCAGCAGCGTGGATTTGCCACAGCCGTTCGGGCCGGTGATGGCGACGCGCATCGGGCCATCCATCCGCCAGTCGAGCGGCGGCAAGGTGACAAACGGCAGTTGTAATTGTTCCAGTACCAACACCTGCTTACCCGCAGCCACCGCGCTGCCCGGTAAGGTCAGCATCACCGGATGATCTTCTTCAACCCGTTCCCTGGCCTCACGCACCGCTTCATCCAGCACGTTCTTTTGCCCCTGATGTTGCTTACGCAAGGTGCCCATGGTGTCGCGGGCAGCCCCCTTGAGGGCCGCTTTTTCAAAAGAGGCGATATTCAGCGAGTCCACGGTTCTCAGCGTACGGGCGGAGTGACGCTGGAAATTGTCATGTTCTTTCTGCTGGCGGGCGCGGACACGCCGTCTTTCCAACGCGGCATGTTCCAGTTGGGCACGCGCCGCCTGTTGCTCTTGCTCCCGCAGCCGATGGTAATCGTGATAATTGCCGCCGTAGCTGCGCAATGCATCGGGAGTCAGTTCAACGATCCGCTGCATCCGCGCCAACAGTTGCCGATCGTGGCTGGCAATCAACAGACCGCCACGCCACTGTGCCAATTGCTGATACAACCATTCACGGCCCGTGCTATCGAGGTGATTGGTCGGTTCGTCCAGCAACAGGAAATCGGCCCCCGACATTAACGCGCCACACAGGGCCGCACGCATACGTTCGCCGCCACTCAGCTCACTGGCTGGCCGTTGCGGGTCAAAATCAGGCAATCCCGCCGCCGCAAAAGCCGTGCTGAGGCGATCCGCCAGATCCCACTGGCCCTCAAGACAATCGATATCGTCCAGCCGTGGGCAACCTTGCTCGATACGGGCCTGAGCGGCAAACACTTCGCCGTAGCCCAGCAGCGTTGTCAGGGTCGTCTGTTCGGTGAAATGCGGCTGCTGCGCCACATAGGCAAAGGTTGCCTGCGTCTCAATATGGCCTGAAGCGGGTTGATCCAGCCCGGCAATCAGACGCAGCAGGCGAGTTTTCCCCACGCCGTTACGCCCCACCAGGCCACAGTGCTGCTGTTCAACGGCCAGGTTAAGCGGGCCAAACAGCGTTTCGCCGTTGGCAAACTGACAGGTTAATTGATGTAAAACGAAATAAGGGGACTGCGCAAAATGAGCCATAAGCACTCCTGAATGAAATCAAAACATCCCCATACGGCACGGGCGTGCTCGGTATAGGGCCAGATATCAGCAGGTGTGGTTGTTCATTTTCAGTAATGGCTCCGCAGAGAGAAAAGGGATAAAGCGAGCCGATGTTAGCCGATCTTTTATACCGATTGCAAACATGAGGTCTATCACATTCAGCACATCCGCGTTTCCCAAGTGCGCCGACAACGGCTAGATTTATCTCATCCGACCACTTGCGTGGTCGTCAAAACTATAACGATAAATATTTTGGAGACTGCAATGAGCGCTTACCCCAACCTGCTTGCGCCGCTGGATCTCGGCTTCACCACCCTGAAAAATCGGGTGCTGATGGGATCGATGCATACCGGCCTGGAAGAACTGCCTAATGGCCCCGAGCGTATGGCGGCATTCTATGCCGAGCGGGCCGCTGCCGGTGTCGCCCTGATCGTAACCGGCGGTATCGCCCCCAATGAACAAGGCGTGGTGTATCGCGGAGCATCGGTCCTGAACCAGCCACAGCAGGTTGCCGATCACCGGATCGTGACCGAGGCTGTCCATCAGGCTGGGGGCAAGATTGCCCTGCAAATCCTGCATACCGGGCGCTACAGCTATCAGCCACAGCCAGTCGCCCCTTCAGCACTGCAAGCGCCGATCAACCCATTCAGCCCAGCGGCGCTGACTACCCAAGAAGTTGAACAAACCATTGCCGATTTCGCCAACTGCGCAGCATTGGCACAGCAGGCTGGCTATGACGGCGTGGAAGTCATGGGGTCTGAGGGTTACCTGATTAACCAGTTCCTGGTCTCGCGCACCAACCAGCGCACCGACCAATGGGGCGGCAGCTTCAGCAACCGCATGCGTTTCGCCGTCGAGATTGTGCGGGCCGTGCGCGAAGCGACCGGGCCGGAATTTATTCTGATCTACCGCCTGTCGATGCTCGATCTGGTGGAGGATGGTTCCAGTTGGCAGGAGATCGAACAGCTTGCCGTAGCAATAGAACAGGCTGGCGCAACGCTGATCAACACCGGTATCGGCTGGCACGAAGCCCGTATTCCCACCATCGCCACCATGGTGCCGCGCGCCGGGTTCAGTTGGGTGACGCGCAAGCTGATGGGCAAAGTGAAGATCCCGCTGATCACCACCAACCGCATCAACGATCCAGCGGTGGCGGAACAGGTTTTGGCCGATGGCTGTGCCGACATGGTTTCCATGGCACGCCCGTTCCTGGCAGATGCGGCGTTCGTGCAGAAGGCCGCTGAAGGACGAGCAGACGAAATCAACACCTGCATCGGCTGCAACCAGGCCTGCCTGGATCAGATTTTCGACCACAAGCTCACCTCGTGCCTGGTGAACCCTCGCGCCTGCCGCGAAACTGAAATGCCACTCATCGCCACGGCAACGCCTAAAAGACTGGCCGTGGTGGGCGCAGGGCCTGCCGGATTGGCATTTGCCACCACCGCCGCCAGCCGTGGGCATCAGGTAACCCTGTTTGACGCCGCCGAGCAGATCGGTGGCCAGTTCAATATCGCCAAGCAAATCCCCGGCAAGGAAGAATTCCATCAGACGCTGCGTTATTTCCGCCGTCAGTTGGCGCTCAATGAAGTAGAACTGAAGCTGGGGCAACTGGTGCAAGCGCAGGATCTGGCGGATTTCGATGAGGTGATCCTCGCCTGCGGCATCGTGCCGCGTATGCCTGCCATTGCGGGCATCGAACACGCCAAGGTAATGAACTATCTCGATGTTTTGCGGGATAAAAAGCCGGTTGGGCAACGGGTCGCCATCATTGGGGCCGGGGGAATTGGCTTCGACGTCGCCGAATATCTCAGCCAGCACGGCACCTCCAGTAGCCTGGATCTGGCAGCGTTTAACCGCGAATGGGGGATCGATTCACAACTGGAGCAACGCGGGGGGCTGAGCGCCCAAGGGCCGGAAGTGCCATCCTCGCCACGCCAGATATTCCTATTGCAACGCAAAACCAGCAAGGTAGGTGAAGGCCTGGGTAAAACCACCGGGTGGATCCATCGCACCAGCCTGGCGGTACGCGGCGTGAAAATGCTCAATAGCGTGAACTATCAACGTATTGACGACGAAGGTCTGCACATATTGCGTGCCGAGCAGGAAAGCTGCTTGCCGGTAGATACGGTGGTGATTTGTGCCGGGCAGGAGCCGCGCCGCGAATTGCAGCAGCCGCTGCTGGAGATGGGGAAAACGGTGCATCTGATTGGCGGTGCCGACGTGGCTGCCGAGCTGGATGCCCGCCGCGCTATCGATCAGGGCACGCGGCTGGCCATGGCACTGTAATCCATTGATTTGACGGGCGCAGCATGCTGCGCCCCTACATCAATAACGCGCGCCAGACTTGACCGCTTTGAGGATCAAGAACTTCTGGTTGGAGGCCACGGTGGTGCAGTTGCCGAACAAACGCCTCAGCTTCTGGTAGTAATCCAGATGGCGGTTGCCCACGATCCACAGCTCCCCCCCCACTTGCAGGCAGCGCTTGGCATCGCAGAACATCTGCCAGGCGGTGTGATCGGTGATCGCATGCTGCTGGTGGAACGGTGGGTTGCACAGTACCGCCTGCAGGCTTTCACGCTCAATGCCCGCCAGCGAGTTGTTCACCTCAAACTGACAGCGATCCATCTCCTGCGGAAGGTTGTGCGCCACGTTCAGTTCACTGGAAGCCACCGCCATGTAAGACTCATCGACGAAGGTCATCTGCGCTTGCGGGTTCTGCACCAAGGCACGCATCCCGATAATGCCGTTGCCACAGCCGAGATCGACAATATGACCCTGCAAATCCTTCGGCAGATTTTCCAGGAACAGGCGTGCGCCAATATCCAGGCTACCGCGTGAGAACACGTTGGCGTGGTTGTGGATCAGCCAGTCCGTGCCGTCGAGCAGCCAGTCGGTGGTTGCCGGTGCTGCCGGTGGCACGATGTCAGCTACCTGGCAATAAATCAGACGGGCCTTTTTCCAGGCCAGGCTGGTGCGGGTTGGGCCAAGCACCCGCTCAAACACTTGCATGGTCGAGGTATGCACGTCACGCGCTTTGGCACCGGCCACGATCAGCGTATCGGGTGCCACCACATCACGCAGGGCACGTAATTGCTGCTCCAGAAGCGCCAGCGCTTTCGGGATGCGGATCAACACCACCGCCGGGTTGGCAGGCAGTTCGGCCAGGCTGTCTTGCAAGGTGACCTGTTCAACATCGAGCTCATTGAGCTTGAGGTTATGGCGCGTCGCCAACTGGCTCATGTATGAGTCGCTGATGCTGTAAGGCTTATAGCCATGCAGGGCGCAGGCCAACGTGCCAAAGTTGTCGTTGAAAATCAGTACCGGGCGTTCACCGATGTCGACATTTTCCAACTGTTGCAGCAGATATTCGTCCGCCGCTTCCCACGCCTGTAACTGGGTGGCTTCTTCCTGTTGGGGATAACGCTCCAGCTCAAGTTGCTGTGTTCCCAGATCGAGTTGGCTCATTGCCCCTCCTGAATGATAAATTTGGGCTGTTTATCCCCTAAAAACGCTCAGCAGTAAAATGTTTTTTGGGATTAATTGCCCATTAGGGGATTTGAGCAAGAAAACGTCATACAATGCTCGCCCCGGTTTACCACTGAATACTGAATAACATGTCCGAACTGAACTACCTGCAAGGCTACCCCGAACATCTGCAAATGCAGGTGCAACAACTCATCCAGCAACAGCGGCTGGGCGAGGTTTTGTTACAGCGCTACCCGCAGGTTCATGACTGCACCACCGACAAGTCGCTCTATCAGTTTACCGTCGATCTGAAAAATCAGTATCTGCGTAACGCCCAACCGCTGAGCAAGGTGGCCTACGACAGCAAAATCCAGGTGATGAAGCACGCCCTGGGGCTGCATACCGCCATTTCCCGGGTGCAAGGTGGCAAGCTGAAAGCCAAAGCCGAGATCCGCGTGGCGACGGTGTTCAAAAACGCCCCGGAACCTTTCCTGCGCATGATCGTGGTCCACGAGCTGGCGCACCTGAAAGAGAAAGATCACAACAAGGCGTTTTACAGCCTGTGCTGCCATATGGAACCCAGCTATCACCAGTTGGAGTTTGATACCCGCCTGTATCTGACCCATCTCTCCTTGTTCGGCGAACTCTATGAATAATCAGACTTTTTAAGCAAATATTCGCCTAATCTCTGCGGCGTGATAATCTGGTTCCTTGAGCTATCTTCCTGTGGAAACCGGAGTCACCCATGATTCGCTTTGCTGTTGTCGGCACCAACTGGATCACCGAACGTTTTATCGATGCAGCTCACGAAAGCGGCAAGATGAGGCTGACCGCCATCTATTCGCGTAAGCTCGAACAGGCGCAGGCCTTTGGCGCCAACTATCCGGTCGAACACTTCTTTGACTCACTGGAAGCGCTGGCGCAATCCGACGTTATTGATGCGGTGTATATTGCCAGCCCCAACTCTCTGCACTGCCAACAATCTCTGCTATTCCTCAGCCATAAAAAGCATGTGATTTGCGAGAAGCCGCTGGCGTCAAATCTGCGCGAAGTGGAACAACTGGTGGCCTGCGCACGGGAACATCAGGTGGTGCTGTTTGAAGCGTTCAAAAGCGCCCACTTGCCCAATTTTCTTATCCTGCAACAGGCATTGCCGAAGATTGGCAAACTGCGTAAGGCATTTATCAACTATTGCCAATACTCCTCTCGCTATCCCCGTTATCTGGCCGGTGAAAACCCGAACACCTTCAACCCGCAGTTTTCCAACGGCTCGATCATGGACATCGGCTATTACTGCGTGGCCAGCACCGTGGCGCTGTTTGGTGCGCCGCAGTCGGTATTGGCTAGTGCAACATTGCTCGATACCGGGGTGGATGCCCATGGTAGCGTGTGCCTGAACTATGGTGACTTTGACGTGGTGATCAGCCATTCCAAGGTCAGCAACTCGGACATTCCGAGTGAGATCCAGGGCGAAGAAGGCACGCTGGTGATCGAAAAAATCTCCGAAGCCCAAGGAGTGGTGCTGACACCGCGTGGTGAAAATAGCCAGGTACTGACCCAGCCGCAACACATCAATACCATGCTGTATGAAGCGCAAGTGTTTGCCGAACTGGTGGAAAAACGGCAGGTCGAGCATCTGGGCCTGGAGAATTCCCTGATCGTCGCCAGCCTGCTGACGGAAATCCGTCGCCAGACCGGCGTCGTGTTCCCCGCTGACGGAGAATAAAATGAAACCGCTGTTGTTGATGCAAACCGGTGACGCTCCGCAGAGGATCCGGCAGGATCTGGCCAACTTTGAGCAGATGTTCCTGCAACAGGGAAATATCGACGCCGATCGAGTACATATCGTGCATGTCCTCGCTGGCGAAACGCCGTTGCCCCCGGAAGATTATTGCGGCGTGGTGATCACCGGCTCAGCCGCAATGGTGACTGAACGACTTCCCTGGAGCGAACGGGCGGCAGAGTGGTTGCGCCAGGCGATGCAAATTAGTCTGCCGATCTTTGGCGTGTGCTACGGCCACCAGCTTTTGGCTTATGCGCTGGGCGGTGAGGTGGGCTATCACCCGCAAGGTATGGAGGTTGGGACTCTGGAGATCGAGTTATTACCCGCTGCCCGCTCAGATAAGCGTCTGACCAGCCTGCCTGCGCGCTTCAACGTGAACCTGATCCATGCGCAAAGCGTACTAACACCGCCGCCAGGGGCCGAAGTGCTGGCCCGCTCGCAACAGGACGCCTGCCAAATCCTGCGCTATGGCGATAACGCCCTGACCACCCAGTTCCACCCGGAATTTAACGGGGCGATCATGCAGCGCTACCTGAGCTGGCTCAGCGAGTTGGAACCGGCCAAACAACAAATTTATCAGCTTAAACAACAACAGGTTAGTGATACACCGTTCAGCCAGCTGTTGCTGCAAGACTTTGTCGCCAGCTTAGGTGTCCAGCAACCATTGGCCTAGGTAGGTTGAGGTTAGCCACCATAATCTGTTATCCGGGGCGCTAGACGCCCCGCGATTATTTGGCAAATAGCCATAAACGCCAAATGTTATGGCGATCACACAAATGTAAACAGTATGTTATCAATCATTGATCCATGCAGGTAATTTCATCTTCTCCCCTTTCCAAGATCCCCCATTTACTGAATACTGACACAGCAAACACACTTGGTTACAGATATGACGATAAGTTGCCCGGCCACGTTCTGCCGAGGCGCAGCAATCTGTACGTCACATTCTCAGGGAGCGGAAACGCACAGCATCATGAATAAACTATTACTACGCATCACTCAGGGCAGCCTGGTTAAGCAAATATTGATCGGCCTGGTCGCAGGCATTGTAGTGGCACTGGTTTCGCCAGCCGCCGCAGCCGCCGTTGGCCTGCTCGGCTCGCTGTTCGTTGGCGCGCTGAAGGCAGTGGCACCGTTACTGGTATTGATATTGGTCATGGCCTCCATTGCCAACCATAAACAGGGCCAAAAAACCAATATCCGCCCAATCCTGTTCCTCTACCTGTTAGGCACCTTTGCCGCAGCGCTTACCGCCGTGGTGATCAGCTTTATTTTCCCTTCCACGCTGGCATTGGCCGTAGGCACCACCGACATCAACCCACCGGGTGGCATCGTTGAAGTGCTCAAAGGCTTGCTGATGAGTGTGGTGGCGAACCCATTCCATGCGCTGATCAACGCCAACTATATCGGCATCCTGGCCTGGGCCGTGGGTCTGGGGCTGGCGCTGCGCCATGCCGCTGAAACCACCAAATCGCTGATCAATGACATGTCACATGCAGTGACCTTAGTGGTACGTGCGGTGATCCGCTGTGCACCGCTGGGTATCTTTGGCCTGGTGGCATCGACCCTGGCCGATACCGGCTTTAGCGCACTGTGGGGCTATGCCCAACTGCTGTTCGTGCTGATCGGCTGTATGCTGCTGGTAGCGCTGGTGCTGAACCCGCTGATCGTTTACTGGAAGATCCGCCGTAATCCTTATCCACTGGTGTTCACCTGCCTGCGCGAAAGCGGCGTTACCGCCTTCTTTACCCGCAGCTCCGCAGCCAACATTCCGGTGAATATGGAACTGAGCAGAAAGCTGAATCTGAACGAAGATACTTATTCGGTTTCTATCCCGTTAGGGGCGACCATCAACATGGCTGGTGCCGCAATCACCATCACCGTGCTGACGCTGGCTGCGGTTCATACGCTGGGCATTCCGGTGGATGTGCCGACTGCACTGCTGTTGAGCGTGGTGGCTGCGATCTGCGCCTGTGGGGCTTCCGGCGTAGCCGGTGGTTCACTGCTGTTGATCCCGCTGGCTTGCAACATGTTCGGCATTCCTAACGAAATTGCAATGCAGGTGGTTGCCGTCGGCTTTATCATCGGCGTACTGCAGGACTCGGCAGAAACCGCGCTCAACTCCTCTACCGACGTGCTGTTTACCGCAGCGGCCTGTCAGGCGGAAGACCAGCGTTTGGCCAATGAAGACCCGCTGAAAATTCGTTAAGTCCCCTCACCCCAACCCTCTCCCACAGGGAGAGGGAGCTGAGAGTCTCTGCTCTGTTGGAAGTTGAAAGACAACCTCGACAATTCGATCATCTCCTCATCCAAGGTGAGTCACTACACTTTCAGACCCACTCTAACGGTCCCCTTGTGCAAAAGGGGGCTGATAGCCTCTGCTCTGTTGGAATAAAAAAGACAATCTCGACAATTCGATCATCTCCTCATCCAAGGTGAGCCACTACAATTTCAAATCTGCTCGATCGGTTCCCTCTCCCTGTGGGAGAGGGTTAGGGTGAGGGGTCTGGCGCCCCTCTGAAACGGGCGCCTTTTTTTCGACCGCAAAAGGATCGATGCCGCGCAGTTGCAGGCGGCGGAAGCGGATAATGTTGAAACCATTCATCAGCAGGAAACTGCCTTCAATCAGCGAACCACCGATCGAGCCAAGCCAGATGTTGTGAGTGACCCAACAGGCCGTTGAGCACCACATTACGCAGCGGGTGGTCAAACCGCGGGTGCGGAACAACGCCCAGGTGCTGACGGTTGTACCGCAGATCGGGAGTATTTCGATCCAGTGGTGAAAGCGGGATAAACCGATGATGAGCGTGAGGCAGATAAAGATCCACATCACCCATAGGCTGCGAGTCTTCATCGAGACCAGGTTGCGGCAGGCGCTAAGCAGAGCGCTACTCCCTGCAGCATTCGCCCCCATCAGGATAAAGTGGATGCCGATAATCAGGCTGTAGCCCGACAGTTGTAGTTTGAAACGCTGGTCATCGCGATTAAAAAAGCTGGTGATGCCGACCAAAAAAGCCAGCACGCCAACGGACTGCGCAAACCAATAAAACGTCATTAGGGAGATCCTGGGGCGGAAGTAGCAAGGCGTTTAAAACAAAACGCCGTTTTATGCTACTCCCGCTGGCTAGGCTTTACAACGTGACACCGCTTTTAAAGATCGCCAACTCGCGGAAATCATTCACTTCATTACGCGCAGGTACGCCATCGGCAATGTCCACGATCAGATCGACGAACTGCTCCAGCATCCGCGCCATCGGCAAGCCGTGGATCAGGCGGCCTGCATCAAAATCGATCCAGTGCGGTTTCTTCGCCGCCAGCTCCGAGTTGGTCGCCAGCTTCACCGTTGGCACAAAGCCACCATAAGGCGTCCCCCGCCCGGTGCTGAACAGCACCATATGGCACCCGGCTCCCGCCAGCGCGCTGGTGGCGACCGCATCATTGCCCGGCGCACTCAGCAGGTTCAGGCCAGGCAGACGCAGGCGCTCACCGTATTTCAACACGTCCACCACCTGGCTCTGCCCGGCTTTTTGGGTACAACCCAGGGATTTCTCTTCTAACGTGGTAATGCCTCCAGCCTTGTTGCCCGGCGAAGGGTTCTCGTAAATCGGTTGGTTGTGGGCAATAAAATACTGTTTGAAGTCGTTGACCATGCTGACGGTTTTTTCAAAGGTGTCTTCATCACGGCAGCGGCTCATCAGAATGCGCTCGGCACCAAACATCTCCGGCACTTCGGTCAGCACCGTGGTGCCGCCATTGGCAATCACATAATCCGAGAAGCAGCCCAGCAACGGGTTGGCCGTGATCCCCGATAAACCGTCCGATCCCCCGCATTCCAGGCCAAACTTCAGCTCGCTGAGTTTACCCGGTTGGCGGCGATCGTCGCGCATAATCTGGTATAGCGCATGCAAATGTGTCAATCCGTCGGTAACTTCATCATCCTGTTGCTGGCAGACCATAAAACGCACGCGCTGCTCATCAAATTCACCCAGCGTAGTACGGAAGGCATCCACCTGGTTATTCTCACAACCCAGGCCAATCACCAACACCGCACCGGCATTGGGATGACGCACCATGTTTTGCAGCATGGTACGGGTATTTTCATGATCCTGGCCGAGCTGCGAACAGCCGAAGGGGTGACTGAACAGATGCACGCCGTCGATCCCTGCTGCTTCCCCGGTTTCCTTCAGAAAACGTTGCAGGATCTGACGCGCGATGCCGTTCACACAGCCCACGGTCGGGATGATCCATAATTCGTTGCGGATCCCAACCTCACCGTTGCTGCGTCGGTAAATCTGTACGTCACGATCTGCCACCTGCGCCGGTAGGGTCTGGAACTCCGGTTGATACTGATAGCTGTCGAGATCGCTCAGGTTGGTTTTGGCATTGTGCGAATGAATGTGTTCGCCCGCGGCGATGGCAACCAGCGCATGGCCGATCGGCAAGCCGTACTTGACGATCATCTCACCGGCAGCGATCGGCCCAAGAGCAAACTTGTGCCCCCGGGCAACGTCTTGCGCCAGTGTGATCGCCTGCCCTTCCCAAGCAGGCTGGTCACCAGCAGCCAAATCACACAGCGCGACCGCCACATTATCTTTTGCATGGATCTTAATGATGCTTTGCATAAACCAGCCTCGAGCTGTAACTACGCTAATTCGATAGCAAAATAGTGTTTGGCATTGTCGAAGCAGATGTTTTTCACCATCTCACCCAGCAACGCAATATCCGCCGGTGCTTCGCCATCTTCCACCCAACGGCCAATCATCTGGCACAGGATGCGGCGGAAGTATTCGTGACGCGTGTAGGAAAGGAAGCTGCGGCTGTCGGTCAGCATGCCCACAAAACGGCTAAGTAGCCCAAGCTGGGCCAACTGTGTCATCTGGCGCTGCATACCGTCTTTCTGATCGTTAAACCACCAGCCTGAGCCAAACTGGATCTTGCCCGGCGTACCTTCGCCCTGGAAATTGCCGACCATGGTGCCGATCACTTCGTTATCCCGTGGGTTGAGGCAGTAAAGAATGGTCTTCGGCAGTGCCCCCTGCCTGGCCTGAGCATCCAGCAGGCGAGACAGTGATTCGGCTACCGGCTGATCGTTAATGGAGTCGAAACCAATGTCCGGGCCGATAGTCGTGAACATCCGGCTATTGTTATTACGTAGTGCGCCGATGTGGTATTGCTGCACCCATTCGCGGCGCTGATATTCAGCAGCCAGGAACAGCAGGACGGCGGTCTTGAACTGGGCAACCTGCTGTGGCGTTGGCAGCTCTCCGCCGAGGCGCTGGGCCAGGATTTTATCTAACGTGGCCTCATCGGCCTCGCCGTACATCACCACGTCTAACGCGTGATCGGAAACCTTACAGCCGTGAGCGGCAAAGTGATCCAGGCGTTTTTTCAGCGCAGCGCACAAATCGCTGAAGCGGCTGATGGACGTGTCTGCTGCGGCTTCCAGCTGTTGCATATAGTCATTAAACCCAGCGGCTTCAATATTGAAGGCCTTGTCTGGGCGCCAGCTTGGCAATACTTTGATATCGAAGCTGCTGTCGGCTGCGATGGCCTGATGGTGGCGTAGATCGTCGATCGGATCGTCGGTGGTACCCACCATTTTCACCTTCATCTGTTTCATGATGCCGCGAGCGCTGAAAGCCTCCTGCGACAGCAGTTCATTGCCTCGCAGCCAGATTTCATCTGCAGTGGTCGGGGAGAGCAGCTTACCGGTGATGCCAAACGGACGGCGCAGTTCCAGGTGCGTCCAGTGATACAGCGGGTTGCCGATGGTATGCGGCACCGTTGCCGCCCAGGCATCAAATTTTTCCCGGTCAGAGGCATCGCCGGTACACAAGCGTTCAGCCACGCCGTTGGTGCGCATCGCACGCCACTTATAGTGATCGCCCTTCAGCCAAATATCGTACATGTTTTTAAAACGGTAATTTTCGGCGATCTGCTGCGGTGGCAGATGGCAGTGATAGTCGAAAATAGGCTGATCCGCTGCATAGTCGTGATACAGGCGGCGGGCAAATTCACTGTCTAACAAGAAATCATCGCTCAAAAACGTGGCCATAATGGGTTCCTCACCTTTTTCCTGGCTAGCCTTGCTGTCAACTTTTGGAAAGTTATCACACCAATTTACCGTAGAGTCTAGCTAAATTTCACCTTGGTTAACCCATCATTACGGCTTCCAAGCGCCTATCCAGACGACTCCCATTAAACCAATGCCTTATGATGACAAGTATTATCACTTAAAAAAATAATGGTTTTTGTGATATCACTCAACTTTTAAATCTGTATGACAAGTTATCTTCTCGCCACCCTGCTACTGGTTTATAACCACGGGTAAATGGCAACGCGCAGGGCGGCGTCGGTAAGCGGATACCGGCAACCAGATAAAAGGGAATCACCACCATGACCGCCACGGGCTTGCCGGTGGCCGAAATTTTTAGACTGGGAGAGATTTGGGATGCGTAAAATTAAAGGCTTACGCTGGTATATGATCGGCCTGGTGACTATCGGCACCGTGCTCGGTTATCTGACCCGCAATGCGATGTCCGTCGCAGCCCCTACGCTGGAAGGCTCGCTGGGGATCACGACCCAGCAGTATTCCTATATTGTTGCCGCCTATTCAGCCTGCTATACCCTGATGCAGCCCGTTGCAGGCTATATTCTCGACGTGCTCGGCACTAAAATCGGCTATGCGATGTTTGCCATCCTGTGGGCCATCTTCTGTATGGGCACCGCGCTGGCCAACAGCTGGGTCGGTCTGGCTATGGCCCGTGGTGCGGTCGGTATGGCCGAAGCGGCCATGATCCCTGCCGGGCTGAAAGCCAGTAGCGAATGGTTCCCGGCCAAAGAGCGCTCCATTGCCGTAGGCTACTTTAACGTCGGCTCCTCGGTGGGCGCGATGCTCGCTCCCCCCTTGGTGGTCTGGGCGATTGTGGCGCACAGCTGGGAAATGGCGTTTATCATTACCGGTGTCTTGAGCCTGATTTGGGCCATCTGCTGGCTGATCTTCTATAAACACCCGAAAGACCAGAAGAAACTCAGTTCCGAGGAACGCAGCTACATTCTGGATGGCCAGGAAGCACACCACCAGACCAGCAATGCCAAGAAAATGTCCGCCTGGCAGATCCTGCGTAACCGCCAGTTCTGGGGTATTGCGCTACCGCGTTTCCTGGCAGAGCCCGCCTGGGGGACCTTCAACGCCTGGATCCCACTGTTCATGTTCAAGGCTTACGGCTTTAACCTGAAAGAAATTGCCATGTTTGCCTGGATGCCGATGCTGTTCGCCGATTTCGGCTGCATCCTGGGAGGTTATCTGCCGCCATTCTTCCAAAAGCATTTCGGTGTCAACCTGATCGTTTCACGCAAACTGGTGGTCACCCTGGGCGCAGTGCTAATGATTGGCCCAGGCATGATCGGCTTGTTCACCAGCCCTTATGTCGCCATCGCCTTGTTGTGCGTAGGGGGCTTTGCCCACCAGGCGCTGTCCGGTGCGCTGATTACTCTGTCGTCAGACGTCTTTGGCCGCAACGAAGTCGCTACCGCCAATGGGCTGACTGGGATGGCCGCCTGGACGGCGAGCACCATGTTCGCTCTGGTGGTCGGCGCATTGGCTGACACCATGGGCTTCAGCCCGCTGTTCGCCGCCCTCTCGGTGTTCGATATCCTGGCCGCCATCGTGATCTGGACCGTGCTGCAAAACAAGCCGGTTTCCGAGCTGGAACAGGAGCGATTACAAACGGCAGATGCCAGCAGCTAACCCCCACAGCCCGGCCTTTGTGCCGGGCTTTTCGCATCTGACTCGCTAGCAGCTACAACGGATAAGTGGTATAACAGGTCCTATGGCATCACGCCCTTCTACCACCGAGTATTCACTATGGAATTCACTGAAACCAGACGCCTTTATCAGCAATTGGCCGCCGAGCTAAAACGGCGCATTGAGAGCGGGGTCTACCCGGTCGGTGAGAAACTGCCAGCCGAGCGTTATATCGCAGAAGAGATGAACGTTAGCCGCACCGTGGTGCGTGAGGCGATCATCATGCTGGAGGTGGAAGGCTACGTAGAAGTGCGCAAAGGCTCGGGCATCCATGTGATCTCCAACCAACAAAAACACCTGGTAGTGCCGGGTGAAAGCCTCGAGTTCGCCACCTCAGGTCCTTTTGAGCTGCTACAGGCGCGCCAGTTGATCGAAAGTAACATCGCCGAATTTGCGGCCACTCAGGTCACCAAGCAGGATATCGTCCAACTGATGGAGATCCAGGAGCAGGCGCGCAAAGAGGATCGCTTCCGCGATTCGCAGTGGGATCTCAAATTCCACGTGCAGGTCGCGCTAGCGACCCAGAATACCGCCATGGCCACCATAGTGGAGAAAATGTGGGTTCAGCGTGTCAGCAACCCTTACTGGATCAAACTGCATGAGCATATCGATGAGCGCTCCATTGCCAGCTGGTGCGACGATCACGATGAGATCCTTAAGGCTTTGATACGTAAAGATCCTCACGGTGCCAAACTGGCCATGTGGCAACATCTGGAAAACACCAAGCAGATGCTGTTCAATGCCACCACCGATGATTTCGAATACAACGCCGATCGCTACCTGTTTGCCGAGAATCCGGTGATCCATTTGGATAACATGGCCACCAGCACCAAATAGGGTTTTGGCGTCGAGCAATAGCGCCGAATGTCAGGTATTGTAAAAACGGCTGAATCGAGCCCGGTACAGCCGCCCACTGCGCGATATTTCCCCAGCGACCACGTAGATTTCCCTGTTGCCAATCGTGCTATTTTGGTAGAGTTAGGCCACATTTTTATCGACTGGCTTTGGGGGCGGAACGCGAATACATGCGCTGGTTGTTTGCCATGCTTATTGCTCTTTCCTGCTGGACCGGTTCGGTCTCCGGCCCAAAGCTCTATGCAGCACAAACCGCAGCCTTAGCCTCCGCGTTAAGTGCTCAGGCATTATTTGATGAGCATGTGGTTTCCCCCTACGATCAGGATTACCGTCCGCACAGTGAACTCCGCCGCAAGCCCCTCAGCAAACTACTGCTGTCCTTGCCCCGGATGCATTCCTATCCCAGCTCGTTGCAGGCCCCGTCCCAGTTGGTTCCGGCCTATACTTTAGCAACGGATCTGGGCTACCGCCTGTGGCCTCAGCCGCAAGCAGATAACCCAGCCCCTAACCGGTTGCGGCAGGTCAATTGGACGCTGAACTTCCCGCAGCGGCAAAGCAGGCTCGGGGGTTGGAAAGAAAGCAACATACTTTACCGCGGTTCGCTAACGTATCACTCATGATCCGGTGTCGCCCCGTTATACCTATGGATTTCAAGTTGCAGCCAGGTGAGCAAGTGCAGATAACAACGCTGCAACTTGAAAGACGACGGGTATAGAACCAAAGAATAAAGCAACACCGATCATCATCTTCAGCAGCCAGGGCCTCCGCGAGCTTACCGCCCCCCAGCCGCTGAACGAAAATAACAATGACGTTTTTAGGAACACCAGATGGACATCATTAAGCAACTGTTGGATGCCTTATGGCAGCAAGACTTTGAAACGCTGGCCAACCCCTCGTTGGTCTGGACGCTGTACGTCTTGCTGTTTATGATTTTATTTCTGGAAAATGGCCTGCTGCCCGCCGCCTTCCTACCGGGCGATAGCCTGTTGATCCTGGTCGGCGTTCTGGTCGCCAAAGGCACCATGAATTTCCCGGTGACCATTCTTATCCTGACCACCGCAGCCAGCCTGGGGTGCTGGGTTAGCTACATACAAGGCCGATGGCTAGGCAATACGCCCACGGTACAGGGTTGGCTAGCTCATCTACCGGCCCATTATCATCAGCGTGCCCACCAGTTGTTCCATCGCCATGGCCTGTCGGCCCTGCTGGTTGGCCGTTTCCTGGCTTTCGTCCGTACGCTGTTGCCGACCATTGCCGGCCTGTCCGGTTTGAGCAACGCACGCTTCCAGTTCTTTAACTGGATGAGCGGTTTGCTGTGGGTACTGATCCTGGTTTCGGTCGGTTTTGCCCTCGGGAAAACCCCGATGTTCCGCAAGTATGAAGACCAGTTGATGTTCGGCCTGATGATGCTGCCACTGGTGCTACTGGTCGCCGGGCTGGTTGGTTCTCTGGTGGTACTGTGGCGCAAAAAGCGCGCCGACCGTGCAGGGAAGAACGCGTGATAGCCAAACGCCCACGCTGGCAATACGCGCTGGTGCTTTCATTGCTATTGCTGACATTGGCCGCCGTGCTGGTACCGTACATCGTGCGTACGGAAAACGAGCTGCGCATTCACGCGGTTCAGCAGGGCTTGACGTTGCCGGATGGTTTTTATGTCTATCAGCGTCTGGATGAACGCGGTATCCGTATCAAAAGCATTACGCCGGAGGGCGATGGCCTGGTGATCCGCCTGGATTCCCCTGAGCAGCAGCTGCTGGCCCGTGAAGCTCTGAAAAACATCTTGCCCCCAGGCTATGTCATTGCCCTGAATGATCCCTCTCTCACTGGCCACTGGGTGCGTAAATTTGCACGCACGCCACTTAATCTGGGATAATCCACACTCATTGCAGGGAATACCTTGGCGAGCGCAGCATGCAGCGCCCCTTTACATTGAGTCGATTGAGGAATGTCTGCAGTCCCAACTTTGGGGTTCTACGCAATTTGTGACTATGCTGATGCCAGCATAGTCAGCCGCGCAGGGCCCCCGTCGTACTGCCCTTTGGGCAGCAGGAAACCGGGAGCATCCTCGTTAGCTCCCAGCATTAAAGGAATTGAAATCATGAAATTACGCCATACTTTGTTACTGGCCATCCCCCTGTTCACTTTTTCTGCGCTTTCACAGGCAGCGGTCGAGACTTGTGCCAGCAAAGCCCAGGAGATCCAGACCCAGATCGACTACGCCACCAAGCATGACAACAGCTACCGCGTGGCAGGCCTGCAGAAAGCCCTGAGCGAAGTACAAAGCCACTGCACCGAGGCCGGTTTACAGGCCGATCGCGAGAAGAAGATCGCTGATAAGCAAGAGAAAGTTGCCGAGCGTGAACAGGAACTGAAAGAGGCTCAGGAAACCGGCAAGGCAGATAAAATCGCCAAGAAGCAGAAAAAGCTGGCAGAAGCCCAGGCTGAGCTGAAAGCCGCGCAGGCCAAATAATTTTTATATTAGCGGATTTATCGCTAAGAGGCCCATCTGGCGGGATTTTACCAGCCAATAATGACATTGGTTAGTGATATCCACCAGGGATAAGCCCTTTGCTTAAGTGAATAAATCCGCTATGTTAAAAGTCTGTCGAAGTTAATGTTAAGGAGTTATCGAAATGGCACATGATTCAAATGCAGAACACTTACGCGCTGAACTGAAGTCCCTGGCCGATACGCTGGAGGAAGTGCTGAACTCTTCCACCGATAAACCTAAAGCTGAACTGGACAAACTGCGCTCCAAAGCAGAAGGCGCACTGAAAGAAACCCGTGCCCGTCTGAGCGATGCCGGTGACAAACTGGCTCACCAAACCAAGCAGATGGCTGGCCAGGCCGATGATTACGTGCGCGAAAATCCGTGGACCGGTATCGGTATCGGCGCCGCAGTTGGCGTGGTGTTAGGCGTTCTGCTCGCGCGCCGCTGATTATGGCAGAGCAGCCGCAAACGCGCGCACAGGGCCCTGGTAAAGGGGTCCTGGATATCGCCCAACGGATTGTCACCATTATGGTCGGCATGGTGGAAACCCGGGTGCGTCTGGCCGTTATCGAGCTGGAAGAGGAGAAAGCCAACCTCATTCAGTTGCTGATGATGGCGGGGCTTACCCTGCTGTTTACCGCATTCGGCCTGATGAGCCTGTTAATCCTCATCTTCTGGGCCATCGACCCCGCTTATCGCCTGATGGCGTTGGGCACGACTACCGCCGTTCTGCTGTTCCTGGCCGTTGTGGGGATCGTCTGGACACTGTCCAAGGCTCGCCGTTCAACACTGTTAGGGGCAACACGTCAGCAATTGGCACTCGATCGTGCTGAACTGGAGGAGAAACATGAATCGCCGCCAGTACCGTGAACGCAGAAAAGAGCAACTCATCCGGCAGATCCAGCAACAACGCCTGGATCTGGCCGCCAACAAAAGCCAGTGGCTGCAAAAAACCGAATCCTTCGATCGCAGTTGGCAAACCTTGTATGGGCTGCGTAAATTTATGGCTATCGGTTCCAGCGTGATTGCGTTGTACGGTATACGCCATCCTGGCAAGTTGATCCGCTGGTCACGGCGGGCGCTCAGCGCCTGGGGTACCGTTCGTCTGATCCGTAACGCTCTTCCCAAAAAATAACCACGCTGCAACAAGTTCAATTATCCCGTTGGTAATCCCTTTTATTTGCGTGGCTTTTATCCAAGCACGTCTTATTAATCTCTAATTAAATGATTTATAACCACTTTAATCAAATTTTCAATATTCAGATTTTTTGAAAAATTACGACAGTTTTACTTGCTAACAACCCGCAGCATTCCCGTCTAACATTCACTCCATCAACCGGACATGGCGGCTACAGGCCCCCCTGGCGGTACCAATGCCAAGATTGGCAAGCAACAACACTTTTTGGAGTTAATGATGAAGAAATTAGAAGATGCAGGTTTGCTGGTTGCTCGTATTCTGATGCCAATCCTGTTTATCGTTGCAGGTTACGGCAAAATGGGTGATGCCTATGCTGGCACCCAACAATACATGCAGTCGATGGGCGTACCTGGCTTCTTGCTGCCACTGACCATCCTGCTGGAGTTCGGCGGTGGCCTGGCAATCCTGTTCGGCTTCCTGACCCGTACCGTAGCGCTGTTCACCGCCGGTTTCACCATCCTGACCGCGCTGCTGTTCCACACCAACTTTGCCGAAGGCGTGAACCAGCTGATGTTTATGAAAAACCTGACCATTGCCGGTGGCTTCATCGTGCTGGCGGTTGCAGGCCCTGGCGGCTTCAGCATTGACCGCATTTTGAACAAAAAGTGGTAAGCTTATAATATCGCCAACAGGCTCGGCTCTATGCCGGGCCTTTTGACTTTCTCTCTCAGACACATTGGAGGATCTCATGGGACAACTCGTTGATGGCGTTTGGCAAGACACCTGGTATGACACCAAATCCACCGGGGGCCGTTTCAAGCGTTCAACCTCTCAGTTTCGCAATTGGATCACCCCGGACGGCGCTGCGGGAGAACATGGCAAAGCGGGCTTTAAGGCCGAGCAAGATCGCTACCATCTGTATGTCTCCCTGGCTTGCCCTTGGGCACACCGTACCCTGCTGATGCGCAAGCTGAAGGGGTTGGAGCAAACTATCCCGGTTTCCGTGGTGCATCCGCTGATGTTGGAAAACGGCTGGACCTTCGGCCAGGATTTCCCGGCAGCAACCGGCGATGCTCTGTATCACTCCGATTTTCTTTACCAGCTCTATCTACGGGCCGATCCGCAGTACAGTGGCCGCGTTACCGTGCCAGTGCTGTGGGATAAACAGCAACAGACCATCGTCAGCAATGAGTCTGCCGATATCATTCGCATGTTCAACAGCGCTTTCGACGCCGTCGGCGCACGGGCTGGAGATTACTACCCGGCAGCACTGCGTGAGAAGATCGATTCGCTCAACGGCTGGATTTACGATTCGGTGAACAACGGGGTGTACAAGGCCGGTTTTGCTACCAGCCAGGAAGCCTATGACGAAGCAGTGAACGGCGTGTTTGCCTCATTGGAGCGGCTTGAGCAGATCCTCGCCCAGCACCGTTATCTGACAGGCGATCGGCTCACCGAGGCCGATCTACGCCTGTGGACCACGCTGATCCGTTTCGATCCAGTCTACGTTACGCATTTCAAATGCGACCAGCGCCGCATCAGCGACTATCTCAACCTGTACGGCTTCCTGCGTGATATCTACCAGATGCCGGGGATTGGCGAAACGGTCGATATGGCGCATATCCGCAACCACTATTATCGCAGCCATGCAACCATCAACCCGCACGGGATCATTTCGATCGGCCCCGCGCAGGATCTGGATGAACCCCACGGGCGCGATGTGCGTTTTGGTTGATAGGCTGGGCGAGAAAATAGTGTGTCCGTAGCCGCCATTTGCCCCTCACCCCAACCCTCTCCCACAGGGAGAGGGAGCTGCCCGGAGTGCGTAATTAGCCCGTACAACCCCGGGGATCGGGAGTAAAAACAAGCAAATAAAAGTATTACGCAGAGCAATTAACGAACTCGATCGGTCCCCTCTCCCTGTGGGAGAGGGTTAGGGTGAGGGGACTTACACAATGCGAAAATGCGAAGAAGTTACTGGTTCTCCTCGCGTGCAAACAGGCGCGGGATCTCACGCAGGAACCAGGATTTAGCCTCGCCCATGCTGTCGCGCCGCCAGGCCATGATGATATCCGCCTCACGGCTGTATTCCGGCCCCACTACGCGTAAACGCCCTTGCTCGATATCTTTCTCCACCATCGGATAAGGCATGGTGGCAACCCCCAGCCCGGCCAGCAAAGCACGGCGCTTATCTTCGATGGTGCTTACCGTCAGGCGCTGCTGTTTATCCAGCAATTGCACCGTCAAGACTGGCCGCTCGCGCGCGGTATCCGCCACCGCAATACCACGGTATTTTACCCGAGTCAGCTCCGACAGCGGCTCCGGCTCCAGATGGATCGGATGTTCCGGTGCGGCAACGTACACGCTCATCACCTTATACAGCTTGCGGGTGTTGATTTCAGAAGAGGCGCGAAAGTGCATATCCGGCGCAATAACGATATCGGCCCGCCCTTGCTCCAGCCGTTCCCACGCCCCGGCCAACACTTCGGTAAAGATCGAAACCTGAGTATTGGCCTTCAACGCCAGCTTATCGACCAAAGGGAACAGCTTGTAGGCAGGGGATAGCGCTTCGCTGACGATGGTGAGATGGGTTTCCCACCCCCGCGCCAATGCCTCTGCATCGGTCGTCAGCTTGTCTGCCGCCTCGAGCAGTACACGGCCACGCTCAAGCAGCATGCGCCCAACGTTGGTAAATTTGGTACGATGCCCGGAGCGGTCAAACAGCACTACATCCAGTTCTTCTTCCAATTTTTGCATGGTGTAGCTGAGTGCCGAAGGTACTCGCCCCAACTCATCGGCGGCGGCGGCAAAGCTGCCACGGCGATCGATCGCATCCATTACCCTAAGCGCTTCAAGCGTTAACGCCCGATCTCTGGCCATCGAAACTCTCTTTCAGGAAATTTGAATATACCGACCAGATTAACTGGCTAACAATCCGCCGTCCAGATGCTTACCATCAAGAGAATGAATTTAGAGAGCCGATTGCCATGATCACATGCAGAACAGCACAACAATGCGGGCAAGCTGACTTTGGTTGGCTACAGGCTCGTTATACCTTTTCCTTTGGCCACTACTTCGATCCCAAACTGATGGGCTATGCCTCGCTGCGGGTATTGAACCAAGAGGTGTTGGCACCAGGTGCCGCCTTCCAACCGCGCACCTATCCCAACGTAGATATCCTGAATCTGATCCTGCAGGGTGAAGCCGAATATCGAGACAGCGATGGCAATACCGTTCGCGCGGCGGCAGGAGAGGCGCTATTGCTGGCTACGCACACGGGGCTTAGCTACAGCGAACAGAACGTCAGCAGCAGTACGCCACTGACCCGGATGCAGCTGTGGCTGGATGCCTGCCCGGAGCGTAGCAATGAGCGTGTGCAGCGTTTGAGCCTGGCAGATCAGCCCTATACGCTGCTAGCCTCACCGGATGGGGCCCAAGGCAGCCTGCAACTGCGCCAACAGGTCTGGATACATCATTTGAACTTACCGGCGGGAGCGCAGCAGACGCTTACCCTGCATGGGCCACGCGCCTACCTGCAATCGATCCACGGCACCGTTGAGGTCAATGGCGACCATCACCAGAGCCAGCGCCTGACCTGTGGAGACGGTGCGTTTATCCGCGAGGAAAACCGCCTCACCATCCAGGCCGAAGCGCCGCTACGTGCGCTGCTGATTGATTTGCCGGTATAGGAAAAGAAAAACCCCGCGCGACTCTCGTCACGCGGGGTTATCTGTATAGAGGGAGCTGACCGGTAAGCCGGGTTCTGTCGTGGACAGTCATTCCTCTAGGCCAGCAATCGCTCACTGGCTCAAGCAGCCTACCCGGGTTCAGTACGGGCCGTACCATGTGAACCCCTATTTGGCCTTGCTCCGGGTGGAGTTTACCGTGCCACGGACTGTTGCCAGCCGCGCGGTGCGCTCTTACCGCACCCTTTCACCCTTACCTGATCCCGCTTGCGCGGGCCATCGGCGGTTTGCTCTCTGTTGCACTAGTCGTAGGCTTGCGCCTCCCAGGCGTTACCTGGCACCCTGCCCTATGGAGCCCGGACTTTCCTCCCCTCCATCTGTCTCCCCCGAAGAGGACGGCAATGAAGCGGCGACTGTCTGGTCAACTCCGGCGCGGATAGTAGCGTTGCTGCGCCAGCAGGTCAACCGCTTTACTCTTCCTGCTGCTCCAGCGCATGTTTATACAGCGCATTTTTCTTCACGCCATGGATCTCTGCGGTTAACGCCGCTGCCTTTTTCAGCGGCAGCTCTTTTTGCAGCAGAGCCAGGGTACGCAGTGCCTCAAGCGGCAAATCGTCTTCCTGCGCCTTGTGACCTTCCACAATCAGCACCATCTCCCCCCGGCGGCGCATCTCATCTTCCAGCACCCAGGCGAGCAGTTCCCCCACCGGGGCACCGTGGATAGATTCCCAGGTTTTGGTCAGTTCACGCGCCAGCACCACATAGCGCTGTGGCCCCCACACGGTGACCATGTCCTGCAAACTTTCCAACAAACGATGGGTAGATTCGTAGAAAATCAGCGTTCGCGGTTCCTCTGCCAGCGCCAGCAGGGTATCCTTACGGCCTTTGGTTTTGGCTGGCAGGAAGCCTTCGTAGCAGAAACGATCGGAAGCCACACCGGCGGCACACAGTGCGGTGGTGGCAGCACAGGCGCCCGGCAGCGGCACGACGCGGATCCCCGCTTCACGGCAACGGCGTACCAGGTGATAACCCGGATCGTTAATCAGTGGCGTGCCTGCGTCACTCACCAGTGCTATGCTTTGGCCTTCCTGCAGTTTTGCCAGCAGTTGGTCCGCCTTCTGCTGTTCGTTATGGTCGTGCAGCGCAAACAACCGCGCGCTAATAGCAAAGTGTTGCAGCAGCAACCCGGTATGGCGCGTATCTTCCGCCGCAATCAGATCGACGCTTTTCAGTACCTCTACTGCCCGATGAGTCATATCCCCCAGGTTGCCGATGGGGGTGGGCACCACGTACAGTGTCGATGCAGAAATGGCTGATTGTTGGTGTTGATTCATTGTTTCATCCGGATTGCCGATTTAATATTGAGCATCTTGAAAAAAACATCACTGGATACAGTATGCTTTCCTCAACATTCCTTCGTACCAAAGCAGGGCGATTAGTGCCTGTTGTACTGGCAGCCCTGCTGTTAGCTGGTTGTCCAAGTCAGGTTCCACAGACTCCGCCCTCAAATATCCAGGACGAAGCCCGTGCCAACTCTGATTACTATCTACAGCAGTTGCAGCAAAGCAGCGATGATAACAAGGCTGACTGGCAATTACTTGCGATTCGCGCATTAACTCGTGAAGGCAAGCTGCCACAGGCCACCGAGCAACTGAGCACCTTGCCGCAAAACCTGACGGCTACCCAACAGCTTGAGCGCCAGCTATTGAGCGCAGAACTGCAGGTGGCCAACAAGAATTCAGGCGCAGCCCGCGATGCGCTGAACAATATCGACAGCAGCGCGCTGTCACCGAATCAACTGGTTCGCCTGTATCAGGCGCAAATCGCGGCGAACCAGGGCCAAGCCTCACTGCCGCTGATCCGCGCCTATATCGCCCAGGAGCCGTTACTTAGCGGCCAGGCTCATCAGGATAATCTGGACAAAACCTGGCAAACGCTGCTTGGCCTGAAACCCGCCGACATGAACAGCCTGGTCATCAACGCCAACGAAAACGTGTTGCAGGGCTGGCTGGATCTGTTACGTGTCTATCAGGACAACCGTCAGGATCCCGATCTGCTGAAGGCAGGTATCAAAGACTGGCAGAACCGCTACCCGCAGAATCCGGCGGCGAAAAACTTGCCAACCCAGTTGAATCAGGTGCTGAATTTCACTCAGGCTTCGACTTCGCATATCGCCCTGCTGCTGCCGCTGAACGGCCAGGCCAAGGTGTTTGCCGATGCGATCCAGCAGGGCTTTAACGCAGCACAAAGTGGCATCGCACTCGCCGCGCCTGTTCAAGCAATACAACCGACCAATAATCCCGACCAGACCGTGGCGGTGACGCCAGACAATGCCAATGGTGCCGTAAGTACTTCAGCCCCTGCTGCGGATGAAACTCAGGTAGCCGCAGTACCACCCGCTACCCCAGCTCCAGTCCCCGTCACTCCAGCCCCGGCAACCGGCGGGCAGGTGAAAGTTTACGATACCTCCAGCCAGCCTCTGCCAGCGTTATTGGCTCAAGCCCAGCAGGATGGCGCAACCCTGATCGTGGGCCCGTTATTGAAGACCGACGTCGATCAGCTCGCCACCACCTCGACGACGCTGAACGTGCTGGCACTCAACCAGCCTGAGCAACCGAAGGACATTCCGAACATCTGTTACTTCGCCCTGTCGCCGGAAGATGAAGCCCGCGACGCCGCCCGCCATATCTGGGAACAGCAAAAGCGCCAGCCGTTACTGCTGCTGCCACGCGGCGCATTTGGCGATCGCATTGCCAAAGCCTTCACCGAAGAGTGGCAGAAACTCGGTGGCCAGACCGTGTTGCAACAAGGGATTGGCTCTGCCGGTGAGTTACGCCAGATGGTCAACAGCGGCGGGATCCGCATGAACGGCATCCCGGTGGCCTCGCAGGCTCCAGCGCCACAGTCGGTGACTATCGCTGGTCTGACGATTCCAGCACCACCAAGCGATATTCCGGCTTCTACCACCGGCAACGTGGACTCGGTGTATATCGTCGCCACGCAGAGCCAGCTGACGCTGATCAAACCGATGATCGACATGACCACCAGCTCACGTAGCAAACCCGCCATGTTTGCCAGCTCACGCAGCTATCAGGCCGGTGCTGGCCCGGACTTCCGTCTGGAAATGGAAGGTCTGCAATTCAGTGATATTCCTCTGCTGGCAGGGGCCAATCCACAGTTGCAGCAGCAAGCCAGCGCCAAATTCCGTAACGACTATTCCCTGGTGCGCCTCTACGCCATGGGGATGGATGCCTGGACATTGGCCAACCACTTTGCTCAAATGCGCCAGTTGCCAGGATTCCAGATTTCAGGAACCACCGGTGTACTGACCTCTTCACCTAACTGTGTGATCACCAGGAAACTGACTTGGCTGCAATACCGCCAGGGCTCGGTCGTTCCGGTCTCCTGAACCAACGCGCCAAGGGAGCGGGCTATGAGAACCAGGCCCGCCAATACCTGGAGCGCGCCGGGCTTACCTTCACCGCCGCCAACGTGGCGGTACGTGGAGGTGAGCTCGATCTCATCATGCGTGATGGTCAAACCTGGGTGTTCGTCGAAGTCCGCTACCGGCGCAGCGCCGCCTTTGGTGACGCAGCGGCCAGCGTGACTTACCGTAAGCAACGGCGATTGCTGCATGCCGCCAGCGTTTGGCTGGCGGGGCGAGGCGCCAGTTTTGACACATCATCTTGCCGTTTTGATGTTTTAGCCATTACCGGTAGCCAGTTAGAATGGATACCCAATGCCTTCAATGCGGATTAAACCCTGTTGACCGGTGTATGCCGGCCCTTGACCTAGTGGATTAAAACAACGTGCTGGATAGAATCAAAGTCTGTTTTACCGAGAGTATCCAAACCCAGATTGCGGCGGCGGAAGCCTTACCTGACGCGATATCCCGTGCCGCGATGACCCTGGTTCAATCGTTATTGAACGGCAACAAGATCCTGTGCTGTGGCAACGGCACCTCGGCGGCCAACGCTCAGCATTTTGCCGCCTGCATGATCAACCGCTTTGAAACCGAGCGCCCGAGCCTGCCCGCAATCGCGCTAAACGCCGATAACGTGGTGCTGACCGCCATCGGCAACGATCGTCTGCATGATGAAATGTATGCCAAACAGGTGCGGGCACTCGGCCACACCGGTGACGTGCTGCTGGCGATTTCCACCCGCGGCAATAGCCGTGATATTGTAAAAGCGGTCGAAGCTGCGGTAACGCGTGATATGACCATTGTTGCGCTTACCGGCTACGATGGCGGAGAGCTGGCGGGGTTACTCGGCCAGCAGGATGTGGAGATACGCATCCCCTCTCACCGCAGTGCACGCATTCAGGAAATGCATATGCTTACCGTCAATTGCCTATGCGACCTGATTGATAACACATTGTTCCCCCACCAGGACGATTAGAGGAACCGAGATGAAGCTAAGAGCCACATTTGCAGTGCTATGCAGCACCCTGCTGTTACAAGGCTGTATCGCAGGCGTTGTCGTTGGCAGCGCAGCGGTTGCCACCAAGACGGCCACCGATCCACGCACGGTAGGAACGCAGGTCGATGACGGCACGTTGGAAGCCCGGGTCGAAAATGCCATCGGCAAAGATCAGCAACTGAAGAAAGAAGCCCGTGTCGTGGCAACGGCCTATCAGGGCAAAGTGCTACTGACCGGCCAGGCACCTAGCACCGAACTCGCCAGCCGGGCGAAACAGATCGCACTTGGCGTCGACGGTGCCGCCGAAGTGTATAACGAGATCCGCCAGGGCACGCCAATCAGCCTGGGCACCGCCTCTTCCGATACCTGGATCACCACCAAGGTACGTTCGCAGATCCTGACCAGCGATACCGTCAAATCTTCAAACGTGAAGGTGACTACCGAAAATGGCGAAGTGTTCTTGTTAGGTTTGGTAACACAGCAGGAAGGCCAGTCTGCGGCACAGATCGCCAGCCAGGTTAGCGGCGTGAAGCATGTGACGACGGCGTTTACCTACGTTAAATGATCTCGTGAGTCGGGGTGAGATCGGCGTTGTCTGCTGCCCTCACCCTAACCCTCTCCCACAGGGAGAGGGAACCGATCGAGTAGGCTGTAAGTAGGGTGATTCATCATGAGCACCGACTGACTCATCTTGGTTGGAGCAGCGATCAAGGCTACTGAGATTACCCCATTCTCCCCACAGAGCAGAGGCTAACAGCTCCCTCTCCCACAGGGAGGGGACCGATCGAGTTAGGCTGAAAGTAGGGTGATTCATCATGAGCACCGACTGACTCATCTTGGTTGGAGCAGCGATCGAGGCTCCTGAGATTACCCCATTCTCCCCACAGAGCAGAGGCTAACAGCTCCCTCTCCCTGTGGGAGAGGGTTGGGGTGAGGGGCCATCACTTCAGATCGTTCGCCTTAAGAAACCCTTCCCCACCTAACTGGCGCATCTGGCGCATAATCCACTGTTGGCGTTGGAGCACATATCCCGAAGGAGCTCCGGCCTTAAAACGATGTGGATTAGGCAGCACCGCCGCCAGCAGGGCCGCTTCAGATGCCGTCAAGCGGCTTGCCGGCTTGTGGAAAAAATGCTGAGCCGCCGCTTCCACACCGAAGATGCCGTCACCAAACTCGACGATATTCAGGTACACCGTCAAAATACGCCGTTTGGTCCAAACCAGCTCAATGCCCGCCGTTAGCCCAGCCTCCAACCCTTTGCGCACCCAGCTGCGTCCATCCCACAAAAACAGGTTCTTTGCCGTTTGCTGAGAAAGGGTCGAAGCACCACGGATGCGCGTTGGCCGCTTTTTATTGTGGCTGAGCGCTTTTTCAATGGCCGCAACGTCGAACCCCCAGTGGTCGGAGAATTTCTGATCTTCTGCCGCCATCACCGCCAGTGCCATTGAGGGGGCAATATCATCCATCGCTACCCAGTCAGAATGCGCCACATAGCCGAAATCACCGCTCAACCAGGCACCGAGTTGCCGCTCCACCATCACCGCAGAAAACGGCACCGGCAGAAAAGCGAACACAATGATCCCCACCAGCCACAGGCCAATAATCGCAACAACGCCACGTTTAAACCAAAACCACAGGCGAACAATCCACGATTTACGAGAAAACCTTATCATTCCACCAGATCCAGCACCCGTAACACCAGCTTATCAATTCCCTGCGCCGCCTCGCCGATCGACTGGGCCAACATGTAGGCCGGGGTCGTGACGACCTTGTTTTCAACATCAACCACGATGTCATCAACCGGGCAGATCACCGGCTCACCGCCCATGGCATCAATCACTTCCCCCAGATCGGGATCGTTACCAATGGTCAATCGCAACGGTTGATCGAAAACTTTCGGCAGCAGCGTTGGTGCAATACACATAAAACCCATTGGTTTGTTTCTCTTATGCATCTCTCGAATAAGCTTAGACAAATCGGGATTTACTGAACATTCCGCCCCTTGCATGGCAAAGCTGCTCAAATTCTTTGCGGCACCAAATCCACCAGGCACAATCAGGGCATCCAACTGCTCGGCATCGGCCTGCGAAAGCGCCTGAATTTTACCACGAGCGATGCGTGCCGACTCCAGCAAAACGTTGCGGCTCTCCGGCATTTCTTCGCCGGATAAATGATTAATAACATGCAGTTGTGCCTTATCCGGTGCAAAGCAGACCGCTTGCGCACCGGCACGATCCAAAGCCAGCAAGGTGAGCACCGCCTCATGGATTTCTGCCCCGTCATAAACACCACAACCACTCAGCACTACAGCGACCTGTTTCATCGACATTCTCCTAGCCAGGACCGCCAGCAAAGGCAGGCCCAGAGGCGACAAATACTAACTACATCACATATTTTAATGATTCTTCTAACAAGAGCGCTTACATTTGGTATGTTGTTCGCTGTATGATGTACATGAATTCCGAAACACCTGCTCTACCAGAACGCTAAAAACCAATACGCAGGTTAATGATTTCCCTGGTGTTGGCGCAATATTCGCGCACCCCGGCCTCGGCTGGGGTCATTTTTTTTCAGCGTTCTCTACCCAAGCTCGCAGCACCGCCACATCATTGCGCCATTCCTGCTTCAGCTCATCGACCCACTCTTGCACGTTGTCTTGCCAGGCCGGTAACGTTGGCGTCTGGATCTGCTGAGCCAGCTGTTGCAGATGTTTTAACCCGACGGAGCCAGCGGCCCCCTTGATTTTGTGCCCTTCTTCGGTGATCCCTTTCTCGTCCTTCGCGGTCATGTTGGAATCCAGCACCGCCAGATACCCCGGCATCACCTGTTCAAACATCGCCAGGCTCTGATGGATCAACTGCGGCCCCACCAGATCCATGTACTGCTCCAGCATCGCGGTATCCAATAACGATTCATTAATCTGCATCGACTTTTGCTCCGTTTTCTTTGTGGTATGTTGGGGTTGATGATCCCAGTAATGCTTGATCATCTTGGTCAAGGCCGGTACCGACAACGGCTTGCTCAGCACATCGTCCATGCCCGCTTCAAGATACTCTTTCTTGTCTTTCAGCACATTAGCTGTCAACGCAATCAACGGCGGCAGTGAACGGCCCGCATAACGCTCACGCAGCTCACGGGCGATATCCAGCCCGCTCATATCCGGCAGTTGGATGTCCAACAGCGCCAGATCGAACTCATCCGGGTCGAACATGGCTAAGGCATCGCGGCCGTTCATCGCCACTGCGACGCTGTTGCCCAGCTTCTCCAACACCGAACGGGCCACGATCACGTTCAGTTCAATATCTTCCACCAGCAGGATATGCAACGCCGGCAGCGGCATTTCTTCCACCGCCTGGACCTCATTGAGCACTTCCTCCACCGCTGGTGCCTTGATGGCCAAGGTGAAGCAAGAACCGTGCCCTTGCGCGCTGTTTACCGTGATATCCCCACCCATACTCTGCGCCAGCCGTTTGGAGACCGCCAGACCGATCCCGGTGCCGGTCGCCGGACGGCCGCCGTTCTGGTCTTTGACCTGATAATACATGGCGAAAATCTTGTCTTGCTCATCCTGTGGGATCCCCATGCCTGAGTCTTCAACCTCAAACACGATCTGTTCCTGCTCTTCGCGCCTGACGCGCACCACGATCTGGCCTTGCTGGGTGAATTTCACCGCGTTGCCGATCAGGTTCCACAGGATCTGCCGCAGGCGCGTGCCGTCCGTAATGATTTTCTGCGGCAGCGGTAGCTCGGGTTCCATCACGAACTGCAGCCCTTTCGGCTGCACCAGCAGGCCGGAGAGGTTCTCCAGATCCGCCAGGAAGCCGGTAAAGTCGACCGGCTGATTGTCCAACTGGACCTTGCGCCGCTCGAGTTTATCCATCTCGATGATGTCGTTGAAAATATTACCCAGGGTGATGGCGCTGACGTGGATGGTTTTCAAATACTTCAGTTGCTCATCGTTCAGTTCGGTATCGAGCAGAATACGGCTCAGGCCGACGATGCCATTAAGCGGCGTACGAAGCTCGTGGCTGATCGTTGAGATAAAGGTGGTCTTGTCCCTGCTGGCATTCTCCAGCGCGTCCTGGTAGCGCTTACGCTCGGTTATATCACGGCCAAAGCCCATCAGCCCGTGACGTTTGCCCACGCGGTCGTAAAACGGCACCTTGCGCAGTTCAAAACAAGCCTTGCGACCGTCCGGATACTCCAACCATTGTTCATAGGTCAGGGAGACGTTGTGGCGGAATACTTTCTCATCGGTTTCGATGACTTTTTCGGCGATCTCTTTGCTGTAGACATCAAAGGGGGTCAGGCCGATCAGCTGTTTTTCACTCTTGCCGGTCAGCAGCTCCATCGCCCGGTTGCAGCCGGAAAACTCTTTTTCTTCGTTGCGGTAGTAAACCAGATCGGGGGAGGCATCGAGGAAGGAGCGTAGCAATGCCGATTGTTGGCCCAACTCCACCTGTGCCTGTTCACGCTGCTCCATCTCTTCGGTCAGCTTGTCCATCACCTGTTGGCGATCTTGCTCCGCCTTGATGCGGTCGGCAATTTCCTGATTGAGCTGGCTGATGTTCTCCCGCATCTGCTGGTTCAGCGCGAGATCGCGATTGCGCATCTCCTCAAGCTTATCCACCAGCCGAGCCAGGCGCTGACGCGACTCTTCCAGTTGCTCCACCACCACCGAAAGGAAATAAACCGCCCAAGGCGTGATCAGCAGGCCGAAGAAGATAGAGCGCACCACGTCGATGCTTTCCACTTCACCACGCAGCAGCATGGTGACCGCCATCTGCACCACCATCGCCAGTATCACCAGCGCTGAAGCCAGCAACAGTGAAAAGCGCATCAGCCCCAGTTTCACCATCAAATCAACGTAGTACTGGGCTAACACCCGGATTTGCTTCATGAGCCATTCCCAACAGACATAATCTCTCAAATCATACCGTAAAATGCGGTTAAGATAAGAAACCTTACTGTGAACTGTGGGAATGGTTGCAATTCGCCACCTGAGGGCGGGGTTTTAAGGCAGGTATTGCTGGTCTGCGGCCAAAGCCGAACCCTGGCCACCATGCCGCTGAAGATAGCCACCGACGGCCTGCATGCCGTTCCAACGGTTTTCGCACCATAATGGTGCCAACAGGGTGGGACGACGGGCGCTGGCCGAGATGCGGTGGTAGATAATCTCCTTCGGCGTATGGCGGATCATTTCCCCGGCGCTGAATGCGTAATCCTCCAGCGACAGTTCAGGCAAACGCCCCGCCTGCCAGGCTCGCGCCATAGTGCTACCGGTGACGATATGCAGCGGGTGCAGCTTGATGCCATCCACCCCACACTCAGCCACCGCTTGCAACGTAGCCAGATGCTGTTGATAAGTCTCACCGGGCAGGCCAACGATCAGGTGGCTGCATACCTTCAGGCCGCGTTCCCGCGCCAGGCGGCTGGTCTGCTGATAACAGGAGAAATTGTGGCCACGATTGATGCGCTTTAGCGTTTTATCGTGCGCCGTTTGCAGCCCCAGTTCCAGCCACACCTCGAAGCCCTGTTCACGGTAGCCAGCCAGCAGATCGAGCGCCGCTTCCGGCACGCAGTCTGGCCGGGTGCCGACACAGATACCCACCATCTCGGCCTGCGTCAGCGCCTGCCGGTACATGTTGGCCAACAGTTCGACTTCAGCATAGGTGCTGGTATAAGCCTGGAAATAGGCCAGATAGCGCTTGGCCCGGTTAACCTTCTGCGCCTGAATGGCTAGTTGTTCCGCAATGCTTTGCTGCTGCATCTGTTCATCGGCAAAAGAGGCCACATTGCAGAAAGTGCAGCCGCCGCGCCCCAGCGTGCCGTCGCGGTTTGGGCAGCTAAACCCACCGTGCAGCGTGAGTTTGTGGATCTTCTCCCCATAACGGCGCTGAAGATCGCTACCAAACATATTGACTAATTGCGGCAACTGCATAATCTTGGTGTCTCTCTGTGTTTGAAGGCCGTTATGCTAATAAGAAACGGCTTTTCCCGCGATGACAGGGATCAACGCTTTTCCCCAAAGGCCGCCTTAGGCATAACTATTCATTATTAGTGCAAATAAAATCATTTTTATCTCAATGAAAGTTTCTAATCCTCAGCACGCGCTTAACAGCTTTATGACAAAGCGATGAAAAATAGTTATAAACAACAATAAATATAAATTTACCAGAATAAAACTCTGACATTGCCGTCAGCACTAGCATGGTGCAGAGATTCAGGCGTTGCACTATAGTGAGACAGCTCACATTTTCGCGGCACTTCCCTTGCCTTTCCATTGCGCCAAAAATGTCTTAAAAAACTTATTTTTCATCATCATAAACCTCAAGCAAGCCATCGAAATCCCTGTGAAGCCCATATTTGACCTGCGTATTCTTTCTCGCTAAGTTGGAGGTCCGCTGGAAGCTTTCTGGACGGGCAAACGTCTCGTCATAATTATGCAGTAATTTAAGACTCCCTCTTAAAACAAGTCATTTACCACTTGTGAGAACCGTCACGAGAGGCCATTGATGGAGGGCGGAAAAGCAGATTGGCGATATTTAAACCTTGCTGATTGGACTTCTGCCTGAAATTGAGCAGGCCCTTCGCAGTGGGTTGTAAGAGTCACACAGAGCCTGGGGAGGTTCACTGATATGCTGTACGATAAATCCCATGAGAGGGACAACTGTGGTTTCGGCCTGATCGCCCACATAGAAGGCGAACCTAGCCACAAAGTGGTGAGGACCGCTATTCACGCACTGGCCCGTATGCAACACCGTGGTGCAATTCTTGCTGACGGCAAGACTGGCGACGGTTGCGGCCTGTTATTGCAAAAGCCCGATCGCTTTTTCCGCATGGTGGCACAAGAGCGCGGCTGGCGTTTAGCCAAGAACTACGCCGTTGGCATGATGTTCCTCAGCCAGAACGAAGAGGAAGCCCGTGCCAGCCGCCGCATTGTTGAAGAAGAGCTGCAGAACGAAACGCTGTCGATCGTCGGCTGGCGCGAAGTTCCTACCAACCCGGACGTGCTGGGTGAAATCGCCCTCTCTTCCCTGCCGCGTATTGAACAGATTTTCGTGAACGCCCCTGCGGGCTGGCGTCCACGCGATATGGAACGCCGCCTGTTTGTGGCCCGTCGCCGTATCGAGAAGCGCGTCCAGGACGACAGCTTCTATGTGTGCAGTTTCTCCAACCTGGTGACGATCTACAAAGGTCTGTGCATGCCAGCCGACCTGCCACGCTTCTATCTGGATCTGGCCGATCTGCGGTTGGAATCGGCCATCTGCCTGTTCCACCAACGCTTCTCAACCAATACCGTGCCGCGCTGGCCTTTGGCACAGCCGTTCCGCTATCTGGCACACAACGGTGAAATCAACACCATCACCGGCAACCGCCAGTGGGCACGAGCGCGTACCTACAAGTTCCAGACCCCGCTGATCCCGGATTTGCAAGCCGCCGCACCTTTCGTTAACGAAACCGGCTCCGACTCCAGTTCGCTGGATAACATGCTGGAGCTGTTGCTGGCAGGCGGTATGGATCTGATCCGTGCCATGCGTTTGCTAGTGCCACCGGCCTGGCAGAACAACCCGGATATGGACACCGATCTGCGCGCCTTCTTTGACTTCAACTCGATGCACATGGAGCCGTGGGACGGCCCGGCAGGCATCGTGATGTCAGATGGCCGCTACGCCGCCTGTAACCTGGACCGTAACGGTCTGCGTCCTGCGCGCTACGTCATCACAAAAGATAAGCTGATCACCTGTGCCTCGGAAGTTGGCATCTGGGATTACCAGCCGGATGAGGTCATTGAAAAAGGCCGCGTCGGGCCAGGCGAGCTGATGGTGATCGACACCCGCAGCGGCAAGATCCTGCACTCCGCCGAAACCGACAACGATCTGAAAAGCCGCCACCCGTATAAAGAGTGGATGGAGAAGAACGTCAAACGTCTGGTGCCGTTCGAAGACCTGCCGGAAGATCAGGTGGGCAGCCGCGAGCTGGATGACGCCACGCTGGAAACCTACCAGAAGCAGTTCGGCTACAGCAGCGAAGAGCTGGACCAGGTGATCCGCGTATTGGGCGAGATCGGCCAGGAAGCCACCGGCTCAATGGGTGATGACACCCCGTTCGCCGTGCTTTCCAGCCGCCCGCGCATCATTTATGACTATTTCCGCCAGCAGTTCGCTCAGGTCACCAACCCGCCGATCGATCCGCTGCGTGAAGCCCACGTGATGTCTCTGGCTACCAGCATCGGCCGCGAGATGAACGTATTCTGCGAAGCCGAAGGCCAGGCCCACCGCCTGAGCTTCAAATCGCCAATCCTGCTGTATTCGGATTTCAAACAGCTCACCACGCTGGAAGGCGAATATTATCGTGCCGACACCCTCGATCTGACCTTCGATCCGGCTGAGCAGGATCTGGAACAGACCATCCATGCCCTGTGCGACGAAGCGGAACGTAAAGTCCGTGACGGCGCAGTGTTGCTGGTGCTGTCCGACCGTGCCATCAGCAACCAGCGTCTGCCGGTACCGGCGCCAATGGCGGTAGGGGCGATCCAGACCCGCCTGGTGGACAAGAACCTGCGCTGCGACGCCAATATCATCGTTGAAACCGCCAGCGCCCGCGATCCGCACCACTTCGCCGTGCTGCTGGGCTTTGGCGCTACCGCCATCTACCCGTATCTGGCCTATGAGACACTGGCCAAGCTGGTCGACAGCCAGGCGATCGACAAGAAATACCGCGACGTGATGCTGAACTACCGCAACGGCATCAATAAAGGGCTGTACAAGATCATGTCCAAAATGGGCATCTCGACTATCGCCTCTTACCGCTGTTCCAAACTGTTTGAAGCCGTCGGCCTGCACCGTGACCTGTCCGATCTCTGCTTCCAGGGCGTGGTCAGCCGCATCGGCGGTGCCAGCTTCAGCGATTTCCAGCAGGATCTGCAAAACCTGTCCAAACGCGCCTGGCTGAAACGCAAGCCGCTGGATCAAGGTGGCCTGCTGAAATTCGTCCACAACGGCGAGTACCATGCGTATAACCCAGACGTGGTGAACTCGCTGCAAAAAGCGGTGCACAGCGGTGAATACAGCGATTACCAGACTTATGCCAAGCTGGTGAACGAGCGCCCGATTGCCACACTGCGCGATCTGCTGGCGATCACCCCGAAAGGCGCGCCGATCCCGGTCGATCAGGTTGAACCGGCCGAATCGCTGTTCAAACGCTTCGATACCGCCGCCATGTCCATTGGGGCACTCAGCCCGGAAGCCCATGAGTCGCTGGCGATTGCCATGAACAGCCTGGGCGGTTTCTCCAACTCCGGTGAAGGCGGTGAAGATCCGGCGCGCTACGGCACCAACAAGGTTTCCCGTATCAAGCAGGTGGCCTCTGGCCGCTTCGGTGTGACCCCAGCCTATCTGGTGAACGCCGACGTGATCCAGATAAAGGTCGCCCAAGGTGCCAAGCCGGGTGAAGGCGGTCAGTTGCCTGGTGATAAGGTCACACCGTATATCGCCAAACTGCGTTATTCGGTGCCGGGCGTTACCCTGATCTCGCCTCCGCCGCATCACGACATCTATTCGATAGAAGATTTGGCGCAGCTGATTTTCGATCTGAAACAGGTGAACCCGAAGGCGATGATTTCGGTGAAGCTGGTTTCCGAGCCGGGCGTGGGCACCATTGCCACCGGCGTAGCGAAAGCCTATGCCGATCTGATCACCATTGCCGGTTACGATGGCGGCACCGGTGCAAGCCCGCTGTCATCGGTCAAGTACGCTGGTTGCCCGTGGGAACTTGGTCTGGTGGAAACCCAGCAAGCCCTGGTCGCCAACGGCCTGCGCCACAAGATCCGCCTACAGGTGGATGGTGGCCTGAAAACCGGCGTCGATATTGTCAAGGCAGCCATTCTGGGTGCAGAGAGCTTCGGCTTCGGCACTGGCCCGATGGTAGCGCTGGGTTGTAAATACCTGCGTATCTGCCACCTGAACAACTGCGCGACCGGCGTGGCAACTCAAGATGAAAAACTGCGCCGCGATCACTATCACGGCCTGCCAGAACGCGTGACCAACTACTTCCAGTTCATCGCTCGGGAAACTCGCGAGATCATGGCCTCGCTGGGCGTCAGCCAACTGGTCGATCTGATTGGCCGCACCGAGTTCCTGACCGAACTCGACGGGATCTCCGCCAAGCAGAACAAGCTGGATCTGTCACCGTTGCTGAAAACCGCCACGCCACACGCGGGCAAAGCCCTACACTGCACCGAAAGCAGCAACCCGCCGTTCGATCAGGGCGTGCTGAACAAGGAGCTGATGGCACAGGCACAGCCGCATATTGAGGCCAAGCACAGCAAGACCTTCTATTTCGATATCCGTAACACCGATCGTTCCGTCGGCGCGACCTTGTCAGGGGCTATTGCCACACTGCATGGCGATCAAGGGATGGCAGCCGATCCGATCAAGGCGCATTTCTCCGGTACCGCAGGCCAGAGCTTCGGCGTGTGGAATGCCGGTGGCGTTGAGCTGACCCTGACCGGCGATGCCAACGACTACGTCGGTAAAGGGATGGCCGGTGGCCGTATCGCCGTGCGTCCTCCGGTGGGCTCGGCCTTCCGCAGCCACGAGGCCAGCATCATCGGCAACACCTGCCTGTACGGCGCAACCGGTGGCAAGCTGTTCGCCGCAGGCCGTGCCGGGGAGCGTTTCGCCGTGCGTAACTCCGGGGCAATTACCGTGGTTGAAGGCATTGGCGATAATGGCTGTGAATACATGACCGGCGGTATCGTGTGTGTATTGGGCAAGACCGGCATCAACTTTGGTGCAGGTATGACCGGCGGCTTCGCCTATGTACTGGACGAAGACGGCGAGTTCCGCAAACGCGTCAACCCGGAACTGGTGGAAGTGCTGGACGTCGATCAACTGGCGATCCATGAAGAGCACCTGCGCGGTTTGATCACCGAACACGTGCAGTTGACCGGTTCATCGCGGGCAGAAGAGATCTTGGCTAACTGGCCGGTATGGGCGCCGAAGTTTGCGCTGGTCAAGCCGAAGTCCAGTGATGTCAAAGCATTGTTGGGTCACCGTAGTCGTTCCGCAGCCGAGCTGCGGGTTCAGGCGCAGTAAGGGGTCATTGAATGAGTCAGAACGTTTATCAATTTATCGACCTGCAGCGCGTTGATCCGCCAAAGAAACCGCTGAAGATCCGCAAAATTGAGTTTGTAGAGATCTATGAACCCTTTTCGGCAACCCAGGCGAAATCGCAGGCCGACCGTTGCCTGTCCTGCGGCAACCCCTATTGCGAATGGAAATGCCCGGTTCACAACTATATTCCCAACTGGCTGAAGCTGGCGAATGAAGGCCGCATCATGGAGGCGGCGGATCTGGCACACCAGACCAACAGCCTGCCGGAAGTGTGTGGCCGCGTTTGCCCACAAGATCGCCTGTGCGAAGGTTCCTGTACCCTGAACGACGAGTTTGGCGCGGTGACCATCGGCAATATCGAGCGTTACATCAGCGATAAAGCCATCGAGATGGGCTGGAAGCCGGATATGTCCCACGTGCACCCAACCGGCAAGCGGGTGGCCGTTATTGGCGCTGGCCCGGCGGGCCTGGCCTGTGCCGACGTGTTGACCCGTAACGGCGTCAAAGCGGTGGTTTACGATCGTCATCCAGAGATCGGCGGCCTGCTGACCTTCGGCATTCCGGCCTTTAAGCTGGAAAAAGAGGTGATGGTAAAACGCCGCGGCATCTTCAGCGAGATGGGTATCGAGTTCCAGCTCAATACCGAAGTCGGTAAAGATATCACCATGGATGCGCTGCTGAGCGAATACGATGCGGTGTTCCTCGGCGTAGGTACCTACCAATCGATGCGTGGTGGATTGGAAAACGAAGAGGCACCGGGCGTGTACGATGCGCTGCCGTTCCTGATCGCCAACACCAAGCAACTGATGGGCTACCAACCAGAACAGCACGAGCCGTATGTCAGCATGGAAGGCAAGCGTGTGGTGGTTCTGGGTGGCGGTGACACCGCCATGGACTGCGTACGCACCTCTATTCGTCAGGGCGCGACTCAGGTCATCTGTGCCTATCGCCGGGATGAAGCGAACATGCCGGGTTCCAAACGCGAAGTAAAGAATGCGCGCGAGGAAGGGGTCGAGTTCCAGTTCAACCTGCAGCCGTTGAGCATTGAGCTTAACAGCGCGGGGCGCGTCGCTGGCGTCAAGATGGTGCGTACTCAGTTGGGTGCCCCGGATGCCAATGGCCGCCAGATTGCCGAACAGGTGCCAGGCTCTGAGCACGTGATCGACGCCGATGCGGTGGTGATGGCCTTTGGCTTCCGCCCGCACCAGATGGACTGGTTGGCTGCGCACGACGTGCAGTTGGACAAGCAGGGCCGCATCGTGGCACCGGAATCGGTCGATAACGCCTTCCAGACCAGCAACCCGAAAATCTTCGCCGGTGGCGATGCGGTTCGCGGTTCCGATCTGGTGGTTACCGCGATTGCCGAAGGGCGCAAGGCTGCCGAAGGCATCATGTGTTATCTGGAAGTGTGATTTATATCGGTTGAGGGCAAGAGGTGGCGTCATGCTCAGGTGATGCCCCTCACCCTAACCCTCTCCCACAGGGAGAGGGAACCGATCGAGCCCGCTGATTTTTCTGCGTAATACCCATCTTCTTACTTCCCCATTTCCCGAAGCTGCACAACCAACCCCCTCGCCCTTTGCCGAACGAGTTCGCTAATTTTTCTTCGTACTTACTCCCCTACTTCCCGAAGCTGCACAGGCCAACCAAGCGCTTCGGCCAGCCCCCTCGCCCTTTGCCGAACGAGTTCGCTAATTTTTCTTCGTACTTACTCCCCCACTTCCCGAAGCTGCACAGGCCAACCAAGCGCTCCGGCCAGCCCCCTCGCCCTGTGGGAGAGGGTTGGGGTGAGGGGAAAACCACGACTCCACCGCCTAAACATTACGCAAACCCCCGATCTACAGGCAATAAAAAAGGCGCAACCTGAGTTGCACCTTTTTCCCTGCCTGCTGTAGCTTACTTCACGACACGCAACGCCGGACGGCCACCACCGCGTGGCGGCTGTGGCGGTTCATCATCAGGGCCGTTATCGTCTTCAACGCTATCCTGACGCTCGCTATCAACCACTGACATCAGGCTCGTTGGGCTGGACACCTCTTCCAGCCCCTCGAAAGCCCCTTCATCTTCGTACTTGGCTTCCGGTTCAAACAGGGTACCTGCCCCGTTCTCTCGCGCATAAATTGCCAGCACGGCCGCCATTGGCACCAGCACCTGACGAGGAACACCACCAAAGCGTGCGTTAAAGGTGACTTCGTCGTCACCCAGTTGCAGGTTGCCGACGGCACGCGGAGCAATGTTCAGCACAATCTGACCATCGCGTGCAAATTCCATCGGAACCTGCACGTCTGGGCGCATCACGTCCACAACCAGATGCGGAGTCAGTTGGTTATCCAACAGCCAGTCATAGAATGCCCGCAAAAGATAAGGACGGCGCGGGGTCATCTGAGACATATCCATGATGCTTAGCCCCGAGTCTGCAGGCGCATTTCGCGCTCGGCTTCGGTCAGAGAGGCCAGGAATGCATCACGCTCAAAGACGCGGGTCATGTAGCCTTTCAGCTCTTTGGAACCGGCACCGCTCAGTTCGATACCCAGTTGCGGCAAACGCCACAGCAGCGGGGCCAGGTAGCAGTCTACCAGGCTGAACTCTTCACTCATGAAATACGGGGTCTGGCCGAAGATTGGCGCAATCGCCAGCAGCTCTTCGCGCAGTTGACGGCGCGCTGATTCAGCTTCCTGGCCGTTGCTCTGCTCGATTTTGTACATCAGCGTGTACCAGTTTCTTTCGATTCGCAGCATCATCAGACGGCTTTCACCACGTGCCACCGGGTACACCGGCATCAACGGCGGATGAGGGAAACGCTCATCAAGGTATTCCATGATGATACGGGATTCATACAGCGTCAGCTCGCGATCAACCAGCGTCGGTACCGTTTGGTATGGGTTGAGGTCGATCAGATCCTGTGGCAGATTATCGGGTTCTACCTGCTCGATCTCGACGCTGACGCCTTTTTCCGCCAGTACGATACGTACTTGATGGCTAAAGATGTCGGTCGGGCCAGAGAACAGCGTCATTACCGAACGTTTGTTGGCAGCGACAGCCATGAAAACCTCCAAGTTATCTAGAAAATACGGCGAATAGCCAAAATACCCATCACTCCACGAGCCATTGCGTTGTTGCCGCCTGGCTGCGACGTGAAATTGATTGGGTATCTCAGGCTGCTATCCTGAATAATCGTGACCGCAAGCCCGCAGCTCACAGATAAACCTTAGGTCTGGAAAACGGCCTCGGAGGTAGACTGACAGCACTGCACGGCGAACAGGCGCAAAAGTGGGTGATAGTTTACCAGATTTTGACTGTTTTGTGGTGACTATGCGTTAATTTATCACCTAACACACTGATTTTAATTAATTTTAATCTGATTACAGGCATAAAAAAACCCGCCGAAGAGGCGGGTTTTTCGCGTAAATCGTCCTGCCGAAGCAGAAAAAATTAACGCTTGGAGAACTGCGGACGGCGACGTGCTTTACGCAGACCGACTTTCTTACGCTCAACTTTACGCGCGTCACGAGTGACGAAGCCAGCTTTACGCAATTCACCACGCAGAGTCTCGTCGTACTCCATCAGTGCACGGGTGATACCGTGACGGATAGCGCCAGCTTGACCAGAAATACCACCACCTTTAACGGTGATGTACAGATCCAGTTTGCCAACCATGTCGACCAGTTCCAGCGGTTGACGAACTACCATGCGGGCAGTTTCGCGACCGAAGTACTGTTCCAGGCTGCGCTGGTTAATAATGATGTTACCACTGCCCGGCTTGATAAAAACGCGAGCGGCGGAGCTTTTGCGGCGACCAGTGCCGTAGTATTGATTTTCAGCCATTGCCTATAATCCCGATTAGATGTCAAGAACTTGCGGTTGCTGTGCCGCGTGAGTGTGCTCGGTGCCCGCGTAAACTTTCAGTTTACGGAACATTGCACGACCCAACGGACCCTTTGGCAGCATGCCTTTAACCGCGATTTCAATCACGCGCTCAGGACGGCGGGCAATCATCTCTTCAAAGGTCGCTTGCTTGATACCACCGATGTGGCCGGTGTGGTGGTAATACACCTTGTCTGTACGCTTGTTGCCGGTTACAGCAACTTTTTCTGCGTTCAGAACGATGATGTAGTCACCGGTATCAACGTGCGGGGTATATTCCGCTTTATGCTTGCCGCGCAGACGACGAGCCAGTTCAGTAGCGAGACGGCCTAAAGTTTTACCGTCTGCATCAACAACATACCAGTCACGTTTTACGGTTTCTGGTTTAGCTGTAAAAGTTTTCATTAGAAAGCTTACCCAATAATTTAGTTACACGTAGGTGTTCACCCAACGCTCGAAAACAGTTGAGGCTCACACGACCATCAAGTCCAGCAAACCTACCCCTTCGAATAGCCATTGCCGGCACTATACAAAGTTTTGGGAAAAAAACTTTGTTGTAACGTGGGGTCGCAAGATTATAGAGAAGTCGCTCACAAAGGTCGACCTGTTTTTACCGGGAAAACGGATTTAGCGCGGGGGGCCGATCTGGCAACGATAATCGGGGACGCAACTGGGCCTGGAAGCCAGGCCCGAACGCCGTTTACGGCAGATGAGGCAGCTTCAGATACTCCTCGCTCTGCATCTCTTGCAGGCGGGACAGGCAACGCTGAAACTCGAACTTCAGCTGTTCGCCCTGATAGATCTCGAACATCGAAGCTTCGGCGGCAATCACCAGTTTGACGTGGCGCTCGTAGAATTCGTCCACCAACGCCAGGAAACGGCGGGCGGTATTTTCCTTCAGCGGCCCCATAATGCGCACATTATACAGTATTACGCTGTGATAGAGGCGTGACAACGCGATGTAATCCAGTTGGCTACGCGGCTCTTCACACAGGGTATGAAAATCGATCGCCAATACCCCTTCCACCGCGCGCAAGGTGGGCATTGGCCGGTGATTGATTTGCAGCACCGGAGCCTCTTCCCCGGCGTGGCCCGCCAGCTTGAGGAAGATGCGATCCATCGTGTCCTGTGTTTGCTGATTGAGCGGGGTCAGATACAGATGGGCCTGCGTCAGGGTACGCAACCGGTAATCGATGCCTGCATCCACGTTCATCACGTTGCAATACTCGTTGATCAAATCGATCGCCGGCAGGAAACGTGCGCGTTGCAGCCCGTTGCGATACAGGTTGTCCGGAATGATGTTAGAGGTAGCCACCAGTGTAATACCGCGAGCGAACAGCGCCTGCAACAGCGTTGCCAACAACATGGCATCGGTGATATCGGAGACAAAGAACTCGTCAAAACACAGCACGTCCGTTTGCGCCTTGAAGCCGTCGGCGACGATCTCCAGCGGGTTTTCCTGCCCTTGCAGCTCCGTCAGCTCTTCATGTACCCGCAGCATAAAGCGGTGAAAGTGCAACCGCAGTTTGCGATCGCCGGGTAGGCTGTGGAAGAACAGATCCATCAACCAGGTCTTGCCCCGGCCAACGCCTCCCCACATATATAGCCCCTGCACCGGGCGCTGAGCAGGGGTTTCCTCACGCTTACCCAACCAACGGTTGAGCAGCGTGCGGCGCTTGCCAGCGTTAGCGGCGGCGGGAGCCGGTAGCTGTTGCAACGCCTGATAGATCTGATCCAACTGCGTAACGGCCTGGCGCTGAACCGCATCGGCCTGATATTCCCCCGCATCCAGCGCCTGCTGGTAGCGTGATAACGGTGACTGTGCCTGCATGTATTCGCAATCCCTAACAACGCTGAGAATTTATTTATCCAATTTTCGCGGCGGATGGCGGCCGCTTCGCACCCTGATCGCCACATTTATCGGCGTCTTGCCCCTAGAAAACCCCTGCAAACTGCAGGTATTGGCTTATCAGGATTCCACTCGGACAAGGTTAACGGTTATAGTGGATATTATTAAGTGAAAAATCCCTGCGGAACAACGAAGTCAAATAGGAGTCATCATGACCTGGGAGTATGCGCTGATTGGTTTGGTGGTCGGTATCGTGATCGGTGCGGTAGCGATGCGTTTTGGTAACAGTAAATTACGTCAGCAACAGGTGCTGCAAAACGAACTGGATAAAAGCAAAACCGAACTTGAAGAGTACCGTCAGGAGTTGGTTGGCCATTTTGCCCGCAGTGCCGAACTGCTGGATAACATGGCACGCGACTATCGCCAGTTGTATCAGCATATGGCGAAAAGCTCCAATAACCTGCTGCCGGATCTGCCGATGCAGGACAACCCATTCCGCTATCGCCTGACCGAAGCGGAAGCGGATAACGATCAGGCGCCAGTAGAAATGCCACGTGACTACTCCGAAGGGGCCTCCGGCCTGCTGCGCGGCGCACCACGCGGTAATTGATTCCCCGTTATACTGACCCGTGGGGTGATCCCACGGGTTGTTCACTTTGTTCGTCCTAACTCCCCGCCCTGACTATGCTTACTCTTGACGATTAAGTGAACTTTTCGCGTAAATTCATTGTCCTAGACTTCACAAATGATATTGCCATGGCAGTATCGTAAAAAAATTCACCGGCAGATTTTGAGAGAGCTACAACCAATGAAGAAAAGAACTTTAATTCTTAATGCATTAGCAATGAGTATTAGCCTGGCGTTCGCCTCCGTCCCGGCAGCCAACGCAGCCATGCCTGCCGCCGTTGCGGGTGAGTCGCTGCCAAGCCTGGCACCAATGCTGGAAAAAGTGCTACCCGCCGTGGTTAGCGTGCGTGTAGAAGGCACTCAGGTACAACGCCAGCCACAGCTGCCAGAGCAGTTTAAATTCTTCTTTGGCCCGAACATGCCTACACCGAAAGAAAGCACTCGCCCGTTTGAAGGGCTGGGTTCCGGTGTGATTATCGACGCGACGAAGGGTTACATCCTCACCAACAACCACGTCATCAATAACGCCGACAAGATCAGCGTACAGCTCAATGATGGCCGCGAATATGACGCCAAGCTGATTGGCCGCGACGAACAGTCGGACATTGCCTTGCTGCAGGTCAGCGATGTCAAAAACCTGACGGCGGTAAAAATCGCCGACTCCGACAAACTGCGCGTTGGTGATTTTGCCGTGGCCGTTGGTAACCCGTTCGGCCTTGGCCAGACGGCGACCTCCGGTATCATCTCCGCTTTGGGCCGTAGCGGTCTGAGCCTGGAAGGGTTGGAAAACTTCATCCAGACCGATGCCTCCATCAACCGTGGCAACTCCGGCGGCGCGCTGGTGAACCTGAACGGTGAACTGATCGGCATTAACACCGCGATCCTGGCTCCGGGCGGCGGTAACATCGGCATCGGCTTCGCCATTCCAAGCAACATGGCGCAGAGCCTGAGCAAGCAGCTGATTGAATTTGGTGAAGTGAAGCGCGGCCTGCTGGGCATCAAAGGCAGTGAAATGACCGCCGATATGGCGAAAGCGTTCAATACGGACGCCCAACGCGGGGCCTTTGTCAGCGAAGTAATGCCAAAATCCGCCGCAGCCAAAGCCGGGATCAAAGCCGGTGATATTCTGATTTCCCTGGACGGCAAGCCGATCAGCAGCTTTGCCGAGCTGAGAGCCAAAGTGGGCACCACCGCACCGGGCACCACAGTTAAAGTGGGCCTGCTGCGTGAAGGCAAACCCATGGACGTTGCCGTCACCCTGGATAACAGCGAAAGTGTATCAACCAACGCCGAAACGTTGTCGCCTGCGCTGCAAGGTGCCGCACTCACCAACGGTGCGCTGCCAAACGGTGATAAAGGCGTGAAGATCGACAAGGTGGATAAAGGCACTCCGGCGGCACAGTTTGGCCTGCAGAAAGGGGATGTGATTATCGGCGTCAACCGTCAGCGCGTTGAAAACATCAACGCACTGCGTAAGCTGCTCGAGGCTAAACCGGCGGTGATGGCGCTGAACATCGTACGTGGCGACGAAAACATTTATCTGTTGCTGCGTTAATTTGTTGCGAAACCGGGCGCGCCAGCATATTGCGCCCGGTTAACTCGTGCTATCCTCCCTTCATCTTCCCCAACACTAACTAAAACTCTATGTTTGCTAAGCTCTTGCGTTCTATTGTTATTGGTTTGGTCGTCGCCGGTATACTGCTGGCCGCCCTGCCCGTATTGCGTTCCGCCAATAACATATTCGCCAGCAAATCTGAGAATACCAGCGATCAAACTCCGGCCAGCTATAATACCGGCGTGCGCCGGGCTGCTCCTGCCGTCGTCAACATCTACAACCGCAACATCAGCGGCGCGGCCAACGTGCTCTCTCTGGGCTCCGGTGTGATCATGAACGATCGCGGCTATATCATTACCAACCGCCACGTAATCAAAGACGCCCAGCAGATCACCGCCGTACTGCAAGATGGCCGCCGCTACGAGGCGTTATTGGTCGGTTCCGATAGCCTGACCGACCTGGCAGTACTGAAAATCGATCCTGGCAACTTGCCAGTGATCCCAATCAATACCGCACGCCCTGCACGCATCGGTGATGTGGCGCTGGCGATCGGTAACCCGTACAACCTTGGGCAAACCGTTACCCAGGGCATTATCAGCGCTACCGGGCGTATCAGCCTGAGCACCACCGGGCGACAAACCTTCCTGCAAACCGATGCTTCAATCAACCGGGGTAACTCCGGCGGTGCGCTGGTTAACTCCCTGGGTGAGCTGATGGGCATCAACACGCTGACCTATGACAAGATCACCGATGGCGAAACACCAGAGGGGCTAGGCTTTGCCATCCCGGTAGAGTTGGCAACCAAGATCATGGATAAGCTGATCCGTGATGGCCGGGTGATCCGCGGCTACTTTGGTATTCAGGGTAAAGAGATTATCCCGGTGCGCACCTCGGCGACCGGCATCGACCGCCTCCAGGGGATCATCGTGACCGAAATTACCCCTAACGGCCCGGCCGCCAATGCGGCGTTCCATATTAATGACATCATCATTAACGTCGATAACAAACCGGCGGTTTCGGTATTGGAGACTATGGATCAGGTGGCGGAGATCCGCCCTGGGACGGAGATCCCGGTGGTGGTGCTGCGCGATGGGCAACGCATTACGCTGCATATGGCGGTGGGTGAGTTCCCGGAGGATAATAACTAACAGCAGAGATCATCCGTAGCAAGGCGATGGTTTATTACTTTCTTAACGGCTGCGTCTAATGGCGCTACAGGTGAAGCGGTATTAAACGCAGTTATGATATAGAATTCAACATCGCTCAGATTGTGCCCAAGATAAAAAATGCTGCTTTTGCTCTTCCGGAGACACTATATCTTCATCGTCAAAATTGAAAATAGGAACTATATCCTCTGATTTCGCGTGCTTGCCCTCATGGAATTCATAGGCAATCAACCCGCCAGACATATCTCTGCACATACTGGAAGGATAGACATTACGTTTAGCACCTTTGCACATAAACACAACATCAGAATAATGATTTCTTATTTCGCAAAAACAAGAAAATGCATCGCCACTGACTGCTTCATATTCGGCTTGGTCGTTGAAGACTACTTTCTTGCCATTCTCATACATAACGCCTAAATTAAATTGGGCATAAACCAAGCCTTGATCTGCTGCTTTACGGTACCAAAATATTGCCTGCTCTGGATCTGCTGCTATACCATTACCATGGCTATACATTAACCCTAGATTAAATTGGGCATAAGAATAACCTTGCTCTGGGGCTGAATGCTGCAACTCATAGCAATATCTACCGATTTGTCCTCCAGAGGGGCGGACTCACGCTCCATATCACCAAGCATGAATTGCTGTTTCATGTTCAGCAGCGAGCCATACCACCAGTCTGCATTGGTCTTCTTGTAGCTCGCCATCACCTGGCTGAACTCCGACAGGATTTGCTTAACATCCTCATCTTTATCGGCTAAGGTCAACTTTGACTGTGGGAGCGGAGACTTCCCTTCCAACACGCGAGTATAATCTTCAAGCGTTCTGATTCTTCCCTGATAGTAATCCATGACATCGGCTCTCCATGATAATTAAGCGTGTGCGAGGGTGCGCAGGATCTCGGCCAGGATCTGGGGATCGCGACGGCGCTGCGGAGTAAGCAGGCGGCGTATTTTTTTCTCCAATATCGCGTCAGGCCAACGGGCAACCACATCGGCGTAGTCCCGCCGCAGGATCTGGCAGATATTGAGCACCAGAGGCAATACGTCCTTATCCAGCTGTGCATCCACTACACCTTGAGGGACTCGCCACCAAGGGAACACCTGTAACGGCGCATCAGGTATTACCGGGCAGGTGAAAGCTCGGCCATTAACCCAATAAGCGGAAAAGACCGGCAGGATCTCGCCCCAGTGGTCGCCGTAATAGTCAAAGTAGGTAGGGAGGAACCGGCCATCCCAATAACGGAAAAACACCTCTTTACCTGAAGGCATGATCACCTGGGTCAGGCCACGAAGATGGTCCGTAATGGTTGTCTGAGACAGCGGCGAACGTGCCAGCCAGCCCCAATTGCGCAGGGGCGTCTCTGCCACCCAGCGCAGGAATGGACTACCTTCATTGATTTGCACCAACACCGGCATCACTTCAAACCAGTTGGCATATTGTGTGTTGGCATAAAGCCCGAAAGGCGTGCGGCTACCGTCCTCACGGTAATAGGCTTTGATGCCTTCAGCACCGTTGGTATTGGCCAGAACGGCGTATAACGGCGTGCCAACCGTGTTCCTCAGCCAGTCCGGTAAGGTCTGTTGCATGGCTCTTCTTCCTTGACGACGCAAATAATGAGTGTGGCGATCGCGCAAATGGCAATGACGCGCCTTTCCCGATTGAAACACGACCGAACTGGCGCTTTTAGCGGGAATATCATTAGCATGACTGGAGTATGGAGTATCTACCGCATACGTAGAGTAATGAGGATAAAAGCTGATATCAATGTTTCCAGACACTTAATAGCAAAAATGTCGTTGTAAACATTGAAATTTTTTATAGTAAAATCTTAACCGTAAACCTGGCTAATGGTTTTAATCGATCAATCAAGGAGGGAGCAGGGAGAGGCACTAAGATATTGAAGCACCTACGCCCCCCAGAAGGGGCATAGGTTATTAGCTGTTACGATTACTCGCCTTTCACACGTTCGATATTGGCACCCAGCGCACGTAGTTTGTCTTCAATGCGTTCGTAGCCACGGTCGATGTGATAAATACGATCCACCACCGTTACGCCTTCGGCAATACAACCCGCCAATACCAGGCTGGCAGAGGCACGCAGATCGGTCGCCATCACCTGTGCACCAGAAAGCTGCTCTACGCCGTGGCAAATCACGGTGTTGCTTTCGATTTCTGCGTGTGCACCCATACGGATCAGCTCAGGCACGTGCATAAAGCGGTTTTCGAAGATCGTCTCGGTGATCACGCCGGTCCCTTCCGCTACCAGGTTCAACAGGCTGAACTGCGCCTGCATATCGGTTGGGAAACCAGGGTGTGGAGCCGTGCGCACGGTTACCGCTTTCGGGCGTTTGCCATGCATGTCCAGGCTGATCCAATCTTCACCCACTTCGATATCGGCCCCTGCTTCACGCAGTTTGGCCAACACCGCATCCAGCGTATCTGGGCGAGTATTGCGGCACATCACCTTGCCACCAGAAACGGCAGCGGCAACCAGGAAGGTACCGGTTTCGATACGGTCTGGCAGCACACGGTAAACTCCGCCACCCAGGCGTTCAACGCCTTCAATGGTGATCCTGTCCGTGCCAGCGCCGCTGATTTTGGCACCCAGCGTGTTGAGGAAGTTGGCGGTATCAACGATTTCCGGCTCACGCGCCGCGTTCTCGATGATGGTGGTACCGGTCGCCAGGGTTGCGGCACTCATGATGGTGACGGTCGCGCCTACGCTGACCTTATCCATCACGATATGTGCGCCCTTCAGGCGCCCTTCCACAGAGGCTTTAACGTAACCCTCTTCCAGTTTGATTTCCGCACCCAGCTGCTCCAGGCCGGTAATGTGCAGGTCAACCGGACGTGCGCCAATGGCACAGCCACCGGGCAGCGAGACCTGACCACGGCCAAAACGTGCTACCAGCGGCCCCAATGCCCAAATGGAGGCACGCATGGTTTTCACCAGATCGTAGGGAGCACAAAACTCGTTCACGCCACTGGCATCAACATAGACCGAACCGTTACGCTCGATCTTGGTGCCCAACTGGCTGAGCAGTTTGATGGTGGTGTCAATGTCCTTGAGCTTCGGGACGTTTTGCAGTTCAACAGGCTCTTCCGCCAGCAAGGCGGCAAACAGGATCGGCAGGGCGGCGTTTTTCGCCCCGGAAATGGTCACTTCACCGCTGAGACGGGTACGGCCATGCACACGAAATTTATCCATTTAACTACTCTCTGTTATCTGTTCTGAGCTGCCTGCCCGCTGGGCAAACAGCCTTAAAATCCGTTGAGTTTGCGATCCCGCTGCCACTCTTCTGGGGTATATGCCTTGATCGACAAAGCATGAATGCGGTTGTCCGCGATGTATTCCATCAGCGGCGCATAGACGGCTTGCTGTTTCTTGACGCGGCTCATGGTGGCGAACAGTTCCCCCACGGCAATCACCTGAAAATGGCTGCCATCGCCGGTCACATGCGCTTCTTCCAGTGCCAACGCCTTCATCAGCACGTCTTTAATTTCGCTATTTTCCATAGTATCCAATTCTGCATCGAAGGATCATAGTCACCCGGGGCGACTTCTTGACGTCTATCTTAGTAGAATCCGCCGCTTTCTTAAACCAAAGAAAAAGCCCCTGAGCAACAGGGGCCTTTAACTGATTTTTCCCGGTCTAACAGCCAGAAATGCGGCTAACTAGCGGTTTCGACAGGTATTATTGCTGACAAATTGTAGAGCGTGATCAGCGTTTGCAGCCGTTCGGTGATGCCGGAAATTTTTATCTCAATTCCCTGCTGGTGCCGTTGCTCACGTAAATGCAGCAGCAGGGCCAGACCGGAAGAGTCCACACGCTGCAACTGAGCCACATCAATCACGGTTTTATCCGCCAACAACATCTCACGCTGCTGCCACAGCGGCAATAACGTCTCACGATCCAGCTCGCCGCTCAGCACCAGCGTTTGCTGTTGTGATACCCAGCTCAGCGCTGCGGCCATCAATTTTTCTGATCCAGGGTGATCGGCTGTTTGGCGGCCGCTTGCAGCTGCTGGGTCAAACCGTCTACGCCTTTGAGGCGCAGGGTTGATGCCCATTCATTCTGCTTGGTGGTGATCATGCTCACGCCTTCGGCAATCATGTCATACGCCTGCCAGTGGCCGGTTTTGCTGTTCTTGCGCCATTGGAAATCCAGACGCACCGGTGGGCGGCCACCTTTATCGATGATGGTCACGCGGATCGCGATGATATCGGCATTGCCTAACGGCTGTTCCGGTTCGATCTGATAGGTCTGGCCTTGGTACATGGCTAACGCCTGGCCATACGCCTGCTCCAGATAGGCCTGGAAGGCGGTGAAGTAAGCTTCGCGCTGGGCTGGCGTGGCGTCTTTGTAGTAACGGCCCAATACCAGCGCACCGGCATATTTCACCTGCACGAACGGCATCAGTTCTTCATGCACGATGGCGCGCAGGTAGTTGGGATCCTGCTTGATTTTTGGCTGCTCGCTTTTCAGGCGGGTGAAGGTTTTCTGCGCTGCGTCTTGCATCAGGCTGTAGGGGTTAGTCTGATCGACCGCATTAGCTAGCGGAGCAACCACCAGCAGGGCAACCATTAAAAAACGTTTCAACATGCAGGTTTCCTCGATTAATGAGTTGTAGCGGAATGCGCTGCGGCATCCGGTGCCGGAGCTGCAGCGGCGCCATCCGGTGAATTCGGGCTATCCTGACCACCGCTCTTGTAGAGGAACTGGCCGATCAAGTCCTCCAGCACCATGGCTGATTTGGTATCCTGAATGGTCCCACCATCCTTAAGGATAGCCGTACCCATCTCGGGATCTTCAAAACCGACGTTCAGCGCCAGATACTGTTCACCCAGCAGGCCGGAGGTACGGATCGCCAACGAGCTGGTGTCTGGCAGTTGGTTGTATTGTTGCTGGATATCCAGTGCCACGCGTGGCGTGTAGGTCTTCGGATCGAGCGAGATAGCCGCAACCCGGCCAACCATCACCCCACCGATCTTCACCGGCGAGCGAGCTTTCAAACCACCAATATTATCGAAGGTGGCGTAGATACGGTAAGTCGGTTCATTACCGATCGATTTAATATTGGCCACCTGGAGGCAGAGGAAGATGATGGCGCACAGCGCAATCAGCATAAACGCCCCAACCCAGATTTCACTCTTCTTCGTTTGCATCGAATCAATTCCCAAACATCAGTGCAGTCAGCACGAAATCCAATCCCAACACCGCCAGTGACGAATGTACCACGGTCCTTGTCGTTGCCTGACTAATCCCTTCAGAGGTCGGTACGGCATCATAACCATTGAAGATCGCAATCCAGCTAACGGTAATGGCAAATACCACGCTCTTGATCAGGCAGTTAAGTAAATCCTGACGCCATTCTACGGCCCCTTGCATCGCCGACCAGAAGAAACCGCTGTCGATCCCCTTCCAGTCCACGCCAACAATCGCGCCACCCCAGATACCGATGGCCACGAAAATAATCGTCAGCAGCGGCATACTGATAAGACCGGCCCAGAAACGTGGGGCAACAATACGCCGCAACGGATCGATCGCCATCATTTCCAGGCTGGAGATCTGCTCGGTGGCCTTCATCAGACCGATTTCGGCCGTCAGAGCCGAACCGGCGCGGCCAGCGAACAGCAGAGCGGTCACTACCGGCCCCAGTTCACGTAGCAATGACAACGCCACCATCATGCCCAGGCTCGCCTCGGCACTGTAGGTGGTAAGGATGATGTAACCTTGCAGCCCCAATACCATGCCGATAAACAAGCCGGAAACCATGATGATCAACAGCGACTGAACGCCCACGCTGTATAGTTGTTTGAGCAGCAGCGGCCATTGTTTGCGCGGTTCCGGGCGCCCAATCAGCGCGTGGAACAGCATCAGCCCGGCGCGTCCAAAGGCAGCGCTGGTGTTGATGCCACGGCGCCCTAACGACGCTAACGCCTTTAAAAACATGAGGTTATTTACTCCCTTCCCCTAAAAGCTCTGTCTGATAATCACCGGCTGGGTAACGGAATGGTACCGGCCCATCGGCAATACCATCCAGAAACTGGCGCACTCGCGCATCAGGATTGTTCTGTAATTGCGGTGCCGAACCTTCGGCAATCACATGGTGGTCCGCCACAATATAGGCGTAATCCGCGATACTCAAGACTTCTGGCACATCATGGGATACCACGATGCAGGTGATCCCGAGCGCGTTATTCAGCTCATCGATCAGTTTGACCAGCACGCCCATGGTGATCGGATCCTGGCCAACGAAGGGTTCGTCGAACATGATCAATGTCGGATCCAGCGCAATAGCACGCGCCAGGGCAGCTCGCCGGGCCATCCCGCCGGAAAGCTCGTTTGGCATCAGATCTGCCGCGCCGCGTAGCCCTACGGCTTCCAGCTTCATCAGCACCGTGCTGCGCAGGATCGGCTCTGGCAGGCGGCTGTGCTCACGCAGCGGGTAAGCCACGTTCTCAAATACCGTCAGATCGGTGAACAGCGCTCCCGACTGAAACAACATGCTCATCTTCTTGCGTGATTCATACAACTGATGGCGCGACAGCGCCGGGATGTTGTCCCCATCAAACCAGATCTCGCCGCAATCCGGGCTCAACTGGCCACCAATCAGGCGTAACAGCGTGGTTTTACCAATGCCGGACGGCCCCATGATGGCCGTTATCTTGCCACGAGGAACCGTCAGGTTGATGTCTTCAAATATCAGCCGATCGCCGCGAGAGAAGCTCATACCGCGCACTTCGACCAGATTATCTGCCTTCTGGTGCATTTTTATTGATCCTGTACAGGCTATTTTTTGCCAACTCATCCGTGATGGTAAAGCAAATAGGGGCGATACGTCCCATTTTTACCGAAACTTACCGTCAATGCGCTACCAATGATGCCATAGGTTTTACTTTTAGGCTCCAGACGGTCAAAATTAGGTAATAACGTAAAAAAACAAAATTGTTCAATTTTTATACCCTATAAATTTCAAGTTGCTGCTTGAAAGACGAGGGGTATAGCCGGGAAAATTCGTTGTTATGTGCAACGAGGGGTAAGCAAGCTGGCCGATGATGGTCTTTAACCAACGAACCGGGATTATTATACCCTATGGATTTCAAGCTGCAGCTAGGCGACAAGCTCGTTCATCCTCAGGAACTTACTTTAGTAAGTGACTGGGGTGGGCGAGTGCGGGTAACAACGCTGCAGCTTGAAAGACAACGGGCATACCCAATATAGGACCCTGAATGTTTCTCGCGATAGTACTGTTGATCGTTGGTTTATTTTTACTGGTGTATGGGGCAGATAGACTGGTTTATGGTGCGGCGGTGATTAGCCGCTCGCTGGGGGTTCCCCCGTTGATTATCGGCATGACGATAGTCGGTATCGGCACGTCACTGCCAGAATTGATCGTGTCGGTCACCGCCGCCCTCAATGGGCAGACCAACCTGGCGGTTGGCAACGTGATTGGCTCCAACATCACCAATATTTTACTGATCCTGGGGGTGGCAGCCCTGATCCATCCGCTGTCGGTTCGTTCCGAAGTGTTACGGCGTGAATTACCGCTGATGCTGGGGGTTATTCTGTTGTGCGGCTATGTGCTGATGGATAACACCCTGAGCCGGTTCGATGGCGTGCTGCTGCTGTTAGCCGCCACCGGTTTCATCCTGCTGATGCTGAAAATCGCCAGGCTGGCGCAACGTGAAGGCAACGACAGCCTGACGGTGGAGCAACTCGCCGAACTGCCGCAGGACAGCAGCAACACCGTGGCCTTTCTCTGGCTGGTGCTGGCCTTCATTATTCTGCCGCTGTCATCAAAGATGATCATCGATAACGCCTCAGTGATTGCCCACTACTTCGGCCTGAGCGAACTGGTGGTTGGCCTGACGATTATCGCCATCGGCACCAGCCTGCCCGAATTGGCCACCTCGATCGCCGGAGCACTAAAAGGCGAAGATGATATGGCGGTAGGGAATATCATCGGCTCGACGATTTTTAACACGGTGATTGTACTGGGCGTCCCCGCCCTGCTGTCACCGGGCAGTATCGATCCCGCCGCCTTCCAGCGTGATTACTGGGTAATGCTGGCTGCCAGTATCCTGCTTGCCGCGCTGTGTATTGGCCGCAAACATCGTATCGGTCATCTGGCAGGAGCTCTGTTATTATGTGGCTTTATTGCGTATCTTGCAGTGCTGTTCTTTAACCCTTTCAGTACGTTCGGCTAACCGTTGAGAATGAGTATGTCATCTATCCAGTTGCAACCGGGCTTTGACTTTCAGCAGGCCGGCAAAGAAGTACTCCAGATTGAGCGTGATGGCCTGGCCCAGCTCGATCGGTACATCAATGCAGATTTTACCCGGGCATGTGAAGCGATCGCCGGATGCTGCGGTAAAGTCGTGGTCATGGGCATGGGTAAATCCGGCCATATCGGCTGCAAAATTGCCGCCACGCTGGCCAGCACCGGAACCCCGGCGTTCTTCGTGCATCCGGCGGAGGCCAGCCACGGCGATCTTGGCATGGTGTCGGCGCAGGACATCGTGCTGGCGATCTCCAACTCCGGTGAGTCGAACGAAATTCTGGCGCTGATCCCGGTGTTGAAACGCCAGCAGATCCCACTGATTTGCATGACCAACAACCCGGAAAGCTCGATGGGCAAGGCGGCAGATGTGCATCTGTGTATCAAGGTGCCACAGGAGGCTTGCCCACTGGGTCTGGCTCCTACCACCAGCACCACTGCCACCTTGGTCATGGGTGATGCGTTAGCCGTAGCGCTGCTGAAGGCCAGGGGCTTTACCCCGGAAGATTTCGCCCTGTCTCACCCTGGTGGAGCATTGGGGCGCCGCCTGCTGCTGCGCGTTAGCGATATCATGCACAGCGGCGACGAAATTCCGCACGTCAGCGCCGAAGCCTCGCTGCGCGACGCGCTACTGGAGATCACCCGTAAAAATCTGGGCATGACGGTGATCTGCGACGACCTGATGAAGATCGCCGGTATTTTTACCGACGGTGACTTGCGCCGGGTGTTCGATATGGGCATCGATCTGAATAATGCCAAAATCACCGACGTCATGACCCTGGGCGGTATCCGGGTGCGCCCGAACCTGCTGGCGGTCGATGCGCTCAATCTGATGCAGCAACGCCATATCACCGCCGTGCTGGTTGCCGATGGCGACCAATTGCTGGGTGTGGTACATATGCATGACATGCTGCGCGCTGGCGTCATTTAATGAAAGGAACCAACTGCATGAGTCTGGTTGAAACCTGTTACGGGCCGGTAGCTGAAGAAGTCATGGCACGCGCCGGGAAAATCCGCCTGTTGATTTGTGATGTCGACGGTGTGCTGTCAGACGGCCTGATCTACATGGGCAATAACGGTGAAGAGCTTAAAGCCTTCAACGTCCGTGACGGCTACGGCATCCGCTGCCTGAAAACCTCGGGGATCGAGGTAGCCATCATCACCGGGCGTTCGGCCAAGCTACTGGAAGACCGGGCAAAAACGTTGGATATCACCCATCTGTATCAGGGGCAGTCCGATAAGCTTTTGGCCTTCCGTGAACTGTTGGATAAACTGTCCCTGATGCCAGATGAAATCGCCTACATCGGCGACGATCTGATCGACTGGCCGGTGATGGCCGAAGTCGGTCTGGCCGTAGCAGTGGCCGATGCACATCCAATTTTGTTACCTCGCGCCCATTATGTGACCCGCATCAACGGTGGTCGTGGTGCAGTACGCGAGCTGTGCGACCTGATCCTGCTGGCGCAAAACAAGCTGGAGGACGCCAAAGGGCTGTCAATATGAGTAAAACCAAACTTTGGATCACCCTCTTGCTGACCGTGATCGCGCTGGCGCTGATTGGCTGGAACATGGCCGATTTCAGTGATGACAGCAGCTCGGTACCGGTCAACAACCAGGACCCGACCTATCAGAGCCAGCATACCGTGACCGTGGTGTACAACCCGGCCGGGCAACTAAGCTACAAGCTGGTGGCAGAAGAGGTTAAATATTACACCGCCGATGAGTTAAGCTGGTTCACCCAGCCGGTGATGACGCTGTTTGATGAGCGTGCCGTGGCCACCTGGTCGATACGCGCCGATCGTGCCAAGCTGACCAAAAACCGCATGCTGTATCTGTACGGCCACGTGGAGGTGAACAGTTTGACAACCACCTCACAGCTGGAAAAAATTAAAACCGATAATGCCCAGATTAATCTGGTCACCCAGGACGTCTCTTCCGATGATGAAGTGACACTGTTCGGCACGAATTTCACCTCTAACGGCATGAAAATGCGTGGTAATCTGCGGAACAAAACCGCTGAGCTGATTGATAAGGTCAAGACCAACTATGAAATTCAGAACCAAAAGCCAACTCCGTAATCTGTTGATCGTCAGCCTCGTTTTGACCGCCAGCTCCCCCGCATTGGCGTTGAAATCCGACTCTGACCAACCGGTAAGTATCGACTCGCTGAAACAGTCGCTGGATATGCAGAGCAACGTCAGCACCTTTACCGACAATGTGGTGATCAAGCAGGGCACTATCGAGATCAAGGCCGACAAGGTCGTGGTCACGCGCCCGGGTGGCGATCAGAACAAAACCTATATTGAAGCGTTCGGCACTCCGGTAACCTTCTACCAGATGCAGGACAGCGGCAAGCCGGTAAAAGGCCATGCGCAGAAAGTCCGTTACGACGTTGCGACACAGCTGATCACCCTCACCGGCAACGCCTATCTGGAACAGCTCGACAGCAACGTGAAGGGCGACCGTATTACCTATCTGGTGCCACAGCAGCAGATGCAGGCGTTCAGCGATAAAGGCAAACGCGTGACCACGGTTCTGGTGCCATCACAGTTGCAAGACAAAAACGGTCAAAAGAAGAGTAACTAATTACTTATGGCAACACTCATCGCAGAAAACCTGGCGAAAGCCTACAAAGGCCGCAAAGTCGTTGAAGACGTGAGCCTGAAAGTGAAATCTGGCGAGATCGTCGGCCTGCTGGGGCCAAACGGTGCCGGTAAGACCACCACTTTCTACATGGTGGTTGGCATCGTTCAGCGCGACGCCGGGCGCATCGTGATCGATGACGAAGATATCAGTATCCTGCCGCTGCACGCCCGAGCACGCCGCGGTATCGGTTACCTGCCGCAGGAAGCCTCAATCTTCCGCCGCCTGAGTGTTTACGACAACCTGATGGCGGTGCTGGAGATCCGCGCCGATCTCACCAGTGAACAGCGCAACGATCGGGCTATCGAGCTGCTGGAAGAGTTTCATATCTCCCACCTGCGTGACAATCTGGGCCAATCGCTTTCCGGGGGTGAACGCCGCCGCGTGGAGATTGCCCGCGCGTTGGCCGCCAACCCGAAATTTATCCTGCTGGATGAGCCTTTCGCCGGGGTTGACCCGATTTCCGTTATCGATATCAAGAAAATCATCGAGCACCTGCGTGACAGCGGCCTTGGCGTGCTGATCACCGATCATAACGTACGCGAGACGCTTGACGTGTGTGAACGTGCCTATATCGTCAGCCAGGGCAAGCTGATTGCCCACGGTACACCGGACGCCATTCTGGCCGATGAGCAGGTGAAACGCGTTTATCTGGGCGAAGAGTTCCGCCTATAAGCTCTAGCGGCAGGCCAACAGGCCACCGTTAACGGAAGTAGCAGAAGATTATGAAGCAAGGTTTGCAACTCAGGCTCAGCCAGCAACTGGCCATGACCCCCCAACTTCAGCAGGCGATCCGCCTGTTGCAGCTGTCCACGCTTGAGCTCCAGCAGGAGATCCAACTGGCACTAGAGAGCAACCCGCTGCTTGAACAGTCCGAAGACCAGCACGAAGAGGTCGACACCAAAGAAAGCATCGAGACCGAAGGGCTAGACACCCGCGAAGCGCTGGAACAGAAGGACATGCCCGAAGAGCTGCCTCTGGATGCCACCTGGGATGAGATCTATACCGCGGGTACCCCTTCCGGTACCGGTACTGATTATGGCGATGACGAACTTCCGGTCTATCAGGGCGAAACCACGCAAACGCTGCAGGACTACCTGATGTGGCAAGTGGATCTGACGCCGTTCTCCGACACCGATGCCGCCATCGCCACCTCGATCGTCGACGCCGTTGATGACACGGGCTATCTCACCGTACCGCTGGAAGACATTCTGGAAAGTATGGGTGACGATAATGTGACGATGGACGAGGTCGAAGCGGTATTGAAGCGCGTACAGCGTTTTGATCCGGTCGGCGTCGCGGCACGCGATCTGCGTGATTGCCTGTTGATCCAGCTTTCCCAGTACGCCAAAGACACTCCCTATCTGGCTGAAGCCCGTCTGATCGTCAGTGAACATCTGGATTTGCTGGCCAACCACGACTTTCGCAGTCTGATGCGAACAACTCGCTTAAAAGAAGATACACTGAAAGAAGCGATGGTGTTGATCCACTCGCTCGATCCGCGCCCCGGGCAATCGATCAATACCGGGGAATCCGAGTATGTGATCCCGGATGTGCTGGTACGCAAGGTGCAGGATAAGTGGGTGGTGGAGCTTAATGCCGACAGCATCCCACGGCTGAAAATCAACCAGCAATATGCGGCACTGGGCAACACGGTGCGCAACGATGCCGACGGCCAGTATATCCGCAGCAATTTGCAGGAAGCAAAGTGGCTGATCAAGAGTCTGGAAAGCCGGAACGACACGCTGCTCAAGGTGACCCGCTGTATTGTCGAACAGCAGGAAGCGTTCTTTGAACAGGGTGCAGAATTTATGAAGCCCATGGTGCTGGCAGATATCGCCCAGGCCGTGGAAATGCATGAGTCGACAATCTCACGCGTGACGACGCAGAAGTTCCTGCATAGCCCGCGTGGTATTTTCGAATTGAAGTATTTCTTCTCCAGCCATGTGAATACCGACAGCGGTGGCGAAGCCTCCTCTACGGCGATCCGGGCATTAGTGAAGAAATTGATCGCAGCGGAAAACCCCGCCAAACCGCTTAGCGACAGTAAACTGACCACGATGCTTTCCGATCAGGGGATCATGGTGGCACGGCGCACCGTCGCCAAGTACCGAGAGTCTTTGTCCATCCCGCCGTCCAACCAGCGTAAACAGTTGGTTTGACCTCTATAGAGAAGGAAGACATTATGCAGCTCAACATTACCGGACACCACGTCGAAATCACCGAACCCATGCGTGAGTTCGTCAACACCAAGTTTGCCAAACTCGAGCAGTATTTTGACCGCATTAATCAGGTATATGTCGTACTCAGTGTGGAAAAAGTGCAGCAGATTGCGGAAGCAACGGTGCATGTGAATGGCGGCGAGTTGCACGCCACCTCGGAAAAAGAAGATATGTATGCCGCAATTGACTGTCTGATCGACAAACTGGCGCGTCAATTGAACAAACATAAAGACAAACTAAAGCAACACTGACATTCTGGGCCGTTATGCGATGCATAATGGTCCACATCGTAGTCAAATTGGCTACACGGCAACCCTCGGCGCAGCACCTGTATGGGTATGCGCCGATAAGCCATCAGGGTTAAACAGGCGAAAAACCGTTTCATGAAGGTTATCAGCGCAAGCCTACTTGCCAATGGTAAAGCAGGCTTGCAATAAAGCGACAGGATGCGGTTTTAAGTGAAGATGAGATGAACAACGAAATAATGCAATTAAGCTCGGTGTTAAACATCGAGTGCACCAGAAGCTCGGTACACTGCACCAGCAAGAAACGGGCTTTGGAAATTATCAGCGAGCTGGCGGCCAAACAGCTCAACCTACCTTCACAGGTGGTGTTTGACGCAATACTTACCCGGGAGCGTATGGGCAGTACCGGTATCGGCAACGGTATCGCGATCCCACATGGCAAACTGGAAGAGGACACTTTGCGGGCCGTTGGCGTGTTTATCCGCCTTGAGCAACCTATCGCCTTTGATGCCATTGATAATCAACCAGTCGATCTGCTGTTCGCCTTGCTGGTACCGGCCGATCAATGTAAAACTCATTTGCATACGCTGTCGCTGGTTGCCAAACGGCTGGCCGACAAAACCGTGTGCCGCCGCCTGCGCGCAGCGCTGAGCGACGAAGAGCTGTATCAGATCATCACCGAGTAACCATCGGCTGGCGTGACTTTCAGCCATGAAAACGCTACTGTTTTACTTATGATATATCCGGGCCGTGGCCCGGATAATAGATCCTAACGGTGGCGATGAGCGCCATTGAGATGCCAGGGGAGTTACCACATGGTGCTGATGATTGTCAGCGGCCGTTCCGGTTCGGGGAAATCCGTCGCCTTGCGGGCGCTGGAAGACATGGGTTTTTACTGCGTTGATAACCTGCCCGTGGTGTTGTTGCCACAACTGGCCCAGACGCTGGCCGAACGTAATAGCTCCGCTGCGGTAAGCATCGACGTCCGTAACATGCCGGAATCGCCGGAAGTGTTTGAATATGCAATGACCCAGTTGCCGGAGAGCTTCACACCACAGCTGCTGTTCCTTGATGCCGATCGCAACACCCTGATCCGCCGCTACAGCGACACCCGTCGCCTGCATCCTCTCTCTGCCAAGAACCTGTCGCTGGAAAGCGCGATCGATGAAGAAAGCGATCTGCTGGAACCGCTGCGTTCCCGTGCCGATCTGATCATCGATACCTCGGAAATGTCGGTGCATGAACTGGCGGAAATGCTGCGTACCCGTCTGTTGGGCAAACGCGAACGCGAGCTGACGATGGTGTTCGAATCCTTCGGCTTCAAGCACGGTATTCCTATCGATGCCGATTACGTGTTCGACGTACGTTTCCTGCCCAACCCGCACTGGGACCCAAAACTGCGCCCGATGACCGGCCTGGATAAACCCGTGGCCTCGTTCCTCGATCGCCACACCGAAGTGCACAACTTCATTTACCAGACCCGCAGCTATCTGGAACAGTGGCTGCCGATGCTGGAGACCAACAACCGCAGCTATCTGACCGTCGCCATTGGTTGTACCGGCGGTAAGCACCGTTCGGTGTACGTGGCTGAACAGCTGGCGGATTATTTCCGTTCACGCGGCAAGAACGTGCAGTCACGTCACCGCACACTGGAAAAGCGTAAACAACAATGACGGTCAAGCAGACGGTTGAAATCAAGAACAAGCTGGGCATGCACGCCCGCCCGGCTATGAAGCTGTTTGAGCTGGTGCAGAGTTTTGACGCCGAAGTGCTGCTGCGTAATGACAGCGGCACCGAAGCGGAAGCCAGCAGCGTGATCGCGCTGCTGATGCTGGATTCCGCCCAGGGCCGCCAGATCGAAATTGAAGCCACCGGGCCGCAGGAAGAACAGGCCCTGGCAGCGGTGATTGAGCTGTTCAACTCAGGCTTCGACGAAGACTGACCCCCCGACAAATAACTTCACTATTGTAGGGGCGCTGCTGCGCCCGTCTAGCTGTCAATATCTCATCATCACCGATTTCAACTCGGTATAATGTTCGATAAACGCACTGCCGAACTCTCTGCCCATCCCCGACGATTTCACCCCGCCGAACGGCAACGCCGGATCGAGGAAGGTGTGCATGTTGATCCACAAGGTGCCCACTTCAATCCGCGGGATCATGCGCATCGCCTTGCTGAGATCGTTAGTCCACAGACTGGCGGCCAGGCCATAAGGCGAATCGTTGATCATGGCGATCATCTGCTCTTCATCCTCATAGGCCAGGAAAGTGCCCACCGGGCCAAAGGTCTCCTCACGCATTAACGCATCATGCGGCCCATTAGCGCGGATCGCCGTCGGCGCAACAAAAAAGCCAGGACCAGCCAACGCCTGACCGCCGCAGACGATCTGGCTGCCATCAGCCCGTGCCTTGTCAAACAGCGCCAGTACCTTACGGTAATGTGCCTCATTGGCCAATGGCCCCACTTGCGTACTTTCATCCAGCGGCGAGCCGACCTTCATGGCTGCCAAGCGCTGCGCCAGCTTTGCCAATACCTCATCGATATGGCTGGCAGGCAGGTAGAAACGTTCCGCTGCGGCACAGATCTGGCCCTGGTTCAGGTAGCCTGCCTCGATAATGCCGTCGACCATCTTGTCGACCGAGACGTCCGCCAGAAACGCGGCGGCATTCTTACCCCCCAGTTCCAGTGTGGTACGCACAATCCCTTGCTCCATCGCCGCTTTCCCCACCGCGATCCCGGTAGGTACCGAGCCGGTGAAGGTCACTTTGGCACAGCGCGGATGGGTGATAAGCATGGGGCCAAGACGTGCACCTGAACCGTTGATCACGTTGAGTGCACCAGCCGGGATGCCCGCTTGCGTTGCCAGTTCGGCCACCCGCAGCATGGTTAGCGGCGTGTATTCACTCGGCTTGAGCACCACCGTACAGCCGCAGGTGAGCGCCGCAGCCAGCTTCCAGATGGCGATCATGATCGAGAAGTTCCACGGAATGATGCCGACCACCACGCCCAACGGCTCACGCCGGGTAAATGCGCTGTATTGCTCACCCTGGAAGGAAGGCAATGAAACGTTCAGCGTTTCCCCGCTGATTTTGCTCGACCAGCCAGCAAAATAACGCAGGAACTGCGAGGCCATATCGATTTCCAGCCCGCGAGACAGCTGAATGGTTTTGCCGGAACACAGGCTTTCCAGCTGCGCCAGTTCCTCGCGATGGGTTTGCAGCAGATCGGCCAGGCGCGTCAGGCAGTTGCCACGCTCCAAGGGAGAAACCTGTGCCCAGCTACCGTGGAAAGCGTCAAAGGCCGCCTGCATCGCCGCATCGACTTCAGCCTGGCTGCCTTCATTCACCTGCGCGATGGCCATCCCGCTTGCCGGGTTAACCACCGCAAACCTTTCTACGCCTGCCCCGGCCACGGGTTGGCCGTGAATGTAATGGCCCTGCTGGCGGTCCAGAAAGGCCGTAACCTGTGGCAACAGTGTAATATCCGTCATCGCATCGCCCTCCTTGCGGGTTAGCCTTCGACAATCGCCAGATAATGCTTCACAAAACGATCCGAGGTGATTTCCCAACGTACCGGGGTGCCCTTCTCAACAAACCAGGAATCCCCGGCCTGATACTGTACCGACTCGCCGCTGTGCTCATTGGTCAGCGTCGCCGTGCCTTCCCACACCGTGGCATGTTCCGCAAACGGGTATTCCATCACGAAGGTGCCACGGGTGCAGCTAAAGACGCCGCAGTTCAGGTTGTCCGTTGGCGCACCAAAAATCATCGCCACGCCGACGTTAGGTTCACCGGCGACCACCGTGGCCCCCAGGTTGCTGACGCTGCCAATCTGTTGCAGTTCTGGGAGCGCTTGCTTAAGCAGTAATGGTTTCATGGTTTTTTCCTTTTAGATTAGTGATCAGGATTAACGGCGACCCTTCCAGTAGCCGGAAGTCTGGTGCCAAACCTTGCCCGCGGTGGTCATCACACGGCGCAGCTTGTCTTTGCCAAAAATATCCACGTGCGGGATCGAACTCATCAGGTCATAACGATCGGATCCCTCACTCATTCCTTCCGCCAACACCTTGCAAACGATATGGCTCGGCGTCACCCCAAAGCCGGAATAGCCCTGCACGTAAAACACGTTATCGTGCTGGGGCAAAGTGCCGATCTGCGGGAACAGGTTGGCGCTGCAACACAGCGGCCCGCCCCAGGCCAGGTCGATCTTCACGTCCTTCAGATACGGGAAAACTTTCAGCATCAGGTTGCGGTTCCAGGCTTTCAGGTCTGAAGGAATATATTCGACCAGCCGGGTAGCGCTGCCGAACAGCAGGCGGTTCTCGTTGGTGACACGGTAATAGTCGATCACCGGCCGGATATCGCTGTAAGCCCCGCGGATCGGGCTGATCTGGCGGATCAGCTCGTCAGACAGCGGTTCTGTCGCCAACTGGAAGGCGTAGGTATTGATGGTCTTTTTGTAGATAAAGGGATCCATGCCGTTGAGGAAACCGTTGCATGCCCACAGCATCTTGTTGGCACGTACCGAGCCCATGGCGGTGCGCACGGTAATGCGCGGGCCGTATTCCACATTCAACACGTTGCTGTTTTCGAAGATCTTCACCCCGTAACCGCTCAGCGCCTGCGCTTCCCCCAACAGCAGGTTGAGCGAATGAACGTGGCCGCCGCCCATGTGTTTCAACGCACAGGTATAAGCATCAGATCCCACCACCTGCTTCACTTCAGAGCCGGTATAGAGTTCGATCTCTTCGTCCGGTGAAACCGCCTTGAACTCTTTGAGCCAGGTACGCAGGGTCTTTTCCTGCCTGGCGTTGCTGCCAAGGTAGCCATAGCCAAAGCAGAAATCGGCGTCGATGGCGTACTTTTTAATGCGCTCGCGGATAATCCCGGCCCCAAGGTTGCTGATCTTGAAGATGGTTTCCAACCCCACCGGGCCAACGTGGCGTTTGATCTTCTCCAGATCGTGGCCGATCCCGGCCATCACCTGGCCACCGTTGCGACCCGTCCCGCCGTAGCCCAGGTGGCGGCCCTCCAGAATAGCGATATTGGTGATGCCTTTTTCCGCCAGTTCCAGCGCCGTGTTAATGCCGGAGAAGCCACCGCCGATGATCACCACGTCAACATCCAGATCCTCTTCCAGCGTGGGGAAGCGCAGATCGTATTTCTTGGTCGCCGCGTAGTAGGTTAACGATTCGATTTGATTATTCATTGCTGCACTCCCTTTACCCATTGCCTTAGCCTGGATTATCAGCAGAGCGTGGGCAGGCGGCTATGTCCCTTTAGGGATATTTGCAACACTTTTTTAACATTATGCCGTGCGGCGCAAAGGGGGACGCAAAAACAGGTTGAACAACTCGGCCTGAGAGCCAATATTCAGCTTGCCGTAAATATTCTTACGATGATTTTTTACCGTGCCCAGGCTGATAAACAGCCGTTCGGCGATCTGCTGCGATCCGTTGCCGCTCAGGATCAGATCGACGATCTCACGTTCACGCGGGCTTAACGCGTAGCGCGCCTGGGCAGCGCTATCTGCCAGCGGGCCGGAGGAAGTGGGCACATTAGCCGCAACCACCACTTCCCCATGCAGCCGCGCCACGCTTTTTACCAGCGTCAACGCGCCACGCAGGTCAGCCAGTTGGGGATAACGCACGCCGACCGTTTGCCGGGCCGAACCGAAAAATATGCCTAGCCCGCGTTCCGGCGTCAGTTGCAGTAGTACGCCAGCCTCGTCGTGCCAACCGGTTTTACGGTAAAAGTTACGGTAGTAATCCGTCTGGTAAAAACCACAGGGAGCCAATTGGCGCAGCGTAAATACATCGCCATGGCCGCCGCCGTTCAACGCCTGATAAAAGGGATCTTCAAGATAAGCACCCTGCTGGTAAATCTGGTTTACCGCATCGCTGTTTTCTTGCTCGGTTTTCAGCAGACAGCGCGGTGCCTGACCATATTCGAAGGCATAGACGATGGCATTATCAAAGGCGAAAAAACCTTCCAGATAACCCAGCAGGCTGGCATAGAATTGGCGGGTCGCCACTGCGTCGATCACCGCCGATAATCTTTCGACCTGAATATTCATTTCGCCCCCCGCAATCATTAATAAATTAACAATCAACCTTTCCCAACGTATCAGCGACCGATATTGGGCCAACAGGCTATAAAAAGCATTCAATCGGCCAGAATGCAAGGGCATTACTGTTTACATGTTAATCAAATCACAAGTTAGGCCCTCGCAACGATTAACCACACAATCCGATCTGGTTAATATCTTAACAATTTCGCGTTAAGCGGCGGAAAAGCATTGGTTTGCCCAGGTCGGCTGAATTATGCTGTGAGTTCGATGCCCAACTACGCCAAGGAGAGAGCATGACCACTAGTCTGATGATCGCCAACCGGCAGGCCTGGTTTGGCAAGGGCAGCATCCAGCAACTGATCCCACTGCTCCAGGCCGAGCCGCAGACCACGCTACTGTTCACCTGCCGATCGTTCCTTAACGGTACCCCCTATGCTGAACTGGCCCCGGCGCTGACGCCGTTGCTGGTGGGCAGAGAAATTGTCGCCCATGAAGCCTCCCCGCAAGAAATCGACCAATGGGTGGCGCGCTGGCAAGGCCAGGTGCAAAGAGTGGTAGCCATCGGCGGAGGTAGCGTGCTGGATGCCGCCAAGGCATTCGCTACCCTGATCGAACACCCGCTGCCAACCCTGCGTTATATGGAAAAAGTGGGTGACAGCAAAATCAGTGGCGCAACGCTGCCGTTGATCGCCATCCCCACCACCGCAGGCACCGGCAGCGAGGTAACGCAAAACGCGGTGCTCACCGATACTCAGGTCACCAAGGTGAAAGCCTCTTTGCGGCATAACAACTTTGTGCCGCAGGTGGCAATCCTCGATCCTGATCTGCTGAAAGGAGCACCAGATCATGTACTGGCCTATTGCGCCATTGATGCCTTCACCCATCTGTTTGAAGCCTATCTTTCCAATACGGCCAGCAGCCTGTCGCGCGAGTTGTCGTTAACCGGTATCCATCACTTCCTCAGCGCCTGGCCGGTGCTAAAACAGAGCGATGAGGCCCGCGAAGCGATTATGCAGGCTTCCTACCTGGGTGGTCTGACGTTGAGTATGGCGGGCCTGGGTGTGATCCACGGTATCGCGGGCGAGGTTGGCGCATTGCGTGACTACCACCACGGCCAGGTCTGCGGCCGCCTGCTGCTGCCGTTCCTTGAACTGCTGGGGAAAAGCGAGCAGCCGCAACAATGTGCATTAATGACCGAACTGGCCCTGCGGTTATTCCCTGAAGAGCAGGACAGCCCGGCGCGCTTTTTGATCGACTTTATCACCCGCCACGCCATCGCCCCATTCTGGCAGGACGAACTATCCCTTAGCCAGGCGGAACTGGCCATTGTATTGGAGAAGTCCAACAGCAAGAATTCCTGGCTCAACTACACCACCGAGCAGCGGAGATTAATGATCGATGGGGCGTTCCTGATTGAATGATAATATAATCAAAACTATAGGATCGCGGGAGCACAACAATGAGTTTGGTTGACTGGATTTTAGGCGGTATCGCCCTTGGGCTGATCGTCGGCGCGCTGATGAAGATATTCGGTAAGAAGAAAGACGATTAATGCGGTGAGTCCCCTCTGCGTTGAGAGAGGGGAAAACCGTTAAATGCGGCTCAGGCAGTCCAGCGCCACCGCTTTGAAGCTGTCGAAATTGTCACTGCCCAGCAGGCGGGTCATCGAACGTTCGCGCACAAAGGTGACGAACAGCTCGTAGATCGCCATCGCTTCCTCGTAGTCGCTTTTGCTGATCGCCAGCAAGAAAATGACGTGTGCCACCTCACCTTCTCCCCACGGAATTCCCTGTGGTGCCAGCAGCGTGACCACCACGGTCTTTTTCGCCAACAGCCCGAGAGAGTGCGGCAGAGCAATTCCCTCCCCCAGCAAGGTAGAAACGATGGCCTCCCGCTCAACGACCGAAGGGTAGAAATCACTGCCCACATAGCCTTCCTGCTCCAACTGAGCGCAAACTTTGCTAAACAGCTGCTCCTGCGTTAGCGGCTCGTTGACGATCATAAAATGGCTGGCATCAAAGAACTTTTCCAACATGTACGGCTTGGTGCGATCCACCAGCACCAGCTTGCCCAACTGCTCTAGCTGATACTCCGTTGGGAACGGTGACATCACCACGACCGGCTTGTTCTTCTCGCTGATGCGCGCATTGGAAATGATAAAATCTTCGTCGATACTGGCGAGAATTTCGTAATCACGCAGTGAAACGATGCGCGTCACCACCAGTTGCGGATACTTGCGCGCAATCTGGGCCTGGATCATCCGCACCGTAGAGTTACCGGTATCGCACACCAGCATCACCTGCGGGTGGCGCTCATAGCCAATGTTGTAGTGCCGCTCCAGGCCGACGCCAATATGCAGCACCAGGTAGCCGATTTCGTTCTCGCTCAGGGTATAAGGCGTGTGTTTACCCCAGCTCGATACCGCCGCCAGCGTCACATCATAGGCCATCGGATAATGCTGCTTGATGTTGGCCAACAGCGGATTCGGGATATTGATCTGGTATTTCACCCGGGTGATCATGGTTTTGATATGGGTGAGCAGATCGGCCCGCAGCTGCTTGTCGTTCTGCAGGTTATAGTTATAGTGCGAGTTGATGTAAGACAGGATGTAATCCACCAACGCCTCTTCATCATCGGCGTTGATTTTGGTCGGCTGCACTTCCTGCACCCTTCTGGCAGCGATGTTGACCCGCAAATAGGCCTCTTCCGCTGCCGCGATCTCTTTGCCCGTGGCCTTGCTCAGTTCACCCGCCAGCCAGGTTGACGCTTTGCGCACCGCATCATCACCGTCTTCCACGTCAAAATCCTGCAGCGGATAGCCGTCCGTGATGCGCCGCAGCGCCACAGCACAGTAGAAGATCAGGTATTGCTCGCCCTCATCGGTCAGACGAATGGCATATTGCGACAGCAGCGGGTGCAGCAGCCCGGCAAAGGTCAATACCTGCGGCTGATGGAGGATGTCATTGTTCAACAATGGATTTTCCGCATCCGCCAGATGCAGTTGAAACAATAGATCGGTCAGGCAGGCGCGGATCGCCATTTCCGCACCAAACAGCTTCATACCGTAGCGCGGCTTGGTTTCGATGGTTAACTGGTAATGCGCCAGGCGCTCCCTCACCTCAGCCATGTCGTTTTGCAGCGTGCCCCGGCTGACAAACCATTCATCGGCCAGATCTTCCAGCTTCATCGAGAAGGCTGAGGTCAAAAAGCGAATCAACAAATAATGCACCCGCTCCTGCGCGCTGCGCGGCGTGGCGTGCTGTTTACGTTCCCGATGCTGGAGCGCACTAAACCGGGCCATATCATCAACCTGCAGGCGATATCCGGCCCCGCGGCTGTGGACAAACTGCGCACCATAACTTTCCAGGATATCGTTCAGCGCGGTGATATCGGCGCGTACCGTGCGGGTAGACACGGCAAAACGCTTTGCCAGCTCGTCCTGCGGCAAGGTTTCGGACTGCAAAGCATCGAACAGGGATGCCAAACGTGGGTAGGGAAATCTCACCATTCTCTTTCCGTTATCAACGTGCCCGCCTGAGGGATCAGGCGGGCAACTGGTTACTTCGCTGCTGGCAAGAACACCATTTGTGAAGGGCTGCCCACCGGGGTATAGCCTTCAACAAAGCTGAGCTTGCCGCTGAACTGGTCTACGCTAAAGCGGGTTACGTTATCGCTACGCTGATTCATGGCATACAGATAGCGGCCACTCGGATCCAAAGTGATGGTGCGCGGGTAGTCGCCTCGCGTCCAGGTCTCCGCCACCGGTTTCAGTTCGCCCTCGCCGCTTACGCTGAACTGCGCAATGCTGTTGTGCAAGCGATTGGCGACATACAGATTTTTACCATCCGCAGCCAAGGCTATGCCAGCAGCAAAGCTGGTGCCCTTATAATCGGCAGGCAGGGTTGAAACTGCATGCAGCTGTTTCAGCGTCCCCTTTTGGCTATCAAAGCGGTAGCTGGTTAGTGTAGAGGCTTCCTCATTGATTAGTATTACAATTTTACCATTTGGGTGGAATATGAAGTGGCGCGGGCCGGCTCCGGCGGAAGAGGCGGCGATCCACGGCGGATCGTTCGGGGTCAGCTTGCCGCTGGCGGCATCGAAACGCCACTGGTAGATACGATCCAGCCCCAGATCGGTAGAGAACACAAACTTGCCGCTCGGATCGCTGGCGATCATATGCGCATGCGGGCCATTGTGATCGCTGATGGCAAAGCTGCCTTCCACCGCGGCGGCGGGTTTGGCCGCGCCCGCAGGGCCTGCATCTTGCTGCACAGAACTGGCGGGCCCCAATTTGCCTTCGCTGTCTACCGGGAACGCCGCAACGCTGCCGCTGACGTAGTTGGCCACCAGCAGATGACGGCCATCCGGCGTCAGAGAAAGGTAAACCGGCCCCGCGCCCTGTGAGTCCACCTGATTAAGTGGCGTCAGGCTGCCGTCCTGTGGGTTGATGCGATAGGCGACAATGCCCCCGTGCTGGGTGCCATTAAAATCTGCCACCTCGCTGGCAACATATAGCGTCTGCCCTTTGGCATCGGTGACCAACTGGGCCGGATTAGGCAGGCTGCTGACCAGCGTCCTGGCGCTCAGTGCCCCGGTTTTCGCATCCACCTGCATGCGATAAACGCCCTCACCGTTCGGGTTATAGGTACCAATATAGGCAAAATGAGACGACGTGGGTTGCATTGCATCCTCAGCATGTAACGCCGGGCTGGCGATAGCCAACAACGCCAGAGACAGCGCGCTCCACAGCGGAGCGATTGGTAATTTCGAAGTCTGCCAGTTTCGCATAGTTATCCTTTTGACCGATAGATAGGGACAAAAAGATGCCCCTCACCCTAACCCTCTCCCAAAGGGAGAGGGGACTGAACGTGCCACAACTTAACTCCAGTACCCAACCGCCACATCAAATCGAACATGCCACTGCTTTACACCACACCTAACCACAACTCCGTACCAGCC